>URNT01000009.1 GCA_900549235.1 uncultured Clostridium sp. | reverse complement strand
CGCTCTGCTTTAACAGCTGATCCACCAGGGTGGTTTTGCCGTGGTCAACGTGGGCGATGATGGCTATGTTTCTTATGTCTTCTCTTTTCATCTTCATTGTGTTTACTCTTTCTAATAATGAAAAATTTCTTAGTTCCGTAACGGTTTTATAGTATAGCATTGGTATCTGCAGATTGCAAGGGGTTTTAGAGGATTCTCCTCAGTCCTCAAAGACGATCAGCCCTTCCTCTCCCAGACCGTAATATACCTCACCCTCCCGTCGGATGACAGCCCTGCCGTTTGTGCCTTCAATCAGATCCGCTGTAAATTTCCCTTCCCCGGCAAGTGGAACCAGAAAGGCAAATACCGCCTTATCCGTATACTGGGTATCCAGGGTGTCAATGCCCGCCTGGGCCGCCAGATACTGGAGCTTTCCCACGCCGTTGTAATCCATTGTCACTTCCAGGCGGACTCCCAGCTTCTTTTCCACCACAGCGCAGTCCTTAAGCCCCTCCTTTAAGGCGCCCGAATAGGCCCTTACAAGCCCTCCAGTACCCAGCAGGGTGCCTCCAAAGTACCTTGTGACCACTGCGCACACATCATGGAGCCCTTCTCCTGTCAGAACATCCATCATGGGCTTTCCTGCAGTCTGGGAGGGCTCTCCGTCGTCACTGCACCGGGCCGTCTGCCCTCTGTCCCCCAGAATATAGGCATAGCAGTGATGGCGGGCGTCCCAGTATCTTCTGCGGATCTCCTCCACCCAGGCCAGGGCCTCCTCCTCTGTCTTTACCGGTTTTATATCAGCGATAAAACGGGATTTTTTCTCAATAAGCTCTCCCTTTCCGCCCCTGTAAACAATTTTGTAGCTCTCTGTCACGTTCTCTTCTCCTCATAGGGTTATTTCGGTCTCATTCCGAACACTTCCATCATAATATAGATACCGCTCCATAGCAAGGAGATATTTGACCTTTTCATTTTCAGCAAACTGGTGTATAATCTGTAGAATGGATCTTTATCAGAAATTATGAAAAGGAGAGTTTATGAACTACGGAAAATATGAGACAGAGCGCAGGCTTAAGTCCCTTCAGTCAAAGTCTGGCAAGTATACCTCCAAGCTGTTCCTGAATGTTTTTAAGGCGCTGTTTGTCCTGTTCCTTTTTCTGGCAGTTGCCGGAGCAGCCGTGGGTCTGGGAATGATGAAGGGTATTATTGACAATGCCCCTTCTGTGGATATTATGAATATCCAGCCGGACCGCTTTGCCACTACGGTGTACGACTCCGCAGGCAACCTGACGGATACGCTGGTCACCAGCGGCTCTAACCGGGAGGAAGCCACTTTTGAGGAACTGCCTGAGGATCTGATCAACGCCTTTGTGGCCATTGAGGATTCCCGTTTCTGGAGCCATAACGGCATAGACCTGCGCTCCATCGCCCGGGCGGTAAAGGGCGTTCTTACCAATGATTACGCAGGAGGCGGAAGTACCATTACCCAGCAGCTCCTTAAAAACAATATCTTTGCAGGCGGTATGGAATCCGGCTTCGGAGCCATGCTGGAGCGTAAGCTTCAGGAGCAGTATCTTGCGGTACAGCTGGAAAAAAATTCCGGCATGAGCAAGGAAGAAACAAAAAAAATGATCATTACCAACTACCTGAACACCATTAACCTGGGAAAAAATACCCTGGGGGTGAAGGTAGCTGCCAGACGCTATTTTAACAAGGAGGTCTCTGAGCTTACCTTATCTGAATGCGCGGTGCTGGCATCCATTACTAAAAACCCCTCCCGCCTGAATCCAGTCTCCGGTGCTGAGGCCAATGCGGAGCGGCGCAAGATCGTCCTCCAGTATATGTATGAGCAGGGCTATATCTCCAAGGAGGAACAGGAGGAGGCCCTGGCAGATGATGTATACGCCAGGATCCAGAACGTGGATACCGCGATCAAGGAGAGCAATACCTACTACAGCTATTTTACGGACGAACTGATCGAGCAGGTTCTTGCCGCTTTGGTAGAGGAGCTGGGCTGCTCTGAGGATCAGGCCTCCAATATGCTCTATTCCGGGGGACTTCAGATCTACACCACTCAGGATCCTGACCTTCAGGCCATTGTAGATGAGGAGGTCAATAACCCGGACAACTATTCCGTTGCCAAGTATTCCGTTGAATACCGCCTTTCTGTGACCCATGCAGACGGCACTACTGAGCATTTTTCCGAGGAGAACCTGAAATCCTTCCATAAAAATGTCCTTGGCGATTCCTCCTATGAAGGACTTTATACCAGCAAGGAGGCCGCCCAGTCCGCCATTGACCAATATAAGGCATGGCAGTTAAAGGAGGGGGATGAGATCATCGGCGAACGCCAGAACTTTATCCTGCAGCCTCAGACCTCCTTCGTGCTGATGGATCAGCATACAGGTGAGGTAAAGGCGCTCTGCGGCGGCCGGGGCGAGAAAACAGCCAGCCTGACCTTAAACCGGGCCAGCAATGTATACCGGCAGCCGGGCTCTGCCTTTAAGGTGCTTACGGTGTTTGCGCCGGCTCTCGATACCTGCGGGGCAACTCTGGGAACTGTGTATTACGATACCTCTTATACCCTGGGAACAAAGACCTTCAGGAACTGGTGGAACTCTGCCAATGGCTTTGTGGGCTATTCCAATATCAGAGAGGGTATTATCTATTCCATGAACATTGTAGCGGTACGGTGTCTGATGGAGACGGTAACTCCTCAGCTTGGTGTTGAATATGCGGAAAATATGGGAATCTCCTCCCTTACGAAGACGGATCTCAATGCTGCTACCGCCCTGGGAGGTATTACAAAAGGGGTTTCCAACCTGGAAATGACGGCTGCCTACGCCTCCATCGCAAACGGCGGCGTTTACACAAAGCCCCGGTTCTTTACAAAGATCCTGGACCACAACGGCAAGGTGCTCATTGACAATGAGCCGGAGACCAAGCAGGTGCTTAAAGATTCCACCGCTTTCCTGCTTACAGATGCCATGTCGGATTCATTGAAGGCAAACCGAAAGTTTGCCCGTTCCGGCGTATCCATTAACTCTACCAGTACACGGGCAGCCTTAACAGGTATGTCCGCCGCTGGAAAAAGCGGCACCACCACTGCAAATAATGATGTATGGTTTGTAGGCTTTACTCCTTATTATACTGCCGGTATCTGGGGCGGCTGTGACAACAACCAGAAACTGACACATGGAAATGTAAACAACGGCGGAACCTCCTTCCACAAAAATATCTGGCGCAATATTATGAACCGCGTCCATGAGGGATTGTCGGATCCCGGCTTTTCCGTGCCGGACAGCGTAGAAACAGCCCAGATCTGCCGCAAATCCGGCAAACAGGCTGTTCCCGGCGTCTGCACGGCAGATCCCAGAGGGAACGCAGTCTACACCGAATATTTTGCCAAGGGCACCGCTCCTACAGAGGTCTGCGACAAGCACGTTGCCGTAACCGTATGCGCGGAGTCCGGTATGCGCCCCACCGCCTTCTGTCCGGAAAAGACAACAAGGGTGTGCATGGTCCTTCCGGAAGGAGAAGACGGGGCAACGGATGATTCCGTATATGCCATCCCAGGAACCTGTACCATCCATGGAGGATCCTCCACTATCATCTCTCCGTCCACAGACGGAAGCAATGACTCCGGAGCAGTGATCACCCCCATCGGACCAGGCTACCAGCCTGAGACCGTATCGCCCACAACCGAGGGCTACGGGCCGGGAAATCCAAGATAATAAGATGCAAAAGCAGAGGTTGTCTGTTTTGAAACAGAGCCTCTGCTTTTTATTTTGCTTCCAGCCTTTTCTTATAAGCAGCCAGCCTTTATCACCAGCCTCGGCGCGTTTCCTGCCAGAGCAGCATATCCACCTCACGTTTTCGGAAGGAGTCTGCCTGTTTCTGACCTGAACCCATATAGTACCCCCCCCCCCTAACCTATTTTTTCTTCAGTTCTCTTTCCTGCACCATAGCACAGATCCTTTTATCCTACAAATAAAAATAAGGGCTCTGAAGAAACCCTCCTCAGAGCCCAAAACTTATTCATCCTTCATCTTCGGCTTAAAGATCAGGGAGCCCAGGTAGCCAAACACCAATGCCCCGCAGATTCCTGCGGCCCCGGCTGTGAATCCGCCCTTAAAGGTGCCTAAAAGCCCGCTCTCTCCCACTGCCGTTTTCACGCCCTTCCACAGGGTGTTTCCAAAGCCTAAAAGGGGGACAGAGGCCCCGGCTCCGGCCCATTCTAAAAATGGTTCGTAGAGACCGAAAAAGCCCAGGATGGAGCCTGTCACCACCAGAAGGACCATAATACGGCCCGGCATCATTTTCGTTTTTTCCATCAGGATCTGGACCAGGGCACAGATCAGACCGCCTGCCGCGAATGCTTTGATATAATCCATGGTTATTTTATTTCTCCCTTCCTATGTGTTCAATCACAACTCCGTGGGCAATCCCCGGTATGCTTTGCCCTTCATTAAAGCTGACCGTAGACAGCAGGGCGCCGGTGGGGACAAACAGAACCCGCTTCCAGGTGCCCTTCTGAATTTTCGGCAGCACATAGGAGCAGAGTGTAACAGCGGAGCAGCCGCAGCCGCTTCCCCCTGCATGGGTATCCTGGGTCTCCTTGTCATAGATCTCCATGCCGCAGTCCATATGCAGCTGGCTCAGGTCACGGCCCTTTTTCTTCATCAGATCCAGCAGGATCTGGCGGCCTACCTCTCCCAGATCTCCAGTTATGATCTTATCATACCAGGTTTCCTCCACCTGAAAATCCTCCAGGTTCTGCTGGATGGTGTGAAAGGCGCCGGGAGCCATGGCCGCCCCCATATTCATGGAATCCCGGATCCCCAGATCTACCATACGGCCGGTGGTGATCCCTGTGATCCTTCCGTAGGGCTTAAATCCCTTTGTCCCCTCTTTTGCCAGGATTACCGCTCCGCAGCCTGTAACAGTCCAAGTAGAGGACATGGGGCGCTGGTTCCCGTAGGCCAGGGGAAAACGGAACTGCTTTTCCGCTGTAGCAAAATGGCTGGAGGCCATGGAAAGCACCTTGTCTGCATAGCCTGCATTTACAGTCATGGCTCCCAGGCTCATAGCCTCCCCCATGGTAGAGCAGGCCCCGTAAAGGCCGAAAAGAGGCACCTCCAGATCTACAGTTCCAAAGGAGGTCGCAATCAGCTGACCTAACAGGTCCCCCGCAAACAGGTAGCGCAGGTCTCCTGCCTGGATCCCGCATTTTTCAATGGCTATATCTGCCGCCTCCTTTTGAAGGGCGCTCTCCGCTTCTTCCCAGTCTGCCTTTCCCATCATATCATCTGTCTCTGTCTTATCAAAAAGGGCGCCAAGAGGCCCTTCTCCTTCCTTTTTCCCCGCCACAGAGGCGGCGCTGATAATCAGCGGAGGATGCTCAAAGGCCAGGCTCGCTTTTCCTTTTTTCTGTTCCATGTGATCCTACTCCTTTCCTGCAGCCCATTCACTGCCGTTCTCTCTACAGTATGTGTGGATTTGCAGGAATTTAGTCTTATCATAAAAAAAAGCCTGGCGGACAGGGTCCGGTACAGGCTTTTTTTATATTAATCCAGCAGATTCGTCATGCTTTTCAGGCTCACAGCCAGAGTGGAGGTATTGTGAAGCAGGGCGGAGGTTGTAGGAGAAATCACACCACATACTCCCAGAAGGATCAGGCCCAGGTTAAAGCCGATCACAAAGCGGTAATTTCCGTTGATCCGCCTCATAAGGGCATTGCTGACCTCTTTCAGGGTCACAAGCTGGCAGAGATCGTCCTGAGATATGGTAATATCCGCGATCTCCCTTGCGATCTCCGCCCCTTCACTGATAGCAATGCCGGCATCAGCCGCTGACAGAGCGGGAGAATCATTGATCCCGTCTCCTACCATCAGAACTTTACGGCCCCGGCGTTTTTCCGCTTCTACAAACAGGGCCTTATCTTCTGGAAGGACCTCAGAATAATACTGGTCCACTCCCACCCGGGCCGCAATCGCCCTGGCTGTGCGTTCACTGTCTCCCGTCATCATAACAACCTTGGATATGCCCAGGCGGCGCAGGGCTTTAATCACCTCTCCTGCCTCCTCCCGCAGAGGATCCTGGATGAGGATCACCGCTGCCAGAAAACCTCCGATGGCCATATACAGATGGGAATACTCCGGCGGAAGCTGGTCAAAGTCCTCCTGCTTTCCCTCTGGGATACGGCATTTTTCATCCTCAAATACAAAATGATGGCTTCCGATCACCACCCGTTCCTGGCCCACATAACTGGCGATCCCGTGAGCTACGATGTAATCCACCTTTGAATGCATCTCCTCATGGACCAGTCCCCGTCTGACTGCCTCGCAGACTACCGCATTTGCCATAGAGTGGGGGAAATGCTCCTCCAGACAGGCAGCAAGCTTTAACAGCTCATTTTTATCCATGTGGTTGAATACGGCAATGTCTGCCACTACCGGCTCTGCCTTCGTAAGGGTACCTGTTTTGTCAAATACAATGGTATCCGCCTGGGCGACCGCTTCCAGGAACCGTCCTCCCTTTACCGTAATGTGATTGCTGCCTGCCTCCCGCATGGCGGAAAGCACCGACAGGGGCATGGCAAGTTTTAAGGCGCAGGAGAAATCTACCATAAGGATAGAAAGGGCCTTAGCCGTATTTCTCGTTAAAAGCCAGGTGAGAGCCGTACCGCCCAGGCTCCATGGAACCAGGGCATCAGCCAGAGTGGCTGCCTTCCCTTCTACGGTGGATTTAAGCTTTTCTGACTCCTCGATCATAGACACGATCCGCTCAAACCGGGTAGAACCGGCCGCCTTTTTCACGCAGAGGGTAATCTCCCCTTCCTCCAGCGCTGTACCTGCATAGACATACATGCCGGCTTCCTTCTTTACCGGAAGGGATTCCCCTGTCATGGAAGCCTGGTTGACCATGGCCTCTCCCGACACAACTACTCCGTCCAGTGGGATCACATTGCCTACATGGACTGTAACAAGGTCCCCCTCCCGAATGGAGGATATGGGAACCAGCACCTCTGTCCCATCTGCCTGCTGCCATACACGCTCAATATTCAGAGACATGCTTCTTGCCAGATCTCCTACGGATTTTTTGTAGGTCCATTCCTCCAGAAGCTGGCCGATCCCTAAAAGGAACATAACTGAACCGGCTGTGGGGAAATCTCTGCGGAGGACAGATACTGTGATAGCAACCGCATCCAGCACCTCCACCTCAAGACGGCCCTTTAACAGGCACCGGAGCCCCCTGCCGATATAGCGGAGGGCATGAACGGCTGTATAAGCAGTTCTTAAGCAGACCGGAAGGCAGCTGGTGGTAACTGCCCGGACCAGAAGCCTCTGAATCAGGCGCTCCTTGTACTCCCGGTTCAGTTCTCTCCCGCTGTTTTGGGGAACCAGCTCTGCAAGCTCCCGGTCCTCATAGGAAAACCGGCAGACTGCCCGGATAACCGCCTCCCGGCTGCCCTCATACCAGACTGCCGCGTCTGCTGTACGCTCATATACCTTGACCCGGCTGACTTCCGGAAGGGCACACAGGTAATACTGGAGCAGATCCGCCTGCCGCAGGCTCATCCGGTCCTGAAACAGATGGATCCGAAGCCTGCCTCTTATCTCATGTCTGATTATAAATTTCATGGCTTTCCCTCTTACTGGGCAGCCGTCTCAGCCGCCTGCTCTGCTCCTTCCTCCGGCATCCCGCAGGCAGCGCTCTCATCCTCAAACACCTCCTGAGCTCTCTGGCTGTTGATCTCCTTTGCCTCGGCTAAAATATCCTCTGCATTCTCCTGGATATTGGTGGCAGTGGTCATCACGCAGTCCTTCGCCCGCAGTCCGGCTGCAAGGCAGTTGATATAAAACCGCTTTGCGTCCTTGCTTGCAAGAACCTTAACACCTGCGGTGCCAAAAAGCACGCCTCCCGCAAAAATTCCCAGCTTCTTTAACTTAAATAAATCCATCATATCATTTTCCTCCTTGCAAATGTATGTATATTGATATAAGCGCTTATATATGATCTGTTCAGTTTAGCAGACTCTTCCCCGGTTAGTCAAAGCCAATCCTGCTTATTGAGAATTTTTCTCTGCAATCCGGTAAACTGTATACCCGGCTTCTCTTACAGCCGCTTTCAATTCCTCTGCCGGAAGCCTCACCTTCATCCGCACCAGCACCTCTCCAGTAGACAAATCCGCCTGGGCCCATACGCCCTCCAGACGGTTCAGGCTGTTTTCTACCCGGATCACACAGGAGCAGCAGGACATTCCATCGATCCACAGCCTGGCGCCAAAGGGATAGTGGGACAGATCCCGGTCCTTTACCTTCCGCTTTTTCGGGGCCGGCCCGGAGCTTCCTGTACAGCAGCCTGAAACCAGGCGCTTTTTAACACTTTTTATTCCCAGGAGCACAGCTCCTGCCAGCAGGACACACAGAATGACGGTCGCCATATTATCCCTCCTTTTCCTCCCGGGGACACGAATACTGATACCCCCTGCTTAAAAATCCCAGTTCCTCCATGGCTCCCATCATACGATATACCGTCGCCAGGCCAATGGAAGGGTCCTGCCTGGAAGCCTCATAGTAAACCTCCTTGCAGGAATTCCATTCTCCCTCCAGGATTACATTCAAAATGACTTTTCGCTGCTCTGTGATTCTCTTGCCATGTCTCTGGAATTCATTCAGGATCTGTTCTTTCTGACACATAGGACTTCCTTTCTAAACTTAGAACCAAAAACGCAGCAGACCAGGCTCACAGGGGAACCCGGATCTGCTGCGCAGTTCCATGTCATACGCGGATTAAGCAGCTGCTCTCTCTCCTGACTTTACTGCCTTTCCTTCCCTGGAAGGTCTGAGCAGCAGGTAAAGGAAGCCTGCAAGTACAACGAACGCGGCCACGGTTCCTGCACCGAAACTTCCAGTGGTAATCAGAGTGCCGAATTCATAGATGCAGAGGGATACGCAGTATGCCAGGGCAGTCTGATAGCCAATGGCAAGCCAGGTCCATTTTGCATTGTTCATCTCTCTTTTAATTGCGCCGATAGCCGCAAAGCAGGGGGCGCACAGAAGGTTGAATACCAGGAAAGAATAGCCGCTGACAGCGGTAAAACTGCCTGCCAGAGTGCCCCAGATCTCAGCTCCATCCTCTGCCACCTCAGCAAAGCCGTAAAGGATACCGAAGGTGCCCACTACATTTTCCTTTGCTACCAGTCCGGTGATTGCCGCAACAGCCGCCTGCCAGTTGCCCCAGCCCAGAGGAGTGAAGATCCACGCAATGGCGCTTCCGATATCAGCCAGAAGCCCCTGGGACAGATCATCTACCATGCCAAAGGAACCATCTGCAAAGCCGAAATTGGAGGTGAACCAGATGAAAATGGTGGAAAGAAGGATCACCGTTCCTGCCTTCTTGATAAAGGACCAGCCTCTCTCCCACATGCTTCTGAGCACATTGGAAACGGTAGGCCAGTGATAGGCGGGAAGCTCCATAACAAAGGGCGCCGGATCGCCAGAAAACAGCTTTGTTTTCTTTAAAATAATACCGGAGCAGATAATAGCCGCAATACCTACAAAATATGCGCTTGGAGCAACCCAGGAAGCTCCTCCAAAAATAGCGCCCGCAAACAGGGCGATGATGGGAAGTTTTGCCCCGCAGGGAATAAAGGTGGTAGTCATAATGGTCATCTTGCGGTCCCTGTCATTTTCAATGGTACGGGAAGCCATAATGCCCGGTACGCCGCAGCCGCTGCCGATGAGCATAGGAATGAAGGACTTACCGGAAAGACCAAATTTGCGGAAAATACGATCCATGATAAATGCCACACGGGCCATATAGCCGCAGGACTCCAGGAATGCCAGGAAGATAAACAGCACCAGCATCTGAGGAACAAAGCCCAGAACAGCGCCTACACCTGCAACAATACCATCCAGGATCAGGCTGGAAAGCCAATCGGCACAGCCAATAGAGGTAAGGATGCCTTCTACCACAACCGGGATACCTGGAATTTCCTTCCCAAAAAAGCTCCAGCCATCGCCGAACACGCCGTCATTGGCCCAGTCTGTTGCCCAGGTTCCCACAGTGGTAACTGAGACGTAATATACCACCCACATTACAACCGCGAAGATTGGAAGAGCCAGCCAGCGGTTTGTGACAATGTGGTCGATCTTGTCAGAGGTGCTCATCTTCTGCTTATTTTTCTTTGTATAGCAGTCCTTGATAATAGAAGCAATATAGTTATAGCGTTCATTCGTAATAATGCTTTCGGAATCATCATCCAGGGAATCCTCTGCCCTCTTGATCACAGCCTCCACATTGGGGACAGAGTTCATGCGGGCCGCGATCTTTTCATCCCGCTCAAAGAGCTTGATGGCGTAGAAACGCTTCTGGTCCTCGGCAATGTCATTTCCAAGGTAGGTCTCGATCTCATCCAGCACCGCCTCAACGTCCTTGCTGAATTTATGTACATGAAAGGCTTCCTTGCCTGCCTTTGCCAGGGTGATGGTCTGATTAGCCGCATCCATGATGCCGGTTCCCTTCAGAGCGGAAATCTCCACAACTGGGCAGCCCAGGCTCCTGCTTAAGGCCTTGATGTCAATGCGGTCCCCATTTTTAGCCACAATGTCCATCATGTTCACAGCCATGACCACCGGAATCCCCAGCTCCATCAGCTGTGTAGAAAGGTACAGGTTCCGTTCCAGATTCGTTCCGTCTACAATATTTAAAATTGCGTCGGGACGCTCTGTGATCAGGTAGTTTCTGGCAACTACCTCCTCCAGGGTATAAGGCGAAAGGGAATAAATACCAGGAAGGTCCATGATGATAACATCCTTATTTCCCTTTAATTTCCCTTCCTTCTTTTCTACCGTTACTCCAGGCCAGTTTCCAACAAACTGATTGGAACCGGTCAGGGCATTAAACAGGGTCGTTTTACCGCAGTTCGGGTTTCCGGCCAGTGCGATCTTAATCGACATTTTCATATCCTCCTCAAGTATTAACAATATTAGCTACAGCTAACCTGTGTTCTCAAAAAAATGCAGTTCCCACAGGTTACTGCACCTCGATCATCTCTGCGTCTGCCTTGCGCAGGGACAACTCATATCCTCTTACCGTCACCTCGATAGGGTCTCCAAGAGGCGCTACCTTGCGCACAAATACCTCAACGCCCTTTGTGATCCCCATATCCATAATACGGCGCTTCACCGCTCCCTCACCATGAAGCTTCACCACGCTTACGGTACTGCCGCACTTAACTTCCTTTAATGTCTGCACCTTACTCTCGCTCCTTCCTTTTTCACACCCATTCCCTATATCATGATCTTATTAGCCATCTCCCTGCTGATCGCAACCCGTGCGTCCTTAACGTTAACGATCACATTGCCATTGTTAGCAGAAACAACCGTAACGGCGGCGCCTGGAACAAATCCCATATTTTCAAGATGGCGTCTGATCTCCTCCTTGCCTCCCACTCTTTTTATGGTTGAAACTTCGCCTTCAGCGGCCATTGTCAGCGGCATCATAATCTCTCCTTTTTAGTAAGTGTGTGCTAACTTAATATCCTTAAAAAGCAGTTAGAAAAGTTAGAGTTTTCTAACTGCAAGGATAGATTAGCACCATCTAACTAAATTGTCAATGATTTTTTTCAATAATTACCACTTTATATCTTGATCCGCCTGGCAGTCTCCAGGCCGATGGCAAAACGGCGGCCTTCAACCCCTATGATCAGATGCCCCATACAGTTCTGGATCACCTCCACCCGGCTTCCCTGGCGGACCTGGTGCTCGTCCATCCACTCCACCACTCCCGGATTGCCGAGAAGCCACTTGATCGTGCATACATCGCCCTGCTTTGCTTCTGTTAATGATTGCATAAAACCACCCCTGTTTTATAATTATCAGTTAATTTTGTTGGTTCAAATTATTTTGTTGGTTTTATTTTATATGAGCAGGATAGAGTTAGTCAATTGTAATGTTGCTTGATCTGGTATATTGGTGATTCCAAGATTTCAAATCATCCCTGTAGATTTCCCAATCCAGTAAATCATCCCCAGCACCCAGCTGCTCAAAACCCCATACAAGATCACCGGCCCGGCAATAGTAAAGATCTTACATCCGACTCCAAATACCTGTCCCTCTGCCCTGAATTCAATCGCCGGAGCCGCCACGGAATTGGCAAAGCCGGTAATGGGCACCAGGGCGCCGGCACCGCCGAATTTTACGATGCGGGGGTAGATGTTAAGTCCGGTGAGCAGGACGCTTAAAAAGATCAGCTCCAGGGAGGTCCAGGCGCCGGCCGCCTCTTTTTCCATTCCCATAGGACCGGTCATTACATTCATCATCACCTGGCCCAGAACGCAGATCAGGCCGCCTGTGAAGAAAGCCTTTGCCATAGAGGCCCACAGGTTATGGACCGGGGTTATTTCTTTTACATAGTCCGCATACTGCTGTTTATCAATCTCCATTTTTTAATCTCCTCGTTTTTTAAGACGTTCCCAGCCTGTAAAAAAAATAGATCAGGGACCCGATCAGCTTCCCGGCGGCTGTAGCCGCGATCAGCCAGGGAAGTCCCACGCTTAAGTGGATCCGTCTGCTGATCACAGGCAGGGCTTTCAGGGTTTCTGCCAGGGACATGGCCAGGCAGCCTACGAAAATACCGGTGGCTCCGCCAAACACTGCCATAAAGATCTGTCCCGTCCAGGCTCCCATATGGATGGGAAATTCATAAATATCCAGTATATTCCCAAGGATCCCGCCAACCATGATCCAGGTCTCGTAAAGAAGGATGTGGCAGCGGGTGCCTGTCTTTCCCATCAGGCGGACAAACACGCCGATGATGGCAAGAAAGGCATATACGCCGGAAGCGATGATGCCGCCGGCACACACGCCGGCCAACAGAAGGAGAGCCTGTTTAAGTAATATCAATCTGACTCTCCTTCCTGCCGGCTTCCGCGATCAGGGTCTTACTGATATTGTCCTCATAAAGGCGCATTTCCACCTCAAGAGGGGTAGGATCCGTATTGATCCTTGCGGCGGCAAAATGGTTGAAAAATACCAGGATCCCCACAGCCAGGCCGACGGAATACCCCAGCTCCAGCACCGTAAATCCATTGGATTCCTGCCCGGTCACAAGGAGATAGATTTCTCCGAAAACGCCGGTCACATCCACATCATTATTAAAGGTCATTATGGCAAATGCTGCCCCGAAAAAGCAGACCAGACATACAAAGCCTGTCTTGAGCCATTCCCGGCCCAGTCTTGGAGGCCCGGGCGGCTTATAGGCAACAATAAAATCCTCCTGCCCCGTGCTGATCACCTCTATGGACGGATCTATCTCATGGAGCTTTTTGATCACATCCATAATAGAAAATACATACCGTTTTTTCCGGTCCAGCCGCACGGTCATCACCTTCATGGCATTGCATTTATTAAGGACCGTCTGGTCCTGGCAGTAGACCTCCGCCACATCCTTAAGGAACACATCCTTATGGGTCAGCTCTGTGATCTCATTCAGCTTTACATAGACCACAGCCTTCATAAGCCCTCACTGCTCCTTCCAGGTTCTCCCTCGCCGTACCGGGTTCCCGCCGGATCTGTAACGAAGGCCGGACGGGCTTCCTCTATCCTGACCAGCGTCCCCTCTTTCTCATAGCCATTGTCCATGACCCCGGAAAGCACATACCACAGGATCCCTCCTGTTACAGCCAGCACCCCGATGACAGCCAGTATTTCAAATATCCGTTTACCAAAACTCATTTCCATCACATCCTTTTTGTGTTTTTCATAAGCTGTGGTAATTAGTATGGTTGATTGTTTTATTTTTATTCGCTGCTTTCTTTTTCTATCATTCATTTATATTTTTGCTTTTTAATGCACTCTAAATCCATTAAAACGATTTTTGCCTGCCTGTCATCTCCCCTCCCCTTCCAGCCTCCCCCTCATCTCCTTCAAAATCCGCTTCTCAAGCCTGGACACCTGAACCTGGGAAATCCCCAGCGCTCCGGCGATCTGGGTCTGGGTCTGGTCGAAGAAGTATCGTCTTACAATAATCTCCCTCTGATCCCCTGTCAGTCCCTGAAGGAGCTCTTTTAATACCATCCGGTCAAGGAGCTCCTCCTGTTCATTGCTTTTCTCCTCCAGCCGGTCCATAAGGGTCATGGAGTTGTCCTCGCCGCCTGTGGGCCGGTACAGGGATTCTACCTCTGCGCCTGCCTCTAAGGAAGCCGCCACCTCCTCACGGCTGATCCCAAGGCTTCCTGCGATTTCCTCTACTGTAGGCTCCCTGCCAAGCTGTCCGGTCAGTTCTTCCCTGGCGGCTCTGGCCTTTACTGCCAGTTCCTTTACGGAACGGCTTACCTTGATCATACCGTCATCTCTTAAAAACCGGCGGATCTCTCCTGTGATCATCGGCACTGCATAAGTAGAAAATTTCACCTCAAAATCCGTATCAAATTTGTCAATGGCTTTTATAAGGCCAATGCTCCCGATCTGGAACAGATCCTCCAGCTCATAGCCCCGGCCCGCAAACCTCCTTACAATACTCCAGACAAGCCCTGTATTTTCCGTTACAAGCTGATCTCTTGCCTCTTTATCCCCCTCGTGAGCCCTATGGATCCGTTTCATAGTCTCATCCATAGCCGTCACCTGCCAATCATTTTCTGCATGGTCACCGCTGTCCCTGCTCCCGGCTCCGACTCTACCTGCACCCGGTCCATAAATGCCTCCATAAAGGAAAAGCCCATACCGGACCGCTCTCCTGACCGGTCGGTGGTGTACATAGGCTCCATAGCCTTCTTTATATCTCCGATCCCCACGCCCTGATCCCGCACTGTAACCGTCAGAAGCCTTTCCTCCAGGTCTGCGGACAGCTCCATAAAAATGGTTCCCTCCCCTCCCTGATAGCCGTGTATCACCGCATTGGTCACTGCCTCGGAGACGGCCGTTTTCACATCCTCCGCTTCCTCTAAGGTAGGGTCCAGCCTGGTCATAAAAACAGCCGCCATCACCCGGGCAAACTCCTCATTTTCTGATACGCTGTCCATCTGAAGGCTCACAGACTGCACCCTGTTTTTTTCATTTTCTGCTCCCATGATCTTATCCTCCATCCTTATTCTTCCTCCTTCTCACAGCCCTTCACCGCTTCCTCCCTGGTCTTAAAACCGGGGATCAGCCGCCTGATGCCGCCCATTTCCAGGATCCGCCCCACCTGAGGGCCTGCTCCGTAGTAAGAGGTAAGCCCCCTGCTGGCCGCCATCTGCTTATACCGGTTCAACAGCACTCCGATTCCTGAGGAATCCATAAATGTAGTTGCCGTAAAGTCAAAAATGATCCTTCCGATATAATTTTCCTCCAGAAGCAGGTCTGTATTTCCCTTCAGGCTCCTGCAGTTATGGTGGTCAAGCTCCTTTGGCATATGTATGATAAGGGTATCGCCCATGGCTTCATATGTAATTGTCCGATTGTCCATCCTTCTCCCTCCTGACATTAAAATATATAAAAAAGATACCGCAAAGCCGGGCAGTCCGCCCCCTTTCTCTCTGCAGTATCTTTCATCATTAATATCCTCTTGCCGTTCTTGCCCGCTCTGCGAACTCCGAATCAGCGTATTCATTTACCACCTTGTCAAACATGGTATTGGCATTGTCCGTATCTCCCGCATCCTGGTACAGGCGGCCTACATAAAACATGGCCTCCGGATTGTCAGGCCGGATTGTCAGACTGGCCTGGAAATACTCCATGGCCTCTGTTTTATTGCCTACAGTCCATACCTCAAGGCCCCGGTCCACCAGGGTCTGGTATACGTTAGCCGTCATATCCTGGCGTACATTTTCTACAATGGCCTGGATATTTTCATCCTCGATCAGGTCAAACCTGGCATCGGCAAATACCTTGGCCGCTGAAGCCAGATCTCCGGTCCTGTAATTCTGAAGCACCCAGATCAGGGACTGGTACTGGGCAATGACGCTGGTGTTGCCGGTGGTCAGCTGGTCTAACTCCTCCTGCACCGCCTTAGCCTGTGTATCCAGAGTCTCATACTCTGCGTTCAGACGGTCGATCTCTCCGTTTGCCGTATTCAATTTCTGGATATAGGAGGTCAGCTCCGCGTCCCGCCTGGTATTGAGATTTTTTTCCACCGTGGGTATAACCAGAAAATAACTTGCCATCAGTCCCAGAACCAGACCGATGATAATGTGGAATACCGTTGACAGTCCCGTACTTTCTTTATAAGTGTTGGGGATGATCACATCATCATCCTGCATCTGCCTGTGGGAAAATGCCTTCACCATCCGCCGTTTTTCCGCATCGGCCCGTCCTGTATTCTGCTTTACAATGGACATATAGTACAGGGCCTTTGGGTTGCTCTTATCAATCTGCAGGATCTTATAAAGAGACCGGCCCGCCTTATTAAAGTCCTCCCTGCGCATATACAAAAGAGCCAGAAGCAGATGGGCTTTTACAAAATGGGGTTTTGCCTCCACCACCCTTGCCAGCTGCAGGATCGCCAGATCGTCACTGCCGTTCTGGGCATGGAGCAGAGCCTGATTAAAGGTCTTTACATTCTGGCTTTCGATCTCCAGCTGTCCCGGCTTTCTCTGGATTTCATCCAGGTAGTGATCTGCCAGATTTCCCTCCGGCCGGAGGTTCAGGCTGATGACCCACTGGATCAGAGCGTCCGCCACCTCGCCGTTCTCATAATAGATCAGGCCCAGAAGGTTTCTAGCATCTGTCTGGTATTTGTTGAAATGAAGGCTTTTTTTCAGACATTCTGCCGCTCCGGACAGATCCCGGATCCTGGCCTTCTCAAGTCCCAGGTTATAATAGCTGTTGGCTATCTGCTGGTTTTTTCTTGCAACGTCCATTTCCACCCTTTAGTCTTCGCCTCTTTCCTTTATCAGTTCCATCATAATATCTGTCATATCCGTCAGATCGCTTTTTACAATGGCGTCCTCTACTTCCTCCACGTCAAGACTTGGCTTAAAACGCTCGATCTCCTCTTCAAAATCAATCATGTATCTCACTCCTGTCTATTCATCCAATATGCTCTTAAGTTCTCCGATCAGATACAGAGAACCTGCGCAGAACAAAAGCTCTCCCTCTGCCTTCTTCCTCATGGCTGAAAGTGCCTCCCTGGTATCCTCAAAGGAGCATACCGGAACATCTGCCGCCTGTTCAAACACCTCCAGAAGCTGCCTTGCCGGAAGCCCTCTTTCACTACTTATATGGACCACCCCGATCCGGGACCAGGAAAGCCCTCTGCAAAGCTCCCCTGCCATCTCCCTGTAGTCCTTATCCGACACAGCGGCAAACAGCAGAAAGGCCTTTTTTCCGGTCCGTGCCCGGATCTCCCCGGCAGTTTTCAGAAATGCCCGGATCCCGCCGGGATTGTGTGCCCCGTCCAGGTAAAGTCCAGGCCGGACCTGTTCCATACGGCCGCTCCAGCGGGTCTTTTTTATGCCCTCCATTACAGCTTCATCTAAAGCCAGTCCAAGCACCTCCAGAGTCCTTACTGCCAGCATGGCATTTGCCGCCTGGTAGGAGGCCTCAAAGGGAATGAAAAGAGGCAGACGGGAGCCGTCCATTTTCTGGGCTTCGGCTTTTATACAGCCTGCTTCAAAGCCCTCTATCTGTATATCCTTCTCTCCCACCGGATAAAAGGGAGACGCGCAAAGCCGGGCTCTCTTTTCGATCACTTCTGCGGCTGCAGGGGAAGAGGTATCGGCGATCACCGGAACCTTATTTTTTATGATCCCTGATTTTTCCCCTGCGATCTTTTCGATGGTATCTCCAAGATAGGCCGTATGGTCCAGGCTGATGGAGGTGATCACTGAGGCCAGGGGCTGCTCCAGCACATTGGTGGTGTCAAGACGGCCTCCCAGACCGGTTTCTATTACCATCACATCTACCCTCTGCTCCTTGAAAAGGACCATGGCCATATAGAACAGAAATTCAAAAAAGGTAGGATGGCAGTACCCCTGGGCCATCATCCGGCGGGTCATATCCTGTACTTTCACAAATGCCCTCTCAAAAGCCTCCGGATCTGCCAGCTGCCCGTTTATAAGGAACCGCTCCCTTACCTCGGTGAGATGAGGAGAGGTAAATGTCCCTACCCGTCTGCCATTTTCTATCAGCATAGAAGTAAGGAAGGCGCATACGGAGCCCTTTCCGTTGGTTCCTGCCACATGGATGGCAGGTATCTCCCTGTCTGGATCTCCCAGAGAATGAAGACAGGTTCTTACATCCTTCAGGGAATTCTTTTTTCTGGTCCACATGGGGATCTGATCCAGATATGTTTCTGCTTGTCCCATGACGTTCCTTTCTAATATCTTAAACGATATAAATGGTTTCCGCAACCGTATATTCTCGTCATTCTTTTACGGGAATCGACACTGGAAGCTGGGCCAGGAGAATCGCCCCAAACATGAGGACGCAGCCAAAAAGCTCACGGCCCGAAAGCCTCTGCCCCAGGATCACCCAGCCTGCCAGCACCGATATGCTGGATTCCAGGCTCAGAATCAGAGATGCCACAGTAGGGTTCATCCCCTTCTGTCCCAGGATCTGCAGGGTATAGCCCACACCGCAGGATAACACTCCTGCGTACAGGAGGGGTGCCCAAGCTGCCAGGATCTGGCCCATATCCGGCTGTTCAAAAAGCAGCATGCCGACGCCGGATACCATACCGCTGACAAAGAACTGGATGCAGGACATCTTTACCCCGTCCACTGCCAGGGAAAAATAGTCGATGATCAGGATGTGGACGGCAAACAGCAGGGCGCACACCAGCATCAGCAGGTCTCCCTTATTGACAGAAAGCTCCCCTCCTGTCATGCACAGAAGGTACAGCCCCGCCACAGACAGAAGCACCGCTGCCGCCACGGCAGGACTGCACTTTTTCTTAAAGAACAATCCCAGCACAGGAACGATGATAATATAGCAGGCTGTGATAAACCCTGCCTTTCCCACTGTAGTATACTGAATGCCAAACTGCTGAAAATTGCTGGCAAAGCACAAGGCCAGACCGCAGCAGATGCCTCCTGTTATGAGCATCCGTTTCTCTCCTGCCGTTTCCAGCTGTTTCTTCCCTTCCTTTTTCCGCTCCCTATCCATAAACCAGATCAGAGGCAGAAGCACCAGGCCCCCGAGAAGGCTCCTGATGCAGTTGAAGGTGAGAGGACCGATATAATCCATGCCCACGCTCTGGGCCACAAAAGCCACGCCCCAGATTGCTGCTGTAAGCAGCAGAAGAAATACATTTTTTTGTTTTGTCATAATACTAAGGTCCTTATTCTTTTGTGTTACGTTCTTGGAAGCACCGGATTTAAGCTGGCTTCTACCGCCACATCCTTCCTGGCGTATGCCTTATTAAAGGCTGACAGGATCCGTTTCATCACCCGTTCCCCATTTTCATAGGTGGCAGAGGGCAGAAGGAGGATGTACTGGCTGACGCTGCTGCGGGAGTACACATCGCTGAGGCGGAGAGACTGGCGGATGGCTTCCCTCAAACGCTCCATGGCCCTGGTCTGGATCTCAGGCTTTAAGGTATTGCCTCTTCTGTCTCCCACCGTCAGAAGGCATAGATACACCGAATTTCCGCTGCGCTCCACCCTCCTTCTCTCCAGCTGGAGAATACGCTTGAATACACTGTACTCGCACAGGTACGCGCCATTTTCTCTGTGTCCCTCACCCGGAGTTCCAAGAGTCTGGCGGATCAGGTCAAGATCGGTGATCACTTCCTGGCTGGCGCTTACAATCTCGCGGTACAGATCCTTAAACTGTTCGGAGGGCGTCATCAGCCGTTCTCTGTAAAATAACTCCGTTACCTTTTTATACTCCTTTACCGCTTCCTCCTCTGCTCCCTTTTTATAAAGAGCGAGAATACGGTAATAATGAAATTCCTCACTGAAGGGGTCGATCCCCGCTGCCCGTTCTGCCAGTTTGAAGAGCCTGTCATAGTTTTCCCGCTCCAGTTCATACTTTGCCAGCCGCACCACCAGCCTTCTGTACAGGGAATGATAATAAGCGCAGATGGGCGTGACCCAGGCTTCCTCTGACATTCTGGAAAGGAAATCCCCCTTATACAGCTCAAAGGCCCGAAAGCCCTCTTCCTCGCCTCCCGGGGTATTGGAAAGGCAGCGGTCGCACAAGCGCCGGAACTCATCTATATCCAGTCTGGTTTCCCAGGCCGGATTCCACAGATACGCCCCTCTCTGTCCCAGCAAAAGCTCCTGGGCAGGAAAGCCTGCCTTTTCCAGCATCTTTCTCACACGGAACACCAATGTTTTCAGAGCGCCGCGAGGATTATCCTGAACGTCCTCCTGCCATACGGCCTGAAGCAGTTCATTGACACTTACATCCTTAAAACGGTTGATGATCAGATACGCCAGCAGGCTCCATAACTTTTTCGAGCGGTTTTCCTCATCGCTGATTCTGCATTCCCCCGCTGTCAGAGAAAATCCCCCAAGCATAGAAGCCTGGATCACCGGCTTCTTTTCTTCTTGTATACTCATAACCCTTCTCCTTGTGGGTCTTATTTTTCCAGCTGCGCCAGACGTGTCTTAACCTGCTCCATCATCTGAGTATATTTCTCAAGCTTTGCCCTTTCCTCGGCGATTTTTGCCTCCGGGGCCCGGCTTACAAACTTTTCATTGTTCAGCATACCGTGAGAGCGCGCCAGCTCTCCTGCCAGCTTCTTCTCCTCATTTTTAAGGCGCAGGATCTCCTTTTCGATGTCTACCAGGTCAGCAAATGGCATATAGATCACTGCCTTATGGATCACTGCGGACACTGCGTCCTCGCCGATCCCCTCCTTGTCCTTCTGGAGGAATACCTGGCCTGCATAACCCAGAGAAGCGAAGAAGCTGCGGCTGCGGTCAAATACCTGAAGGATTGATTCATCCTCTGATACCACATAGACAGCGGCCTTCTTGCTGGGGGGCACATTCATAGAGGTCCGCACATTCCGGATAGCCCTTACAGCCTCCTTGATCAGCTCCACCGACTGCTCCTCCGTCTCAAAAGCCCAATCCTCACAGTACATCGGCCACTGGGATACCATAATGGTCTCCTCCTGGTCCTGAAGGTTGCAGAAAATCTCCTCTGTGATAAATGGCATAAATGGATGCAGCAGCTTTAACGCCTGGATCAGTACCTGCTTCAGGGTCCAGATGGCCGCCGCCTTCGTCTCATCCTCCTCCTGATACAGCCTTGGCTTTACCATCTCGATATACCAGTCGCAGAATTCCTCCCAGATAAAGTCATATACCTTCTGAAGAGCGATTCCCAGCTCATATTTGTCAAGGTTCTCCGTAATGTCCTTTGTCAGGGTATTTACCTTGGAAAGGATCCATCTGTCCGCCATGGTAAGGCTCTCAAGGGTCACGCCGCTTACATCCGGAGCCTTCTCGATGTTCATCATAATAAACCGTGAGGCGTTCCATACCTTATTTGCAAAGTTGCGGCTGTTCTCCACACGCTCCCAGTAAAAACGCATATCGTTGCCTGGGGCATTTCCGGTGATCAGGGTCATACGCAGGGCGTCTGCGCCGTACTTGTCAATCACCTCCAGAGGGTCGATTCCATTTCCAAGGGACTTGCTCATCTTGCGGCCCTGGGAATCTCTTACCAGACCGTGGATCAGCACTGTATGGAAAGGCAGCTTTCCGGTCTGCTCAATGCCGGAGAATACCATACGGATCACCCAGAAGAAAATGATGTCGTAGCCCGTTACCAGCACATCCGTAGGATAGAAATAGTCCAGATCCTCTGTTTTCTCCGGCCAGCCAAGGGTAGAGAAAGGCCACAGGGCAGAGGAAAACCAGGTATCCAGGGTATCCTCATCCTGCTTCAAATGATGTCCGCCGCACTTGGGGCAGGTATCGGGAGCGGTCTTTGCAACCACCAGCTCCCCGCAGTCCTCACAGTAATAAGCCGGGATCCGGTGGCCCCACCAGAGCTGACGGGAAATGCACCAGTCGCGGATGCCCTCTAACCAGTGAAGGTAGGTCTTTCCGAAGCTCTCAGGAACGAATTTCAGCTGTCCTGACTTTAATGCCTCTATGGCAGGCTTTGCCATCTCCTCCATTTTAACAAACCACTGCTGCTTCACCATAGGCTCAACGGTGGTCTTGCAGCGGTCATGGGTTCCTACATTGTGGGAATGAGGAACTACCTTTGCCAGAAGGCCCTGAGCCTCAAGATCAGCTACGATGGCTTTTCTTGCCTCATAGCGGTCCATACCAAAGTAAGGGCCGGGTACATTGACAGTGGCATCATCATTTAAAATAACAAGCTCCTCCAGGTTGTGGCGCTTTCCTACCTCAAAGTCATTTGGGTCATGGGCCGGTGTGATTTTAACGCAGCCGGTACCAAATTCCTTATCTACATAGGCGTCTGCAATCACCGGAATCTCGCGGTCTGTCAGAGGCAGCTTTAACAGCTTTCCTACAATATCTTTGTAGCGCTCATCCTCCGGATTCACAGCCACTGCCGTATCACCAAGAAGGGTCTCCGGCCTTGTGGTAGCGATTTCTACGAACCGTCCCGGCTCGCCCACAACCGGATAGTTGATATGCCAGAAGAAACCGTCCTGCTCCACATGCTCTACCTCAGCGTCTGAAATAGAGGTCTGGCATACAGGACACCAGTTGATGATCCTGGAACCCTTGTAAATATATCCCTTTTCATAAAGCTTTACAAATACTTCAAGGACAGCGTCAGAGCAGCCCTCATCCATGGTAAAGCGCTCCCTTTCCCAGTCGGCGGAGGAGCCCAGCTTGTGAAGCTGCTTTACAATACGGGTGCCGTACTCGTCACGCCAGTTCCAGCACTCCTTCAGGAAGCCCTCGCGTCCAAGGTCTGCCTTGTCGATGCCCTCCTTTTTCAGCTTATCGATTACCTTTACCTCGGTGGCAATAGCCGCATGGTCTGTACCTGGCTGCCATAATGCCTCATAGCCCTGCATCCTCTTATAGCGGATGAGAATATCCTGCATGGTGTTGTCAAGGGCATGTCCCATATGGAGCTGCCCTGTGATATTTGGCGGGGGCATAACAATGGTAAAGGGCTTTTTACTGCGGTTTACCTCTGCGTGGAAATATCGCCCCTTCATCCATTTTTCGTAAAGACGGTCCTCAATCTGGGCCGGGTTGTAGGTCTTTTCAAGTTCCTTCATGGTTGGATTCTCCTTATCATGTAAAATAAAAACGCCCCTTATATCCTTCTCTCTCAAAAAGGATACAAAGGGCGACATCGCGCGGTACCACCTCTGCTTCTGTCAGGAATCCTGACAATCTCAGCGGAGCCTGCCTAGCTTACCAGGTCTGCTCCTGCCCGTAACGTGGGCACTGCGGAAGCTGCTACCTGAAACGCCCCTGGCCTTCTTTCACAGCTCCGGCTCCAAAGCTACCTTCCGCCACAGGTTCCCCGGGACGCCTCTCAGCCCGTGAGCCTCCCTCTCTGATGGTCCTTATGCCGTACTCCTCTTCTTCATCGCCATTGATCTATATCGGTTACTGTAAAGCATAAATTTTTTTTCAGGTTTTGTCAAGATAATAATCGCTATTTTCTACTGAAACAGCTCCATCAGCTCATACGCCCGCTCTTTTGTCAGATCCGCCGCTTTCCGGTTCATCGCCAGAGGCTGCATTGTGCCTCCCTCATACTCCGCTCCGGCTGCCTTAACAGCTGCCTCCTTTTCCTGGATCCAGGCTCTCTGCTCCTTTGTCAGCTCTTCCATAAAAGCCGGATCCTGTGTCTGCTTTAGAACGCTCCATATATCATTGAGCTGTTTGTCCCAGAGCTCATAGATGTCCTTTGAGGCCAGGTTCATGTCCGTCTGATTCATTGCGTTGTTAAGGCTTTCCTCCAGGACCAGGGCCTGCTGTTCCGTCTCCAAAAAGGCTTCTTTCAAATTCTCTGACACGTCCCCGCTGGAAAATCCGTCTCTCTGTGCCTCCTGGGCAGCCGTCTCCTCCAAAGGAGCCTCTTCCTGATCCAAGTCGGATTCAATGCGGATCTGGGTCTCTGTCTCCGGCTGTACCTGCATCTGTGTTTCTGCCTCTGCGGATACCGGCGTCTCCGAAGGCAGAGGCAGCACCCTGCCGCAGCCCCAGACCGAAACAGTAAGCATCATCCACACAAAAATCCCTGCTCCCTTTTTTATCATAGATCTCCTCTCATGGTATCCTGTTTTTTGTACCATTATATTCCATTGACAGGGTGAAATCTAGTACGATAATATTTAAGAATATTTACGAAATACCATTCATATATTGAAAGAAAAAGGAAAGGGGCATTTATGATCATTTTAGTCATTTTACTGCTGGCAGCGGCTGCCTTCGTCCTCTACTGCTGTGTCGCCGCCCGTACCTCCGATGACCGAAAAAGGGATGATGAGGAGCAGGAGGAATTTTTAAGGGAATATAGGGGAAGGAAGGGGAAGGGAATGTAAGACATGCTCTTTTGTTTCCTTCTATGATGCTCCTATCCGCCAAATAGACAAGCATCTGTTTCAATCTTAAAAAAGCACTTCAGCCTACTCATCTTAATATTGCCGGATCCCTTCTACACCATACTCCTATACTCCTGCTTCCACCGATTCACCATAGCCCCTGCCTCCTCCATCCGTCTCTGGGGCTCCTTTTTAAACAGGGTTCTCAGCTTCCGCACCTCCTCGGCCTGCTCCGCGTCCATCCTGGCCTGGGCCGCTTCTTTGTCCCACTCTGTCCTCAGTTCCTCACGAAACAGGGCCCGGTAGCCATCCTTTACATCCAGTTCCTCAGAAAACCGAGTGAGAAAATAGATCCGCTTTAGGACCTCAGGGCTCTTTCCCAGCTTATAGGCCTCGTCATAGGCAGCAAATGCCCGGCGGAACTGAAACATCTGGGCATAGGCGGCTCCCAGGTTATTGTGTACCTTTGCCAGGAATGCATCATCCGGCGGTGTCTCTCTTTCCCCTGCCTGCTCCAGAAGCTTCTCATACCTGGAAGCCGCCCGTCCGTACTGGCGCCGCTCAAAGTAATAATCAGCTCTGGCCTTTTCATAGGCCGCCGGCTCCATGGCGCGGTAGGCAGCGGCAGTATTTTTAAACTTTAAAAGCTCACGCTCCGTATAGTAATCACATTCCGTCAGAAACAGATAGCATATCTCCTCTGCCCTGCTTCCCGCCTCCAAGAGCTTTTCCATCCTTCCGGCCACAAAGCCCATATCCAGCTCCTGCCGTATAAAGGCCAGCAGGGGCTCATCGATAAATTCCTCCATTACTAAAAGGGGATGGTGATACATTACATAGCACAGCTCCTGGGAGGAGTATATATGTATGCCCAGAACCTCGATATAATAAGGCTGGGACACAGGCTCACGCCTGCAAAGCAGCAGACTCATAGCTTCACCTCTTGTCTCACAACCGCATCGGAGGCCGGATACAGCTCCCCAAAGCCCTTGTCACGGATCACAACCATCATGGTTTCCTCATTAGTAAAGCCCACGTTCATCTCGATCCTTGTGGTCCGCGCCGGGCGCTCCGGAAAGCCGGATAAGGGCACCCGCACCTGACGCTTTTTCCTGCCGTCCAGAGAGGTAATGGTAAATTCAATGTCCCGTTCATTCTCCAGGATCAGCTCCAGGGAGCTTCTTGACTCATACCAGCTGTCCCCGTAGGTAGCTGCCACAAGCTGGTACTCCCTTCCCCGGCGCATCACCTTTAAGGAAACCTCCGACTGCAGCCGGCCCTCGCAGATCAGGATATAGGGATAGGAGGTTCCATCCTGCATATAGTCCTGCCCCTTATAGGCCGCCCCCTTTGCGAAGAGGGGAGATTCTACAAAGACCTTTCTTCGGCTGCAGGCCAGCTTCATAAAGCCCTGGGCCCAGGAAGGATCCTCAAAGCCCTTTCCCGTAAGGAATACGGTGGAAAACAGCTTTTTATTCAGCAGCTTGTCCCCGCAGGCACAGAGGATCTGATCCCCCATCCTGGCTCCGGAAGGGTTGGTCAGAATATCCAGGTTAAATGCCTCCTCCAGGTTCTGTGCCTCTGCCTGAACCATATTTCGGCGCATGCCCCGCTGTACCTTCATTTCATAATAGCACAGGCGGCCTGAGGCCAGCTCAAAAAGCCCCACATGATTGGTCCACAGCTCCTTTTTCTGGCTCAGCACATAGTAGACAAAGCTTTCTGTATGGCTGATCACATGAACCCGATCCCTGGGGATCCCAAGATAGTCAGCGCAGTACATCAGGGTATCCATCAGCCTTGCGTCCACCTTCTGAAGGGTCACCACCAGCTGGGCGATCTCCACGCAGCCAAATTCCTTCTGGGGATAGGCCAGCATTTTTTTAATAAACTGGTTCAGGAGCATCCCGCCGCTGTAGCAGGTGCCTCCTATGGTTGATGTCCCGTCCTTCCTTACCAGCTTAAGGAGCTTGTCCACGATCACGCCTTCCCCCAAAAGGGTGGCCGCATAGGCTTCCTCTCCTGTAAGCCAGGACTCCTCCTCCTTCCTCCGGCAGATCACCGTAGGAATGGTCCAGGACTTTTCTTTATCATAACAGCTGATCTGGGTATAATCATCATTCAGATCCAGACCAATCACAAGTCCGTCCATCGACAGCTCCTCCATCTAATTCCATTACTCTGTAAGTCCCCGCCGCCGTCAGGCGGCATAAGTTCAGGGATACCCCATGTGCCCGCCGGGCGCATATCGATTTACTCAATAAGAAATAAGCTTCCCAAGGCCGCAGACCGCTTCAGATAGTCCTCCATGGCCTCAAGGAGCTGTTCCCCGTCCCCTGCGGACAGGCTCTCGCTCATACGGTTTAAGCAGGCAAACCGACTGTTCTCCCGGCCCTCCAGCTTGCAGTCGCACTGGAGCTTCCCTTCCGCGGCCAGCGCTCTCCTGCCTTCTATCTGGTCGTAGATCCGGTACTCCATAGTCTCGCCCTCAAACAGTACCTTTTCCTTCACATAAATACCCTGGAACACCCGGCGCATCTCCTCGCCCGTAAATTCCTGGCCGTAAGGAAGGATCCGAAGCCGCAGATCCGGCGCCTCCTCACGGCTTCCCCTGTATTCGATCATGGACTTATCCATGATGTCCTCTGGGATAGGGATATGCTTTGACAAATCCCTGGTATAGGGGAACACCAGCCCCTGATCCATCAGAATCCCCGCAGCGGACCGGCATAGCTTTTTATCCTCCTCTGAAAGGGACTCCTGGGCCGCGAAATACTTTGTAAGAGCCAGAAGGTAGATCACAGGCAGCTTCTCCTTTTCCGCCTCCTGGCCCACTGCCTTTTTCAGATAGGAAAATACCCTTCCGTCAGCCTCCTCCCCTTCCAGGAAATACAGAATGCTTTTCTGGGTAAAATAGGCCTTGATCACACTTTCCCTGGTGTCCTTTCTCTTCATATAAAGCTGGAACACCGGATCGATCTGCTCGCAGCAGCCGGCAAAGAGCATCTGGCACAGCAGCCGCTCCTCCAGATCATAGGTCTCCACATGCTCCTTTTCCCCCTGGATCAGAAGCTCATACATCTGGGACACAGTCCCGTTAAAATGCTCACAGAGATAGTCCAGCACCACTCCATCTGCCTTCCCAGCACAAAACACCTCATAGGCCAGAGAAAGAAGCTCCGTATCCTGGTCAAAATACTGCTGCAGGATCATCCTGGTGCAGAGCTTTAAAAGCCGATCCGGGTCCACTGCCTCGCAGCCGTATTCCCTGCGCATGGCGGCGGCTTCATTGATATAATCCTCATCAATCAGCGTCTCGCAGATCCTGCACCGCTGGGCGGGATCCAGAGCCTTCTTATCCATCTGGATCAGGCAGGTACAGTTAAATGTCCCCGCCTCCCTGCAGTAATACTCCGTCACCGCCTTCAGGATCCGCTTCTTAAAAACAGGGTTCAGCCTTAGCTGATCCATGGCCTCCCAGAGGACCTGAGCCTCCTCCTTGTCATGGATCCCCCGCTCAAGGATCCGCCTGCAGTCCGCAAGCTTCAGCATGGGATGATCGGGATACACTTCATAGCACTGCTTTAAAAGCTCCGTCTTATCCATCACCGGGATCCGGCGGTGCTTTACATCCAGATACCGGTTTCCGTAGGCATCCTGGAAAATAAACACCATATCCTTTGAGAAAACAGGCACATAAGCCTCCCCATTCTCTAAAAGGTAGACCTCCTCATCCTGAAGATCCTCATACCGCAGGATTACATATTTCATCCCCGGATCCATACAGGTAACGCGGCTGGATTTTAAAATGCCGGGAAGTACAGCCGCCACCCTGGGATCGATCATATCCTTATAGATCATATGCTCGTAGATCACCGCAAGGGAACTGTTGATCCGGGACTGGAACAGCTGTTCCATGGCAAACTGCTCCATATTTCTGGTATAGGTATGGTAAAGATCTGAGGCAGGATTCATATACAGCAGGATGTTCTTATAAAGCACCGCCCTGCTCTGGCTGTCCAGACCCTTGTCATAGGAGAAATAAAGGAGCACCTCCTTGGGAAGCAGATGTCCGTAATCCTCCGGCAGGGAATAAAGAAAATATTCATACAGACGGGTCAGGTTCACATGGCAGCTCATGGCCTTTTCATACCAGCCAAATGCCTCCCTGGTCTTTTGCTCTCCCCGGATCAGAAGGCTGCATATGGCTTCCAACAGCTCCATCTCCGGATATACCTCATAAAGGGAGGCTGCCAGACGCTCCACCAGCCTTCTGTAATGCTTCACTCCCATCAAAAGCCTGGCTGCCTTCAGCGCCAGCTCTCTTGTAACCAGTCCCTTTTTAATTCCAAGACCCAGCACCTGGATTTCAAAATCCCCCAGCCGGTCCAGAAGATCTGGCTGAGCCGCCGCAAGCCTGCAGGCCGCCCCATAGAGAAAGGGACTGCTGCTGCCGTTTTTATAAAGGTTTTCCAGAGAATGATACAGGGACAAAGGATTCTGGTACAGGGAAGGATCCAGCTTCATCAAAAGGAGAAACAGATAAGGGGCCTGTTCTCCATTTTCCCACAAAAGCTTTCTGATATAGCGCGCCAGCCCTTCCTTCTGGGACTCGTCCTTTGACAGAAGTGCCTTTAAATACTGATAATAGCAGTAAAGCTCCCGCTCCTCCTCCCTCAGCGGAAGAATCATATCTTTTGCCTCCTCCAGCACCAGAGCGGCGTTCTCGCCGCGTCCGTTTAGGATCAGAAGCTCGGCCTGAAGAAGTCTGGTCCTCTCATCCTGGGGATAGGAAAGCCGCAGGCGCTCTGTCTCCTTCATCATCTGATTCAGAAGAAGGGCCGGCTCATAGGTTCCCGCCTCATAATCCAGACGCAGGCACATATACTGATACAGGCTTTCCTTGTCCATCCTGGGGCCGGCCTCCGGCCTGCGGTGCATTTCCCCCATCCCCTCTGCCTCTACCTGGATGGTAAAACTCTGCCGCAGGGAGCGGATGGTGATCCTGCCGAAATTCCTTCCTCTGTGAAGATATTCCGGCAGGATCTGAAACCTGACGTGATACCGGTTATCGGAAAAATCCTGATCGGTAATCCGTCTGGCCTCCAGGCGGATAAAGGGCGCATCGGAGCTGATCTCCGCAAAGGCATAGCCCCAGCCCCCTGAGGCAATGTCGATGGAATCCTCCGTCACTGCCGTCACCCCTGCATACATCCTTGGAGAGGTATCAACAGTCAGCGTCACCGGCTCCTTCACCCGCAGAGCCACCAGAAATTCCTCTAAAAGGTTCCTCCTTCCGGCCCTTCCCTTTAATCCCTCGTAAATGGTCCGCACCCTGGGGTCCTGCATAAAGGGCGCTTCTGTAAAATCCTGATATTCAAACATACGGAGCGCCAGGCCGGTGTCCCGCTTTGCCAGATTGGCAAAATCCCTGGGTGTCTTTAAGGCCCCCAGATCCTCTGCTCCCTCTCCTGTCTGAATACGCAAAGAATAAGGAATCTCTCTCTCCCCACCATTGGTTACCAGATAAAAAGATCCCTTGATTTCGTCTCCATGTTCCAGATAACTGCTGTCTGCTTCATATATAATGCGGTTTCTCAGGCCGCCGAAGGCTTCGTTTTTCACGTGCACCCTTCTGTTGCTGGAATAGACCAGCCCCTTTATGTACAGCCCGTTGCCGCTGTTTACCGTAATCTCGCCCCTGATCACATCGCCCGGAGCCACAGTCCCTTCGATCCCGTCCGGTTTGATCACCAGGGACGGCATCCCGTTTTCTATCATGCCTCTGGCCAGTCGGTTGATCCGTTCTCTCATATGTACCACCTGTTTTATCGTAAGTCATTTGTTACATAATATCACATTTCAGCTTGATTTAAAAGTGTAAAATTGTTATGATAAATGCAAAAGGTTTTTCAAAAAGTTTTTATCAGAAAGGGACAAGATCATCATGACTACCAGCGAAAAAGCACTGATGCTCCATGAGGAGTGGAGTGGAAAACTTGAAACCGTATCAAAAGCAAGAGTTGCCTCCAGGGAGGACCTGGCACTTGCCTATACCCCCGGCGTGGCCGAGCCATGCAAGGTGATCGCAAAGGATCCGGAGGCTGCCTACCGCTACACTATAAAGTCCAACACCATCGCCGTTGTTTCCGACGGAAGCGCTGTTCTGGGACTTGGAAACATCGGCCCTCTGGCGGCTATGCCGGTTATGGAAGGAAAGGCTGTTCTTTTTAAGGAATTCGGCGGCGTCAACGCCTTCCCTGTCTGCCTGGATACCCAGGATACAGAGGAGATCATCGAAACCGTAGTCCGCATCGCCCCCGCCTTTGGCGGCATCAACCTGGAGGACATCTCCGCTCCCCGCTGCTTTGAGATCGAGGAGGCCCTGAAAAAGAGGCTGAACATACCTGTATTCCATGATGACCAGCATGGCACCGCCATCGTAGTGCTGGCCGGCGTGATCAACGCCCTGAAGGTAACCGGAAAGAAAAAAGAGAACTGCCAGGTGGTAGTAAACGGCGCCGGCTCCGCAGGCGTTGCCATCACAAAGCTTCTTCTCTCCTACGGCTTCCCTCACATCACCATGTGCGACAAATCCGGCATCCTGGCAAAAGGCTCCGAAGGCCTTAACTGGATGCAGGAACAGATGATGGAGGTAACCAACCTGGAGCAAAAGACCGGATCCCTGGCAGACGCCATGAAGGGAGCCGACATTTTTATCGGCGTATCCGCTCCCGGCATCGTCACCCAGGAGATGGTGGCTTCTATGAACCATGACGCCATCCTCTTTGCCATGGCAAACCCAGTGCCGGAGATTATGCCGGATCTTGCAAAGGCAGCAGGAGCCAGAGTGGTAGGTACCGGACGTTCCGACTTCCCCAACCAGGTAAACAATGTGGTTGTGTTCCCCGGCATCTTTAAGGGCGCCTTGGAGGGACGGGCCCAGGCCATCACAGAGGAGATGAAGCTGGCTGCTGCCGAGGCCATCGCAGGACTGGTGGCAGTTGAAGATCTGAATGATGAAAATATCCTTCCTGAAGCCTTTGACCCGAGAGTCGCCGACGCGGTCAGCCAGGCGGTCAGGGACCGGATCTGAACCTATTAAACATAACGGAGTGTGTATTTTATGCTGACTGAACCAATGACCCTGTATAAACTAATGAGCCTGTATATGTTAAAGCAGGTAAACTTTCCTCTTACCAATGCCCAGCTTACCAGCTTTTTTACTGAGCATGAATACACCACCTATTTCTCCCTCCAGCAGGCACTGAACGAGCTGGAGGACGCGGGCCTGGTCCACAAGGAAGCCAGCCACAACAGCACCCGCTACGACATTACCAGAGAAGGCGAGGAAACACTGAATTTCTTCGGCAAAAACATTTCCCCGGCCATCATCGAGGATATGGACCAGTACCTGAAGGAGAACAAATTCCGTCTGCGGGAGGAAATAGGCACCACCGCCGATTATTACAAGGGCACCAATCAGGACTATATTGTACACTGCGAGGTACGGGAGAACAAAACGGTGCTGATCCGCCTGGACCTGTCCGTTCCGGACAAGGAGCAGGCAGAGGATATGTGCAACAACTGGAAACGCAGGAGCCAGGAGCTCTATTCCCACATTATGAGGACGCTCTTGTCCTGACAAAAATACACAACGCAAAAAGAGGAAGGACCGTCACCTGATCCCTCCTCTTTTTCTATTCTCCGCCCTGTGCCTCACTCCACCGGGCATACAGCGTCATGGAGCCTGTTACCGTATCCTTGGACAGATCCCAGGGGGTTGTCCCATCAGGATCCAGATACCAGCCGTCAAATACATAGCCTTCTCTGGAAGGCTCGGCCGGTGTTTCAACCAGCTCTCCATACATCCGCTCCTGGCTCTCCACCGGGGTCCCTCCCAGGGTATCAAAGGCAACCTGATACCCTCCCTTGGAGATCCCGAAGGCCATAACGGCCACCAGCAAAAGGGCCAGGACCACAATCACGATATTCAGTGTTTTTACGGAAATATTCACCCGGTCATAAAGCCCACGCAGCTGGCGTTCAGGTTTTTTTTGTGTCTCCGGTCCCTCCATGGCCCCTTCCTTTCTTAAAGACTTACTTACGTACCAGATACTTACGCATATCGATGGCGCAGGCGATCAGGATAATAAGACCCTTGATGATATAAAGCATATTAGCGTCAACAGACAGGAAATTCAGTCCCGCAAAGATGATCTGCAGAAGCAGAACGCCTACTACGATACCGCTGATCCTTCCGATACCGCCTACGAAGGATACACCGCCGATTACGCAGGCCGCAATCGCATCACACTCGTAGTTAAGACCTGTATTGGCATTGGCGGATGCGATTCTCGCGCCGTCGATGAAACCGGTAATGGCATACATAATACCAGCCAGTACGAATACCATGATAATGGTACGGGATACGTTAACACCAGATACGTTGGCTGCTTCCTCATTGGAGCCTACAGCGAACATATTTTTTCCAAAAGTGGTCTTGTTCCAGATGATCCACATAATCACAGTCAGGATCACAGCGTACAGGACGTATTTTGGCACAGCCGCATTTCCTACCTTGAACAGAGTGCCTGTAATCAGGGAACGGTAGCCCTCAGACAGGCCGCTTAAGGTCTGACCGTTGTTTGTACCATTCTTTAAGTACATCAGGATCACTCCGTATACGATCAGCTGGGTAGAAAGAGTTACGATAAAGGGATGCAGCTTAAACTTGGCAACGCTGAAGCCGTTAACCAGTCCTACTACGCCGCCTACTACAATCACCATTAAAAGCACTACCAGGATAGGCGGCGCGCTGGTCATCTCAGGGAACACTTTAAATGCAGTGGTAAGCAGGGATGCTGAAATACAGGCAGTCAGACCTACTACACGTCCTGCGGAAATATCCGTACCGGTCAACACGATACATCCGCCGATTCCCAGAGCGATGGGCAGCTTGGCTGCTGTCAGGGAGATGATGTTTACGATGGACGGCAGTCCAAGGAATGCCGGAACCTTAACGGAAATATAGATAACCGCCAGGACAATGATGATATACATGGCGTTGTTCAGAAGAAGATCCCCGATCTTTTTCATCTTCTCCTGGGATGAAAGCTCATTAAAAGCCTGCTTTTTAGCCGCTATTTTCTTATCAGACACGTTTTTTCCCTCCTTATACGTACATCGCAGCCAGGGTCATGATCTCCTCCTGGGTTGCGGTCTTAACATCCACTTCTCCAGCCAGCCTTCCGCCGGACATAACGATGATCCGGTCACATACGCCTAAAAGCTCCGGCATCTCAGACGAAACCATAATAACGGTCTTGCCCTGCTTTGCCAGATCCAGGATCAGCTGGTAGATCTCATACTTGGCTCCTACGTCGATTCCTCTGGTAGGCTCGTCTAAAAGAAGCACCTCCGGCTCCGTAAGAAGCCATCTGGCCAGGATTACCTTCTGCTGGTTGCCTCCTGATAAGGAGCGGATCTGTGTTCTCTGGGTAGGCGTCTTGGTATGCATGGCCTTGATTCCCCATTCTGTGGCTTCCTTAAGCTTCTTATCGCTGAGCAGAGGACCTACCTTATATCGCTGCAGGCTGGATATGGTAGTGTTGGCCTGGATGTCGCGGATACCGAAAATACCGGTGGCCCGGCGCTCCTCTGTCAGAAGGGCAAACTTATTCTTTAATGACTCTCTTGCGTTGCGGTTCATCACCCGCTTGCCATGCAGGTAGATCTCTCCGCTCTTTCTTGTAGCGATACCAAAAATATTTTCCAGCAGCTCGGTACGTCCCGAACCGTCCAGTCCGGACACACCCAGAACCTCTCCCTTTCTTGCTACAAAGGATACATTCCTAAGCTGCGAATATTCTGCTGTCAGATTCTTTACCTCCAATAAAGGCTCTCCCACTACGTTGTCCTTTACTGGATAGCGGTTTGTCAGCTCACGTCCAACCATCAGGCGGATGATCTCATTCATAGTCAGCTCACTGGCAGGACGAGTAGCGATCCAGCGTCCGTCGCGCATGATAGTTACCTCGTCTGAGATCCGCAGGATCTCCTCCATCTTGTGAGAAATATAAATGATGCCGCAGCCCCGGTCGCGGAGCATATTGATAATACGGAACAGATGCTCTACTTCCTCCTCTGTCAGGGAAGATGTAGGCTCATCAAATACAATTACCTTTGAATTATAGGAAACCGCCTTGGCGATCTCCACCATCTGTCTCTGGGAGACAGGCATCTTGCTCATAATGGTCTTTGGATTTACATGAACCTCCAGTTCATCAAAAACCTTTTTGGTCGCCTCATACATCTTGCTCTCGCTTGTAAGAGGACACCACTTTGAAACCTTCGGAAACCGTCCCAGCCACATATTGTCCATTACGTTGCGCTTTAAAGCCTGGTTCAGTTCCTGATGCACCATGGCTACTCCATTTTCCAGCGCTTCCTTTGAGGTCTTGTAGTTGACCTCCTTGCCTTCCAGATAAATATGGCCTGCGTCCTTGTTGTATACGCCGAACAGGCACTTCATCAGCGTGGATTTTCCGGCTCCGTTCTCTCCCATCAGGGCGTGAACCGTTCCGGCCTTAACAGTCAGGGATACATCGTCTAACGCCTTAACGCCAGGAAAGGACTTGCTGATATTCTCCATCTTCAGGAGAATGTTTTTCTTCTCAAGATCCGTTGTCTGCTTTTCCAAATTGTCACCTCCAGGTATCATGCCGGATGAAAACGCGCAGCGCCTGCGTCCCTTCCATCCCCCCAAAATTCTGTGGCCGCACAGAATCGTGCGGCCGCAGATCGGTTTGCTTTATTCCTCGCCTGTATATGTACCGTAAGGAATGTTTACACGCCAGGTTCCTACTACATTCTCCTCAGTAACGTCAGTAAATGTCTCTGCTCCGGTCATGTAGTTCTCTGTAATCTGAGCAATGGTTCCTGCCATACCGTCAGCATCCTGCTTGATGGTTCCGGTCATGGTTCCCTTGTTGATCGCTTCCTTTGCGGCATCAGTTGCATCTACACCGAATACAGGGATTACAGTTGAGCTGCCGTCCTCTAAGTTGTAGCCGGCATTCTGAAGAGCGGTAACGGCACCGATAGCCATCTCATCGTTATTAGCGATTACCAGCTCTACCATATTGTTGTTTGCCTCGCTGTACTGAGACAGGATGGTCTGCATATAGTTGTTGGCTGCTGCCGCAGACCATGCGCCGTCCTGGTCTACCAGGTACTTGTTGGTGTTGCTGCTGTCATAGAAGGAAAGAGGTTCCTTGCCAGCTTCTTTCAGAATCGCGTCTGCATCCTCAACGCCGAACTGTGTACGGGCGATGGCCTCTGCGTTGCCTTCCTGGCCCTTGAACATAACGTAGGAGATCACTCCGTCGCCGTTTAAGTCAACGGTATCATAGTTGTCTACCAGGTACTCGCCGATCAGCTGGCCCTGCATATGGCCTGCCATCTCATAGTCTGTACCTACGAATACACACTTGTCATAGCTGCTTACTGCTTCCTCGCTTACGGAACGGTTGAAGAAGATAACAGGGATGTTCTGCGCGCTTGCCTGATCAATAATGTTCTTAGCTGCGTCATCAGAACCGCTGTCTACCAGGTTTACTACCAGGAGAGAGGTTCCCTTGGCGATCGCTGTGGTAACCTGCTCGGTCTGGGTTGTCTGGCTGTTGTTGCTGTCATAGTCCTGATACTGGATGCCTGCAGACTCCAAAGCCGCGTCCAGAGCGGAACGAACGCTGGAGATATAGGTATCACCGTATGTATAGTAGAATACGGAAACCTCGCCGTCGATGGCTGCTGCCTCAGTTTCAGCCGCTGCTTCTGTGGACTCGCCCTCTGCTGCTGTGGTGTCTTCAGCTGCTGCCGCTGTGGTGGTCTCTGCTGCAGTTGTCTCACCGCTGCTGCCGCCGCAGGCTACTAAGGACAGTGCCATACAGGAAGCCATTGCCACTGCTGTAACTTTTCTGAATACTCTCATTGTGTATCCTCCCTTAATTATATAAATTTTGGTGGCTTTTGTCACCAGCGCTTACATTATATCGGTTTTTGGCAATTTTTTCTATACATTTTTCTATAATGAATTATAGAATTTCTTTGAATTATCCATTTTGTCCAGTATTTTCTCTGATATTCTGTCGTATCATGTCGATTTTACCACCTTCCATCCTCTAACGGGAAGCCAGCCCCGGCATTTTCCTCGGTAAGGCTCTCCTGTGGGCACCAGAAATATTTTCCGTCTGTCAGCTCTGCCCGTTCTTCCATAGGAACTCCCATCACCAGGCTTTCCACAATGCCGAACATGGCGCCGGAATAGGCCCGTATATCCATTTTCACCGTTCCAAACAGCTGACCGGCCCGGACGGCCTCTACTCCGGCAGGAGTGCCGTCGATGCCTGCCAGGCAGATGTTCTCCTCCCCATCTCCCCGCTGTATGGCATCCAGAGCCCCCAGGGCCATATCGTCATTGTTGCAGATCACCAGCTCGATCTGCCCCGGATACTGCTCCAGCCACTGCTCCATCATGGCTGAAGCCTGGCTCCGTTCCCAGTTAGCGATTCCTCCCGCCAGCTTCTTTAAAGGAACTCCGTTTTCCCTTAGAGTCTGGACCGAATACTCGGTGCGGATCAGGGAATCCTGATGGTTAGTCTCTCCCTCCAGAAGGACGTAGCTTACTGTACCGTCCATATTTCTGTCAATGGAGGCAGGATTCTTTTTGTAGGCATCCGCAATGATCCTTCCCTGAAGAATCGCAGATTCCTTGGCGTCCGCTCCCACATAGTACAGCTTCTCCCACCGCTCCATATCCTCCTCCACCGGCTCCCGGTTGAAAAATACCACCGGCACATCTGCCTCCATGGCCTGGTCGATGATAATAGAGGCAGAAGAACGGTCTACCATATTGACACACAGGGCGTCGCAGCCTAAGGAGATCAGCCGCTCTGCCTGGTCGTTCTGGGTCAGCTGGCTTCCCTTGGCGTCCATAATATCCAGCACCACCTTAACCCCGGTTTCCTGCTCATACTCCTTGGCCCGCTCCTCCAGGCTTCCCTTTACCGTGTTTATAAATACATCATCTCCCCGGTATAAAAGGAGACCGATCCGAAGGCTGGTTTTCTTCTCCGGCCTTCCCTTGGCTCCCACAGCATACAGCCCCACTGCTGCCGCTGCCAGGGCGAGCATAAGGACATACAGCCATCGTCTTTTCATTTGCATCTCTCCTATCCAATGGGATACAGCATTTTTTCATATCGGGGATCCGTCAGATCCTCCTGCTCCAGATAGAACAGCTCCAACTCCGTCTGTGACCGAAACCGGTTCCCCTCCACGGCCTCCACCGCTCGTTTTACGCTAAGATACCCCTTGTCAAACTGATTGGAAACAACGATCCCATCGATCACCTGCCGTCCCATCCTGCTTAGGATCCCATTTGTAAAGCCTACGCCGTAAAGCCCCTCGATACAGGACGCGTAGATCTCATTCCCCTCAAGAAAGGCAGAAAGCTCGTCCAGCACCAGAACATCCAGGGCCGCTACCGCTACCCGGCCGCTTCCCGGATACACATTTTCCTCAATGGCCTCTCTGCAGCTTTCTGAGGACAGACGCTCAAAGAGGCGCAGCTCATAGCCCTTTTTCTCCAGCACCGAGCATACTCCTTCATATACCAGGCGGTTGCTGCCGGCAGAAAGCCCTTCGCTGAAGAGATATACCGGCACTTGAGGAGGAATCCGCTCTGCCAGGGCGGCCCCAAGCATTTCTCCTGCCTTCCTTCCGTCCTCTCCCACACAGTCTGTAGCGTATTCTCCAGCAGCCTCATGATCCAGAAGGATCACCGGGCTTGAAGGCTTTATTTCCTCCAGAAGCTCCACACTCTCTCCATCTGCCGGCTCAAGAATCAAGGCCCTGGCCCCCTCCTTCAGTTCCCGTTCCAGGAGGGCCAGCTGCTGGCTCCTGCTGTTGGAATCATAGAGGGTAATTACATTTACATCCGCGTTAAATTCCTCGGCCGCCCGCTCCATTCCCTTCCTGAAATTTTCATAGTAGGCGTCCCCGTCCCGGCGGATAAGGATGGACACTGGAATGATCTCTACCGGCTTTTCTTCGATGATCAGATCCGTAGAGGACATTAAAAATAAAAGCACCAGCACTCCGGCTCCCAAAAGCCATATCCATTTTCCCTTATTCATGGGCCGCCTCCTCTCTCATAAAGACCTCGTAATCCACTGCCGGCAGGCAGATCCTGACAGCGGTTCCCTCATCCGGCTCTGACTGGATGGTCAGGCCATACTCCTTTCCAAAATAGAGCTTTATGCGCTGGTTTACATTTTTCACTCCGATTCCCGAGCCTCTCCTGGAAGATACATGGCCTGTATCGGAAAACAGGTTCTCCACCTGCTCCTCCGTCATGCCAAGGCCATTGTCACGGACCTCAAAGAAAAGCCAGCCTTCCTCTTTCCATGCCCGGATCAGAATCTCTCCATCTCCGTCCATAAATTCCATCCCATGATAAATGGCGTTTTCCACCATAGGCTGAAGGATCAGCTTTAAGCTGGCAAGCCCCAGAACCTCCTCCTCTGCCTCAATACGGTAGGTAAAGCGGTTCTTGTACCGCATATGCTGTATCATCAGGTAGTTCCGGACGTGCTCTAACTCATCTCTTGCAAGGATAATGCTTTTCCCCCTGCTTAGGCTGATGCGGAAGAAACGAGCCAGGGCTGTTACCGCCTTAACCGCCTCGTCCTGCTTTTCATTTTCAATCATCCACACAATAATATCCAGTGTATTATAAAGAAAATGAGGGTTGATCTGGGACTGTAGGGTGTCAAACTCACTTTTCCGTTTGGACTCGTGTTCCGCCACAATATCGTCCATCAGCTGCCGGATCTGCCTGGCCATCTTCTGGATAGAGGTTCCCAGATGGTATACCTCATAAGACCCCCCGGTATATACAACGGTCTCCAGGTTCCCTTCTTCGATTTCATTCACTGATTTTTCCAGCTTTCGGATAGGGCCTGTGATTCGGTTGGAAATGTAGGAATTGATGATCATAAGAATATACAGGATCAGTCCTGCGATAAAGACCATGAGAATCTGTGTTTTAATGAAATTTAAGGAGGTTCCCCCTTCAGGCATCACCCCGATGAGCTTCCAGCCTGTATACCCCACTGTCTTTACAGAAACTACCCGCTTCTGCCCCTCAAACTCCTCCTCGTGGGAGCCGTCCCGAAGGGCTGCGTCCCCGGCCCCGTTTTCCTTCTTAAGGCCGGAATCGATGAGCTGGGCGTCGGGATGGCAGATGAGATTCCCCTGCCGGTCCGTCAGGTACACATAGCCCCCCTGTCCAAGGCTTACACCGTTAAAAATCTGCTTCAGACTGTCATAGCGGATGTCCACTAAAAGCACCCCCTGGGAGGTGCTGGTCCCCTGGGTGATCTCCACCGCCCTGGATACGGTGATGACCCAGCGGTACTGACTGTCCCCGGAATCAAAGATATGCTGGACATGGGGCTGGGAAAAATGGAGATTTTCCGTCTGCTCCAGGGATTCCTGAAACCAGCTCTCCTTCGCCGCGTCTGCCCGGGGATTTAAGCGGGCTGCAGGCACCGCCTCCAAAAGCTCTCCCTCCCCGGATAAAAGAGCGATGCTCTCTACGCTGTCCTTGTTGTTATCGTACAGAAGCATCAGCTCCCGGTTTACCGAATCCGTTGACAGATCTACGTTTTTGATCACGCTGTAGTAAAGAGTGTCAGACAGCTTCATAATAGTACGCAGATAGGAATCAACGGAACGGTTCAGCTGGCTGATCAGTATCTGGCTTTCCTCCTGCCTGGAGGCTTCCAGCTGGCTGGACATTCTGGCATAGAAGGAAAGGCCCATACAGATGCTGGCAGCCAGAGCCATAACCGTAAAATAAATAAATATAATGGAACGTATCCCTGCTTTTTGAAATAGCTTTGTTTTCATCTGTCTTTATTCTGCTTCCAGGCCGGCCTGGCTTTCGATCAGCTGCCAGATCTCGTCTCTCCCCTGCTTTGTCTCTGCTGAGAAGGGAATGAGGATCCCGTCCTTTTCCATGCCAAGACCCTGGCGGAGCATTTTAACATGCTTTTGCACCTGGCTGCGGTTGATCTTATCCAGCTTGGTGGCAATGATCACCGGATGGTAGCCGTTGTAGAGGATCCAGTCATACATCATTTTATCATTGGCCGAGGGCTCATGGCGGATGTCGATCAGAAGAAATACCATTTTAAGCATCTGAGACCGCTGAAGGTAGCGCTCGATCATCTTTCCCCATTTTTCCTTGGCTTCTATGGATACCTTAGCATAGCCGTAGCCTGGAAGGTCTACATAATAAAGCTGCCGGTTAATGTTGTAGAAGTTGATAGTCTGGGTCTTGCCGGGCTGAGAGGAGGTCCTTGCGTAGGCCTTCCGGTTCATCAGGGCATTAATCAGAGACGACTTTCCCACATTTGACTTCCCCGCAAAGGCAAATTCCGGCAGAGTGTTTTCCGGCAGCCTGCTGGTAACACCGCATACAGTCTCCAGATTCACCTCTTTTATGATCATACAAACGCCTCCTTTATCACTTCTTCCATGGTTTTCATGTAACGGATCTCCAGACCCTTTGTGATCTCCTTTGAAAGCTCACTGATGTCCGGCTGATTCTTAAAGGGCACCAGTACCGTCTCCATATGAGCCATTTTGGCCGCCAGGATCTTCTCCTTTAAACCGCCGATGGGAAGCACCCGTCCTCTCAGGGTGATCTCTCCGGTCATAGCCACCTTGGCCCGCACCTTTTGTCCGGTAACAGCGGACAGCATGGCGGTGGCCATGGTAATACCTGCCGATGGGCCGTCCTTGGGCACTGCCCCCTCCGGAATATGGATATGAAGGTCATGCTTTTCAAAGTAATCGTCTGGAATCCCATAATCCGGGCATACGGAACGGACATAGGTAAGGGCGGTCTGAGCGGACTCCTTCATCACATCCCCCAGCTGTCCGGTCATCAGAAGGCTTCCCTTTCCAGGCATGACATTGACCTCGATCTGAAGAGTATCCCCTCCTACGCTGGTCCAGGCAAGACCTCTGACGATTCCGATCTCATCTTCCTCGCTGGCCTCATCAAAGGTAACCTTTTCCTTTCCCAGATACTTTTCCAGGTTGGTCTCACTGATACGGATCTGGCCCTTTTTCTTTTCTAAAAGCTGTCTCGCTGCCTTGCGGCACACCTCGCCGATCTTACGCTCCAGATTTCTGACTCCGGCTTCCCTTGTATAGTTATGGATGATCTTTTCCAAGCTCTTATCAGAGAAAATGATCTCCCCCTCTTTCAGGCCGTTGCTCTCCATCTGCTTTCCTACCAGATAATTCCTTGCTATATGGAACTTTTCATTTTCCGTATAGCTGTTTACCTCAATGACCTCCATACGGTCCAGAAGGGGGCCTGGTATGGTCTGGGTGGTATTGGCAGTGGCAATAAAGAGCACCTGGGACAGATCCACCGGAACCTCAATATAATGATCCCTGAATTTTACATTCTGCTCCCCGTCCAGCACCTCTAAAAGGGCGGAGGAGGTATCTCCCTTGTAGTCGCTGCTTACCTTGTCGATCTCGTCAAGAAGCATCAGAGGATTGGCTACACCAGCCTGCCGCAGTCCTTCTGCCAGACGGCCCGGCATGGCTCCCACATATGTCTTTCTGTGGCCACGGATCTCTGCCTCATCCCGGACGCCTCCCAGGCTGATACGGACATATTTCTTGTCCAGGGCTCTTGCCACTGAGCGGGCGATGGAGGTCTTTCCGGTTCCCGGAGGACCTACCAGACAAATGATGGGGCTGTTGCCCTGCTTAGTCAGAGTGCGGACCGCCAGATATTCCAGGATCCTCTCCTTTACCTTTTCCAGGCCGTAGTGGTCGCTGTTTAGGACCTCCTCGGCATGGTGGATGTCATTATTGTCTTTTGACACCTTTTTCCAGGGAAGCTCAAGAAGGGTCTCGATATAGGTACGGAGCACATTGCCCTCCTGGCTGCCGCCAGGCATAGTGCGGAAGCGCCCAATCTCCTTCTGAAGCTTTTCCTTTACTTCCTTTTCTGCCTTCAGGGCACCAAGCTTCTTTTCGTATTCATCCGCCTCTGACAGAGGATTATCCTCCCCCAGTTCCTGGCGGATCACCTTCATCTGCTCCCTGAGGATGTATTCCTTCTGGTTCTGGTCAATATCTGCCTTTACCTTATCCTGGAATTCTTTCTTTATACGGTAAATCTCCATCTCAGCCAGCAGGGTCTGAAGGACGATCTCATACCGCTCTGTAACCGCAGGGTGCTCCAGCACCGTCTGGCGCACTGTATAGTCCCACGGAAGCTGGATGGCGATCTGATCCAGCATTTCATTCAAATCTGTAATTAAGAGAAGGTTTGGAAGGATCTCCTTGGTAATCTTGGGATTTACCCTTCCGTACTCCTCCAGCTTCTCTTTTAAAATACGAAGCATGGCCTCTTTTGTCATGGCATCCGGCTCCCCGCCCTCTGCCTCCATACATTCGATCTGGCCGATCAGAGCTGGTTCCTTTTCGTCCAGGCATACCAGTTCCCCCCGTTCCAACCCCTCTACCAGTACACGCACTACTTTCCCCGGAAGCCTCACCAGCTGCTTTACTACAGCAACGGTACCGATCTGGTACAGATCCTCAAACTCAGGCTCTATAATCTCAGGGTGTCTTTGAGATACCAAAAACAGCTTTTGATCCCCTGCCATAGCTTTTTCTACCGAAGCCACCGACCTGGGACGGTTTACATCAAAATGCAGCACCATGCCAGGAAGTATAGTAAGTCCTCTTAAGGCCACCACCGGCATTGTCATTACGTTTTCTCCCATTCTTGTACATTCACCTCTTGTATCTCACGCCGAATTATCTTGTAAAACCTGGGTATACGCATATAGCGCACACAACGCAGGAAAAAAGCCGCCGCAAAAACAGGGTCAGTCCTCTAACGAGGTACCGGCTATATCTGGTTTGCAGCGGCCTTTCACATTTTTCTATATTGTCAATCAACAGGATGGTCAGGCGATCTCTCCCGCCTTGCCTCCCCGGAGCCGTTCAGTAAGAGGCTTGCGGGCGGCAGCCGGCACTGCGTCACGGTAAACCAGCTCCGGCTGTCCTGTTTTATTGATCACCTCTTTTGTAATCGTACAGATGCCGATGGAATCGTCTGAGGGGATCTCATACATCAGATCCATAATGGCCGATTCCAGGATGGAACGAAGGCCTCTGGCTCCGATCTTACGCTCTACCGCCATCCTGGCCACCTCTTCAAGCGCCTCATGGGTAAATTCCAACTTCACGTCATCCAGCTCAAACAGCTTCTTATACTGCTTGGTCAGAGCATTTTTAGGCTCGGACAGAATACGGATCATAGCATCCTTTGTGAGCTGCTGAAGGGATACGACCACTGGTACGCGGCCAATAAACTCAGGGATCAGGCCGAAACGGGTCAGATCTCTGGGCTCTGCCTTTCTTAACAGCTCGTCAATATCCATCTCGTTCTTGCTGAATACCTCCGCATTGAATCCGATGGAACCAGCGCTCATACGCTGCTCTACGATCTTTTCCAGACCGTCAAAGGCGCCTCCGCATATAAACAGGATATTGGTGGTGTCGATCTGCAGCAATTCCTGATGAGGATGCTTCCTTCCACCCTGAGGCGGAACGCTGGCTACCGTTCCCTCCAATATCTTAAGCAGCGCCTGCTGTACCCCTTCACCGGATACGTCGCGTGTGATGGATACATTTTCAGATTTTTTTGTAATCTTATCAATCTCGTCAATGTAAATAATACCGTACTCGGCACGTGAAATATCGTAATCGGCCGCCTGGATCAGCTTCAGCAGGATATTCTCTACGTCCTCGCCTACATAGCCGGCCTCTGTAAGAGCTGTGGCATCCGCGATGGCGAAGGGGACATTGAGGATCTTTGCCAGGGTCTGGGCCAGATAGGTCTTTCCGGAACCCGTAGGGCCTATCATAAGGATGTTGCTCTTCTGCACATCCACGTCCATCTGCCGGCAGGAGGTAACTCTCTTGTAGTGATTGTACACCGCTACAGACAGCACCTTTTTTGCCTCATCCTGTCCGATCACATATTCATCCAGAAATGCCTTGATCTCCTTTGGCTTCAGCAGATGAATATCGCTGAGAGCAAGATCCTCCTCGCCCTCTAACTCCTCCTCCAGTATCTCTGAGCACAGCTCGATGCACTCGTCACAGATATACGCATCGCTGTTTCCTGCTCCGGCAATCATCTTCCGTACCTGGTCCTGTGTCCTTCCGCAGAAGGAACAGCGTACCGTGTCATCTGGTCTTATCGGCATATAATATCCAACCTTTCTATGCAGCCTAATGACGGACTAATATCTCGTCGATCAGGCCGTACTCCTTTGCCTCAGGGGCGGACATGTAGTTATCGCGCTCAGTATCCCGCTCGATCTCCTCCATGGACCTTCCTGTATTAGCGGCAAGGATCTCGTTTAACTTCTTCTTGGTCTTTAAAATGTTCTCGGCAACGATCTTGATCTCCGTAGCCTGGCCTCTGGCGCCGCCGGAGGGCTGGTGGATCATGATCTCGGAGTTTGGAAGGGCGAAGCGCTTGCCCTTTGTGCCTCCTGCCAGGAGGAACGCCCCCATGCTGGCAGCCATGCCGATACAGATGGTGGATACATCGCACTTGATGTATTTCATTGTATCGTAAATAGCGAAGCCTGCAGTTACAGAGCCGCCCGGACTGTTGATATACAGATGAATATCCTTGCCCGGATCCTCTGCCTCCAGAAACAGCAGCTGGGCCACGATAATGCTTGCGGAGACATCGCTTACCTCCTCGCCCAGAAATATGATCCTCTCTTTTAACAGCCTGGAATAAATATCGTAGGAACGCTCTCCCCGGCTGGTCTGTTCAATGACGTAAGGTACTAAACTCATACAGCTATCCTCCTGTCTATATTCTCAGTGTACTCTCAAAATCTCTTTGTGCTCAGATTTGTGAGATGAGTACAAGGGAGATTCCGAGCGTACACATTCTCATATACAAACCAAGGAGATTCCCCGAAGCCGGCTCCGTTTACACGGCTCCGGCCTCTGAAAATCCCCTGTATCCTATGTGGATTATACCAGCTTTGCCTCAGCAACCAGAAGGTCTACTGCTTCCTGAACAGCGATGTCCTCCTTGATCTGGCTCTTATCACGGTCTGTCATATACTCCTTTAACTTGTCAGCCTCCATCTGGTAGGATGCTGCCATCTTGGTGATCTCCTCGTCCATTCTCTCGTCGGAAACCTGAAGGTTCTCAGCTTTAACAACCGCCTCCAGCACCAGTCTGGTCTGGATTCTCTTAAGAGCCTGAGGACGCATCTGCTCACGCATCTGCTCCATAGTCATGCCTGTGTACTTTAAGTACAGATCCATAGACAGGCCCTGGCTCTGCATACGGCGGGCTGTATCCTGTACCATATTGTCGATCTGGCCGTCTACCATTCTGTCAGGGATCTCCATGGAAGCTCCCTCAACAACCTTCTCGATTACCTTGTTCTCATTCTCAGATGCTGCTGCCTTCTCTTTTCTCTCAGCCAGCTTCTTCTCGATGTCCTTCTTGTACTCCTCCAGAGTCTCAAACTCGGAAACCTCTGCTGCGAACTCATCATCCAGAGCAGGAAGCTCCTTTACCTTAATCTCTTTTACAGTTACCTTGAACATGGCAGGTTTTCCAGCTAGCTCTGCAGCGTGGTACTCTGTTGGGAAGGTTACATTTACCTCGCACTCCTCGCCGATGTTCTTGCCGATGAGCTGCTCCTCAAAAGTATCGATGAAGGAATGGGAACCGATGGTCAGAGGATAATCCTCTGCCTTGCCGCCCTCAAAGCCCTTGCCGTCTACAAAGCCCTCAAAGTCGATCACAGTCTGATCTCCGTCAGCAACCGGTCTGTCCTCTACAGCCAGAAGTCTGGAGTTCTGCTCCTGTACTCTCTTAAGCTCTGCCTCTACATCCTCTGCTGTTACAGCCGTATCAGCCTTCTCTACCTCTACGCCCTTGTACTGTCCTAATGTAACCTCAGGCTTTACAGCTACAGTCGCGGTATAGATAAAGGACTTGCCCTTGCCGATCTGCTCGATGGTGATCTCTGGTCTGGATACGATCTCAAGACCGCTCTCATTCATCGCGTCCATGCAGGAAGCGTTGATCGCCTCATCAGCCGCATCCTCATAGAATACGCCTTCGCCGTACATCTTCTCGATCATGGCTCTCGGAGCCTTGCCCTTACGGAAGCCAGGGATGCTGAAACGGTTCTTATTCTTCGCAAATGCCTTCTTTACTGCATCCTCAAACTGCTCTGCACTAAGCTCAATGGTCAGCTTGGCCATGTTTTTCTCTAAATTTTCCACTTGTACACTCATTAATGGGTTCCTCCTTAAAATATATGTGATTCGCCCATATCCATGAGGGCGCTACACTTCAATATAGCATTATAGCATGGGCTTATAGAAAATGCCAGTATTTTTTTGCGTTGTTTTGGGGGATTCATGGGAGTCTTTCTTTTCCTTCCTCCCACTACCATGTTCGCAGGGAACCGCAAGGTAATCTCCACCCGCATGGGCTGGAGAAGGAGATTGACTTAGGCGGCCGGAATGGGCGTTAAGAAAAGTGGGCTGCACTGTCTGAGCGCAGCGAGTTTGCAGCCCGCTTTTCTTGCTTTTAGCCCATTCCGGCCGCCTTAGACAATCCCGCCTCCAGACCCCGCGTGCGGAGATTACCTTGCGGTTCCTCTCGGATACTGTATCGCCTCCATCACTCTCTCCGCCTGCTGAGCCCCCTGCAAAAGCCTCAAAAGCTCAAGCCCCAGATCCAGAGCGAATCCAAGTCCTCTTGCTGTGGTTATATTTCCGTCTGTCACAACTCCCTGTCTTGTATAGGAAACTCCCTCCAGTTCCTCCTCAAAACCGGGATAACAGGTTGCTGTCTTTCCTTTTAACAGTCCCATGGCCCCCAGGATGCTGGGCGCGGCGCAGATCGCGGCAATGCGGCGGCCCTGCTTGTTGGCCTTTACGATGGCCTCTGCCAGGCTCTGATGGGCCTTTAAGTGCTTTGTACCGGGCATACCCCCCGGCAGGAAGAGTACGTCTGCTTCGTCTGTGTCCACATCCTCAAACAGAGCATCCGCCATAAATACAATCTTGTGAGAACCGGTGATCTCTTTCTTTCCCGTGATGGATACCAGTACAACCTCAACACCGGAGCGGCGCAGCACATCTACGGCTGCCAGACACTCTACCTCTTCCAGACCGTCTGCAAGAAAAGCAAAAACCTTTGACATATTTTTATTCCCTTTCCACTTTTTAATTATTGACATTATTTTATCATTGATACCTTTTCCTGAAAAGTGATAAATGATATGATAATAAAATCAAAAAAAATAAAATCTTAGTGAAAGCCACTAATATTTTTTCCAAAACACAAGGAGGAGACTATGGAAATCGAACGTAAATACAGAATCTGGAAATGCCCTGAAAATCTGCAGGACTATCCCTTCCACCAGATCGAGCAGGCTTATCTCTGCACCGACCCGGTGGTACGGATCCGCAGAGAGGATGAAGCATATTATCTCACCTACAAGGGAAAGGGCCTCCTTTCCAGGGAAGAATATAATCTTCCGCTGAATGAAGCCGCCTACACCCATCTTCTTACAAAAGCCGACGGCATTGTACTGAAAAAGCGCCGCTACCTGATTCCCTTTAAAGAATATACCATCGAGCTGGATGTATTTGAAGGGGAGTATGAAGGCCTGAACCTTGGAGAGGTGGAATTTGCCTCTGAACAGGAGGCCCTGGATTTTGTGCCCCCTGACTGGTTCGGCGAGGATGTGACCTTTTCCGGGCAGTTCCAGAACAGCCGTCTTTCAAAAGAGAAAGCGCCCTTTTAAAGGGGCGCCTTCTTTGCCCCCCGAAACCTGGTGGGCGAAATACCAAACCGTTTTTTAAATACATAGCTGAAATAATTCTGCTCCTGATACCCTACCTTGGCGGCGATCACATAGGTTTTGTCATCTGTCTTATTCAGAAGCTCCACCGCCTTATTAAGACGCAGCTCCGTCAGATAGGCGATATACGCCTGTCCCGTCTCCCGCTTAAACAAGGTGGAAAAATAGGCCGGGCTCATATGGAGGTGACGGCAGATCTTCTCTACCGACAACTCCGGATCCTGGTAATTATCTAAAATATACTGTCTGGCCTCCTGGATCACCTGCTTAGTTGTATTGTCCCGCTCCTGACTCATGGCCTGGTTCATGCTGAGAGCCGCTGACAAAAGCCACTGGGCAAATTCCTCTGTTTTCTGGAACTTGGGCACCAGGGTGCAGCCGTCCCCTCTCTCGCTGCCACACTCAAACACATGGCTCAGATCCAGGTCATACATCTGGCTCAGCTGGATCAGACAGTTGGAAATCCCCAGCATATAAGCCTGGCACTGCCTGAAATGGACCTTGGCGTCATTCATCTTCCCTGTAAGCCTGCGGACGGTCTCCCGTATCTTTCCCTCCGGGCCGAATTTCACAGCGGCTGTCAGCTCCGCCTCATCCTTCCCGTCAAACTGGAGCTTCCCTCTGCTCACAGGCTCCACATCATTGATATAAATGGTACTTCCCCCTCCAACAATAGCTTTATAGCCCAGGGCATTCACCGCATCCTGATAAGAGTGGAACACCTCCGTCAGCTTCGGGCAGCCGTGTCCCACGCCGATGGTGATGGGGATTTCAAGGATCTTTCTCACCTCTTTGCATATATCTCCTAGCACGTCGATGAGACCTGTCTGGCTGTTTTCCCCGTCAATAGCCGCGATCACAGCCAGTTCTGGCTCCATGGAACCTGCCAGGGTAAAGATGGCAAAGCGGCAGTAGGAGGCCAGCTTTTCCTCTACGATCTGCATCACGGAAATGGGGATCAGATCCTTTTCCCGGTGGATGGGCAGACTGCCCTCAGGTGTGGACGGGCGTTCTATGTCAATGGCTGCCGCCACCCATTTGCGGGCTCCGGAAAGATGGATGTCATACTCCCCAAGACGGGCCTCAGCAAGAGCCTCATCCAGAGGGCGGCTTACCAGATCATTTAAAAACTGCTCCTTTAAAATCGGCAGGCTTTTTACATAATTTTCTCTTAGGAGACGGACATTCCGCTTCTGCTCGATTTCCTGATCCAGGTTTGCCTTGATCCGCACCAGAATGGCCGTCATCTCCTCTACATTGACCGGCTTTAAAATGTATTCCGTTACATTCAGCTTAATGGCCTGCTTGGCGTATTCAAAATCGTCATAGCCGGAAAAGATCACAATCTTCATGGATGGATATTTCTGCCGGATCCGCTCTGCCAGGCTCAGGCCGTCCATATAGGGCATACGGATATCTGTGATAATAAGATCCGGCTCCAATGCCTCGATCTTTTCCAGGGCATCCTCCCCGTTTTCCGCATCTCCCGCCACCTGAAAGCCTGCGCTGTTCCAATCGATTTTTTTAATAATGCTCTTTCTTACCTCTTCCTCATCATCTACCAAAAGGATCCGATATAATTCCATCTGCCTGCTCCTTTCAAGGCCTCCAGCCGTCTGTACCGGAAAGAACCTTCTCTATGGTGTACGCCTCCTGACCGCCATCCTTTAAAATTTCCACCCAGTCAGGACGCTTCTCATCTGCCGCTCCCGGGCCGTAGCTGTGCCACTCCGCGTAATACAGAGTATCGTGGGCCGCCTCCTTCCCCCAGTCATGCCAACCCTCCAGACAGATATGCTCCTCCAGGCGGCAGTTCAGAAGAACGGTTTTTGCAAAATTTCTCCAGGGACGTCCCAGATACACGCTTCTTGGAGGACAGTTACTGGTAAAATGGCAGTCCTTAAATACATAGCCAAACTCCTGGCCCTCAGGTGTGGAGGCAGCGGTTACATAACCGTTGATCTCCTTGCCGATATTATTGGAAAACAGCTCACAGCCTTCAAAATAAGCGGTTGCGCTGCCGAAAATAAAATCAATGTCGCCTCTGATCAGGCAGTTCCGGTAGCAGTGGCGCCCGTTGATCCGTGGGGCATGCTGCTTAGGGCCGATAAAGCCGTTTGGTTCGATCTCCTTTGGAGGAAGAGGGCCTGTAAACAGAGTATCCTGACTGGCCTCCATACGGCAGTTCTCAAACAGGATCCTGTCTCCGTCCACATAAAGAGCCAGGGCCTGTCCCACCTGGGAGCCGGGGCCTGCGTGATTTCTAAAGGTCAGGCTTCTTGCCGTCACATCATGGGTATCGATCAGAACCGAATAGGAGCGGAAGGTTCCCCGCTTCATCCCGTCCTCCATCTCCATCCTGGCATAAAGGCCGTAGGTGATGATGGTTTCCTCCGCATCCTCTCCCTCCAGGGTCAGAAAGGGTCTGCGGATCTCCAGCCGTTCATGGTAGGTTCCTTTCTTTATAAACAGACGGACCGGATCGGCGCCTTCTGTGCCGATGGTATGTAAGGCTTCTCCTATGGAAGCAAAATCTCCTGTGCCGTCCTGGGCTACTGTATAGGTATGTTGTTCGGTCATGACTTCTGGTCTCCTTATGTGTTTTGTGCAGGCTTTGCTGCATCTGCCATCATTATACAATGGCTTTCCACTTTTTTCAATTTTCATTTTCCCCCAGGTCCGCCTTATTATCATTCATAAGTATAAATAATATCTGATGTATATTGTCCTTCACCGCTAATATATGCTATGATATTTCCGTTAACCGTTACAATTATACCAAGCAAAGAAGGGATGACAGAATGGGCGGAATATTTGGAGTTGCATCTAAAAACAGTTGTACGCTGGATTTATTTTTCGGAGTAGATTATCATTCCCATCTGGGAACAAAGCGGGGCGGCATGGCCGTATATGACAAGAGCCAGGGCTTTACAAGAGCCATCCACAATATTGAAAATTCACCGTTCCGTACAAAATTTGACGGAGACCTGGACGAGCTTTCGGGCACCCTTGGCATTGGCTGTATTTCTGACAATGAGCCTCAGCCTCTTTTGATCCAGTCTCATCTTGGCAGTTTCGCCATCACCACCGTGGGCAAGATCAACAATGAAAAGGAGCTGGTGGATGACGCCTATAAAAATGGTCATATCCATTTTATGGAGATGAGCAGAGGCCGCATCAATGCTACCGAGCTGGTAGCAGCCCTGATCAACCAGAAAGCTACCCTTACAGAGGGCCTTCTCTACGCCCAGGATAAGATCCAGGGATCTATGACCATACTGCTTCTGACTCCTGAGGGTATCTACGCCTCCAGAGACAAATACGGCAGGACTCCTATTGTAATCGGCAAAAAGGAGAACGCCTTCTGTGCTTCCTTTGAAAGCTTTGCCTATATCAATCTGGGCTATACGGATTACAAAGAACTGGGCCCCGGTGAGATCGTTTTTATTACACCGGAGGAAGTAACTACCTTAAGCGCTCCCAGAGAGGAAATGAAGATCTGCTCCTTCCTATGGGTCTACTACGGCTACCCTACCTCCACCTACGAGGGGGTAAACGTAGAAAGCATGCGGTATGAATGCGGCCGCCTCCTCGCAAAGCGGGACGAGGTACAGCCTGATATTGTGGCCGGCGTTCCTGATTCCGGCATTGCCCACGCCATCGGCTACGCGAACCAGTCCGGTGTTCCCTTTGCCAGACCCTTTATTAAATACACGCCTACCTGGCCCCGTTCCTTTATGCCTCAGAACCAGAGCCAGCGAAACCTGATTGCCAGGATGAAGCTGATCCCTGTGGACACCCTGATCCGCGATAAGAAGCTCCTTCTCATTGACGATTCCATTGTCCGGGGAACCCAGCTGGGAGAGACCTCTGAGTTTCTTTACCAGAGCGGAGCAAAGGAGGTTCATATCCGTCCAGCCTGCCCGCCCCTGCTCTTTGGCTGTCCCTACCTGAACTTCTCCCGCTCCAGCTCCGAGCTGGATCTGATCACCCGGAGAGTCATCCGTGACCGGGAGGGGAACGAGGTATCCCAGGCTGTTCTGGAAAACTACGCGGATCCTGACAGCCAGAATTATCAGGAGATGGTTGAGGAGATCCGGAAGAGGCTGAATTTCACCTCACTGCGGTTCCACAGGCTGGACGATCTGGTGGAATCGATTGGGATTTCGCCTTGTAAGCTTTGTACTTATTGCTGGAATGGGAAAGAAGGGTGAGTCCGTAAGAGAGGGCCCATTTTCCAGGACCGCGGGGGCTTTGCGGGAAGTCCTGTCTAAGTATATAAAAACCGGCTAAAAGCAAGGGGCCGGGTCTGCAAACTCGTTTCACTCAGACAGTGCAGACCCGGCCCCTTAACGCCGATTTTTTTATACCAGAGCGTGTTTGAAAATTGCTTTTCGTCAGATGTGCGTCACACTTTGTGGGAGATCCAGGCCGGATGAAGGAGGCGTAGTGGGCTACGCTGACTGAATCCGGCCTGGATATACCGCGAAGTGGGGCGTGCAGATGGCGGAAATGAATTTTCAAACACGCTCTGAGACAGACTAATCCCGCACGCAGGCGGGCCTGGAAAATGGGCCCTCTCTTACTCCTTGGCAGGAGTAAGATTTGGAAAAATAAACAAATTTTTAGATGGAATATAAGAGGGCGTTGCAGAGGGAGGCGGCTACGTTGCTGCCGCCTTTTCTTCCCTGGGCTACGATGTATTCTGTATTTTTAAGGTCCAGGATGAGTTCTTTGGACTGGATGACGTTTACGAAGCCGACGGGGGCGGCGATGATGAGAGCGGGGCGGAGTTTTTTTTCCTGGATCAGCTCATAGAGGCGGATGAGGGCGGTGGGGGCGTTTCCGATAGCGAAGATGCAGGGGCGGTCTTGGTGGCGGATGAGGGCGGCGGCTTTTTCCATGCTGGCGGCGGCCCGGGTAGTGCCCTGGGCTTTGGCCTGCTCTGCTATGTCTTGGTCGGCCATGAAGCAGAGTACCTGACAGCCAAGCTCCTCCAGCTTTTTTTTGTTGATTCCGGCCCGGGCCATGTTGGTGTCTGTGATGATGAGAGCTCCCTGCTTTAAAGCCTCCCTTCCCCGTTCTATGGCATGGTCTGAAAATACCAGGTTGTCTGCGTAGTCAAAATCCGCTGTCGTGTGGATTGCCCGCAGGATCACCGGAGCCTGATCCTCCTTCAGGCTTTTTCCCATTTCTTCAAGCTCCTGGCGGATCAGCTCAAAGCTGCGTTTTTCAATCTGTGACGGGAGCACCTGCTCCAGCTGTATCTGTTTCATGTTTCGCTCCTTTTTTTAATCCCATAATCTGATAAATACGGTCCATATTAAGACTGTTTCTTAAATTCTCTGCCAGCCGGTCATACTGGGCCTGGCGGTAGGCTCTGTAATCCATGGAGCCTATGGTTTCCGGACTGACGCCTTTTTTCGCGCAGAGGCAGGCTGCCAGCTCCTGAGCGATCCCCGGCCCGTCAAATATCCCATGTACATAGGCGCCGTATAGATTCCCCCGGTTCCATCCCTCCTCCATGGCCTGATGGCTTCCTTTCTCCATCACATAGCAGGCTGGGCGGCAGATTTCTGGCTCTCTCCGTTCCTTTACCAGTCTGGCAGTATCCGCCGGGCCCAGCTCCCGGTTAATCCAGGTGCGGCCCATATGGATCTCATAGCCGGTAATGGATTTCCCGGAAAGACCTGCCAGGCAGCCGTCCAGCTGTCCAAATGCGCCCTCTGCCTGAGTCCGCACCTTTTCACTCTGAAACTCAGTGCACAGCGGAAGAAGCCCCATGCCTTCTGCCTGGACAAAAGGGCTGCCCTCTGTCCCCTCAGGATCCCTCAGCACCTCTCCCATCATCTGATACCCGCCGCAGATTCCCCATACCGGCACCTGGCGGCTGGCCAGCTTTTTCACTGCCGCCTCAAGGCCATTCTGACGCATCCACAGCAGATCATTAATGGTATTTTTCGTACCGGGAAGAAAAATCAGATCCGGGTTTCCCAGATCTTCCGGCCGCGTCACATAACGCAGGGAAACACCCTCCATAGTGGAAAACACATCAAAGTCCGTAAAATTGGATATTCTTGGGAAACGGATCACTGCAAGGTCAATGGCCGCCGGCCTCTTTTCTCTTTTCTCCAGCTTGCTGCTTAAGCTGTCCTCTTCCTCAATATCCACATCCATAAAGGGAACCACTCCCACCACCGGCACCCCGCACAGCTCTTCCAGCTGGGCAAGCCCCGGCTCCAGGATAGAAGGATCTCCTCTGAATTTATTGACAATCAGGCCCTTAACCCGCTCCTTCTCGTGGGGTTCCAAAAGAGCCACCGTACCGTACAGCTGGGCGAACACCCCTCCCCGGTCTATATCCCCGGCCAGAAGCACCGGCGCGTCTGCCATCTCTGCCATTCCCATATTTACAATATCCTGGGACTTCAGGTTGATCTCCGCCGGACTTCCCGCTCCTTCGATCACGATCACATCATAGGCCTGATCCAGCCTGCCGTAGGCTGCCAGAATCTCCGGCACCAGACTGCTTTTATAGGCAAAATAATCCCTGGCCTTCATATTTCCCCTGGAAATGCCATTAACAATCACTTGGGATCCCACATCTGTTGTGGGTTTTAACAGAATGGGGTTCATATCTGCTGTAGGCAGTATCCCTGCCGCCTCCGCCTGAACCACCTGGGCCCGGCCCATTTCCAGCCCTTCCTCTGTAATAAATGAATTAAGGGCCATATTCTGGGACTTAAAAGGAGCCGTCCGGTATCCGTCCTGGGCAAAGATCCGGCACAGCCCTGCCGCAATCAGGCTTTTTCCCGCGTTAGACATGGTTCCCTGTATCATGATCGCTTTTGCCATGGTTTCTCCTCCTCATTTAAAAGCTTTGTAAGCTCCGCCGTAAAGGCTTCATTTTCCTCACGGGTCTTGATGCAGATCCGGTAATAGGAACCATCCAGCCCCGGATAATTTCCGCAGCTGCGGATCAGCACCCGCTGCTTTAAAAGGGCCTTATAAAGCCAGCCCGGCTCGTGGACTCCGTCTCTGAAAAACAGGTAATTAGCCATAGACGGATACACCAGGAACCCCAGTTTCTCCAGTTCTCTGCGAAAACGGGGACGTTCTTCCTTAAAAAGAGCCTTTGTCCTCTCCTCGTATTCATATTCCTTAAGAGCCGCCAGTCCCGCCCGCTGGGCCAGCCCTGATACAGACCAGGGCTGGCGTACCACCGCCAGTTTCTCATGGAGCCTCCTGTCACTGCACAGTCCATACCCCAGGCGGAGCCCCGCCATGGCATACCACTTGGTAAATGCCTTCAGCACCAGAAGATTGTCATACTGTCCCAAAAGAGGGATCACCGAATATTCCTCCGGCTTCTCCAGAAAATCACAGAAGCACTCATCCACCACCAGAAGGATTCCAAGGCTGCGGCAGACACGGGCCGCCTGCTCCACCTCCTCCCTACGGATAGGAAGCCCGGTAGGGTTATTGGGATTACATAAAAATGCTGCCTGGCACCGGCATTTCACTCTTTCCAGCTGATCACAGAGCTTTTCTATGTCCAGTCTGAATCCATTTTTCTCCTCTAATTTATGAGAAATAATCTCGCAGCCTGCCGCCTTCATGGCCTGCGCATATTCAGAAAATGACGGCTCGGTCACAAGCCCCCCGGATGGCTTTATGGCTGCCATCAGTCCGAAGATCAAATCGGCCGCCCCGTTTCCGCAGGTAATCCAGTCCTCCGGCACCTGATGGACTGCTCCAAGCGCCTCTCTCAGCCTGCGGCAGCTGCTGTCCGGATAAATACTGCATATATTCTCTGACAGGCACCTGGCCAGTTCCGCCCTCACTCCCTTCGGAAGTCCAAGTGGGTTGATATTAGCTGAAAAATCCATTGTCACTGACTGGCTGTATATATCGCCTCCATGCTGATATTCCATAAGCCGCCTCCTTATCTGGTCATATACAGGATCAACAACAGTCCTGCCATTAAAATCCCCTGAGAAAGGAACATCAGACAGCCTGCTCTTCTTATATCAGAAGGAAGGATGGGCCTGCTTTCATCCCCGATATAGGGTTTCTTATGAAGGGTGCCAAAATACCAGGCATCTCCGGCAAGACGCAAATGCAAAGCCCCGGCACAGGCCGCCTCCCCGTGGGCGGAATTAGGACTTGCGTGTTTTTTTCTGTCTCTGAGAAAAATCCTCCACGCTTCTCTTCCATCTGTCCCAGGAAGAATCCAGGCAGACAAAACCATCAGCAGGCCGGTAAGTCTGGCAGGAAGGAAGTTAAGCACATCATCCAGCTTCGCCGCCGCCCTTCCAAACCACAGGTAACGGTCATTTTTATATCCCACCATAGAATCCATGGTATTGACTGCCTTATAAAGGGTGCCTCCCACCGGCCCAAGCACTGCCATAAACAGGAAAGGAGCCACAACGCCGTCGGAGGTATTTTCAGCCACCGTTTCCACTGCAGCTCTTGCGATCCCCGCCTCATCCAGCACAGCCGTATCCCGGCCTACGATCATAGACACATTCCTTCTGGCTTCCTCCCTACGTCCTGCCTCCAGGCTTCTGCATACCTTCATGCTTTCTCCATACAGCCCCCTGGCCGCCATCAGCTGATAGCACACCAGCACCTCCCCAAGAAATAAAAGCCAGAGCCCGGACTTTCCACCTATAAAGAACAAACCGCCAAAGACCAGAGCCGGAACTGCCGTCCAGAACAGCACCATAAGCCCCACCAGGCACTGCCCGGCCTCCCGGCTCTTTTCCTCCCCCATCCATTGTCTCAGTTTCTTCTCCAGCCACCCGATCATTCTCCCCATAGCCCGCACCAGATGGGGGAGCCAGTAAGGATCACCAAACAGCCAGTCCAGGACACAGCCACATAAAAGGGCCGCAGCCTGAAGCTGCCATATGCTTTTAAGGAGCTGAATCATACCAATTTCCTTCCTTTACTCTAAAAGTCTCCGCCGCCGTCAGGCGGCATAAATTCAGGGATGCCCCATGTGCCCGCCAGACTTTTATGGATTGGTGGTGCGCTTGCCCGCCGGGCACATGCAGGTTTACTTTATTCTCTGTCCCAGGCCGCAGACCACCCGCCAGACCTGCTCTGCTTCTCCCGCAAGGCTGCAGCAGACCCGGCCGGTACATTCCCTGTAACGCCTCTCAAAAGGATCTAAAGGTACGATCCCGCAGCCAATCTCATCCGTCACAAGAATCCTTGTTTTTCCTGACTGGAGAAAGGCCGAAGCCAGCAGACCGGCAAACTCCTCCGGCTCCTGTTTTCCCTCCGGGTCTATTTCTATGAGTTTTTTTCTCACTAACACATGGAAATTGCAGCAGAATTTTGCATTCAGGCAGGCCTCCCAGGTATCAGATGCCCCGTCTGCCCATACCACCGGGCCCTCTGCAAACTGTTTTTCCGCAAAGGCTCTCTTTCCCTGGGTCATAGCCCCTGTTATAAAGATCATGATCACATCCCTCCCAACCCGATTGTCTTAAAAATGAGAACCAGTGTGCCGTAACCTGCCAGCTCGCTTATCTGGAGGAACCACCCGGCCAGATCTCCGGTAACGCCTCCGAATTCCCGCCTGCACATTCTGTAGTACCAGATAAAGATCAGAAGCTGCACCGCCTCCAGCATCAGCACTGTCCTTCCGGCACCGGCGCCTCCAAGGCTCCAGGAAAGGAACACCGTTGCGGCCAGCCACAGAAGAAGGGCGGCCTGGTCTCCCCGTCTTTTTGCCTTTTTGGCAAAGGAAGCAGCAAGGCCCTCCTTTTTTGCGGAAGGGAAGCTGACCACCGAAAGGCCGCTGAAAGCCCGCTCCGTCACCATAAAGCAGGCTGGAAGGAGGCAAAAAAGACGGCCAGTTCCATTTTTCAGCCCGGCCCGCACAAGGCCGGCATATTCCCACAGCACCCCTGCGTATAAAAGCATATAGACTGCCATAGAGATCACAGCAAAAGCCCCCACATGAGGATCTTTTAGGATTTCCAGCTTTTTCTTTCTGTCCCCGTAGGAGTGAATGGCGTCCATGGTATCTAAAAATCCGTCTGCGTGGATCCCCCCTGTGACCAATATGGGGATCACAGAAGCCCAGAGAACAGCCATCCCCTCTGATAACCCCCACAGACCCAGAGACAGGTACAGCCACAGAGCCACGCACAGGCCGCTGATCAGCCCTGTTATGGGGAAAAAACTCATTACATGGCCCATCCTTTCATCCGTCCACCGAACCTGGGGCACAGGCACCTTGGAATACATGGAAACTGCAATGATGCAGGAATACAGCAGGTTCATCCTTTCTCTCCTTCCTTCCACAGCACCGGGATCCCGTAAACTACCTCAACCACCTGGTCAGCAAGGTTCCCCAGTCTCTGGTTTAAGTACCCCATCAGCCGGATATAGTCCATGGTTTCCGCCTCATAGGTACAACCGTCTGCCCCTACCTCATTGGTAACAAGGATCAGGCAGCTGACCTGGCGGGAGAGCTTCCTTATCTCCTCCTCCAGATAAAAGGCCAGTTCCTCCGGCTTCCGGCTTCTGTCTCCCCCAAACATCTCATTGGCCGCCAGGTTGGATACACATTCCAGTATGGCGGCACAGCCTTCTGCTTTCTCCGGGAAGGAAAGGCTTCCCACCTCTCTTGGCTGTTCTATGGTAATAAATCCCTTCCCCCGGCGCAGGCGCTTATGGCGCTCCACCCGTCGCCTGCCCTCCTCCCCCCAGGCCTCCATGGTGGCAATGTAATACCGGGCGCAGTCCTCACATTCCAGAAGGAGCCCTTCCGCATATTCTGATTTTCCGCTGCCGCTGCCGCCTGTTACAAGGGTTATCATGCCGGTTCTCCTTTCCTGTGTACTCTCGGAATCTCTTTGTGCTCAGATTTGTGTGCAGATGGCGGAAAATCAGCCGCAAAGATGAGTGCAAGGGAGATTCCGAGCGTACACTACTAGTTACTGAGAAAAATGCTCATACTGCTGCACCTTTATGTCCTCAAAGGAGGCCATTCCGTCATAGATAGAATAGGCCATATCAAGGAGAGGAAACAGAGCCGCCGCCCCGGTGCCTTCTCCCAGGCACAGCCCTCCCTGGATAGGTGCTTTAAGTTTCAGGGCAGCCAGTACCCTGGCGCCTGCCGGTTCCGCTGACACATGGGAGGCCAGAAGGCAGTCCTTTACGGCAGGACACAGCTTCACTGCCGCCAGAGCCGCCGCTCCGGTGATCAGACCGTCCAGAACCACCGGAATCCGGTAGGCCCCGCAGCCGATGTAAAACCCGGCCAGGGCAGCCAGATCAAAGCCTCCCACCTTTGAAAGCACATCCAGCCCATCCTCCGGATCCGGGCGGTTAAGCCTGATTCCCTGGCGGATCACCTCTGTTTTATGGCGGATCCCTTCTTTTGAAAGCCCGGCTCCTTTTCCGGTTACCTCCTCCGGGGCGCATCCTAAAAGCACAGAGATCACCGCACTGGCTGTGGTCGTATTGCCGATGCCCATTTCGCCAGAGCCAGCCAGCTCGCAGCCTCTTTCCTTTAAAATCCCTGCCACCTCGATCCCTGTTTCCATAGCCTGCACTGCCTGCTCTCTGGTCATGGCAGGCCCCTTAAGGAAATTTTTTGTTCCAAAGCCTGTTTTTCTTGGAAGCAGTCCAGGCATCTCCTTCTTTCCGCTAATTCCTACATCCACGGGAAAGACTCTGGCACCTGCACAGGCAGCCATACGGCAGACACAGGAAATCCCCTTTGCCATATTTCCAGCCACAATAGCCGTTACCTCCTGGCCTGTCTGGGTCACTCCTTCCTCTACGATCCCATTGTCCCCGCACATAACCGCAATATATTTAGAGCCTATGGAAAACCGGACATCCCCCTTTACCCCTGCGATCTTCACCAGCTGATCCTCCAAAAGCCCCAGGCTGTTAAGAGGCTTGGCGATCCTGTCCCATCTTTCCTTCGCCTTCTCCATAGCCAGAGGATCTCCCGGCCCCACCGCTGCTATCCCTTCCTTTAATGTCATATCTGTCCATCCTTTCCATATGCCCTGCACCAGGCCGCAAACCGCTCCGCAAAGCCCGGACAAGAGGGATAATATAAATGAGGAAAACCAGCCATCACACGCCTTCTGGTACGGATACAGGGCCAGTTTCGCCCTCCTGAGGGCTTTACAGCCTCCATCACGCAGGCATCCTTAAACCCGGTGCTGTCCCAATAGTGAAACTCATGGCCCCGAATGGCCTCTCCCTGTTTTAAAAGAGGCATATCCTCAAAGGGGCTGACTGAAATGTAGCCAAATCTTCCATTTTTCCCCTTGCGGTATCCATATCCCTTTAGGACACCGCACATGGGATAGTTTTTTCCATCTGCCCCTTCCAGCTCCTCCAGAAGGTACAGATAACCGCCGCACTCCCCGAGAATAGGAAGCCCCCTCTCTGCTGCCTGGCGGATCTGGACGCGGAGACTTTCATTTCCCGCCAGCGCCTTTCCATGATTTTCTGGGTATCCCCCTCCAAGAAGGAGCCCCTGGGTTCCCTTCGGCAGCATTTTATCATGGAGGGGACTGAAATACGTCAGTCTGGCCCCGGCCCGGGCAAGGGCCTCCAGGTTATCCTCATAATAAAAGCAGAAGGCTTCATCCCTTGCCACCGCCAGGCAGAAGGGCTCTGCCTCTGCCGGTTCCTCCGGCATCCTTCTCTCCAGCTCCCAGTCCGCTTCCTCTGAAAGCTCCAAAATCCGCTCCCAGTCAAGGGTTTCCTCCAGACAGTCCGCCAGCCTTCCAAGCTGCTCCCGGATTCCGCCAATCTCCTCCGGCAGCACCAGGCCCAGATGGCGGCTGGAAATCTGCAGAAAATCCAGACAGGGCACATACCCCACCACCGGAACCGAGTGCTCCCTTTCGATCAGATCCCGGATCCTGGGATAAAGCATGGGTGAAATTTTATTTAATATCACGCCCCGGATCTGATTTCGTTTTTCAGGCCGTCCTCCCGTATCATAATCCAGAAAGCCCTGGATCTGAGCCGACAGGGAGCGGCTGCTTCCCCTTGCATCCACCACTAAAAGCACAGGAAGCTCCAAAATATCCGCCACCTCCCAGGAACTGGCCCGAAGCTCCGTTCCTCCCAGGCCGTCAAAATATCCCATCACACCTTCAGCCACCACAAAATGCCCAATCGCCGCTTTTGCGAGTTTTTTTCTCATCTGATCTGGCGTCTCAAAAAAGCTGTCCAGATTTCCGCCCTCTACTCCCAGCACCTGCCTGTGGAACTGTCCGTCTATGTAGTCCGGCCCGCACTTAAAGGCCAGAGGATTTTTCCCCTTCCGTTTCAGCGCCTCCAGCATACCGCAGACCACCATGGTCTTGCCGCTGCCGCTGGAAGGGGCCGCAATCATACATCCTGCCACGTTATTTCATCTCCCTCTGCAGGCTTTTGCAGCACAGCAATATAAACCGGATTTTCCGCCTTTGGCATATGGTAGCTTCCTGCCTGTGAAACGGGAACGGACCACAGCTGCAAAAGCTCCTGCTCCTCAAAGCCATATTCCCTGATGCAGTCAAGGATCTCTCCCAAGGTTTCCAGTGTAATGGCCGTAGTAACAATCCGCACCTGAGGATTCATCTCCAAAAGAGCCGCCACAATTTCTCCAAACCGTCCCCCGCTGCCTCCGATAAAGGCATGGCTGGGAGCAGGCAGCCCCTCAAGGGCCTCCGGGGCCTCTCCCTGTACCACATGAAAGCCGTTCCAGCTTCCATGGAACTTCTTGACATTTGACCGGATCAGCTCCAGCCCTTCCATATCCCGCTCAATGGCATAGACCTGGCCCGTACCGCACTGTCTGCGGATTTCCCGTCCCATTTCCACAGACACAGAGCCTGTTCCAGCTCCAATATCATAGCAGACCGCCTGTTCCCCGATCCGCAGCTTGTCGATCACCGCCCGGCGCACCTGTTCCTTTGTCATAGGCACCCTTCCCCGGATAAAATCCCCGTCAGAAAGAGCTCCCTTTGCATACAGCTGCCCCTCCTCTGCCTGAGGATTTTCCACCAGCATACAGGCCAGAGATCCAAAGGGACGGCTCTCATCCTCCATGATCAGCTCCGCCGGTGTCATTTCCCAGAGAATCCGCTCCTCTTTGTATGAGAAATTTTCTCCTGCCCATACAGTCACATGGCCCAGGTCATTGCTTACCAGCTGGCGGCAGATGTCGCCTGCACCGCACTCTCCTCCCAGAAGAATAAAGCAGCGTCTGTAGCGCCTGATATTTGCCGCCAGGTCGCAGTCCCTTCCATGGCGGCTCAGAGAGCGGACATTCTGCCAGTTTTTTCCGATCCTTGCGCAGAAGTAAGAAAGGCTTGAAATCCCAGGCACATACTCCACATCCCATCCCTCTCTTAAAAATGCCTCTCCCGCCGTCTCAGCGCCGCTGTAAAAGCCAGTATCGCCGGACAGCACAAGAGCCGCCTCCTCCCATTCAAAGGAGGACAGCCAGCCCACCATCTCACTGGGCTTGTAGGCTGCCAGCACCGGTTTTCCGTCGGTGAAGCCCCGCACACTTTCCAGCATCCGCTCCGCTCCCATCACCGCCTGGGCACTTTCCAGGCAGTCCAGTGCGCGGCCGGTCAGCTGGTCCTCTCCCCCCATTCCAATGCCTACCAGATATACCACCGGCCGCATTTCTTTGCTGTATGTATCATTCATCCCGCATCCGCTCCTTTATCTCTCTCTTTACAGCCTCCAAATCAAGGCCTCCTTCATCAGGCCGCCGGATCACTGCCAGAACCGCTCCTTCCAGTCTGGCCGCCTCCATTTTCTCTAAAAAGCCGCCTGCCCGTCCTCCGTCCTTTGTTACCAGAAAACGGCACTGGTATTCCCTTAGCTGAACCCGGTTCATTTCCACGGAAAAAGGGCCCTGCATGGCGATAATATGCCGTCCCTCGATCCCCAGATGTCGGCAGAGCCCTATGGATTCCTCCATGGGAAGGACACGGGCAAAGACACGCTTTTGGTACTCCAAAAGCCCGCAGTAGGCGGACAGTTCCTTGCTTCCTGTGGTCACAAGGATGTTCCCTTCCTGACCATCAAGCCACCGGGCCGCCTCCTGGGGCGAATCAAAGTACAGGATAGAACCCTCTGTATTGTCTGGACCATCTTCAGTCATCCGATCCCGCAGGCAGCGTAGAAGGGGGATTTTAAGCTCCCCGCAGGCCTTACGGATATTAGCCGTAGCCTCGCGGGCATAAGGATGGGTGGCATCCGCCACCAGGGTGATCCCCTCCTGGCGGATCAGCGCCTTGATTCCCTCCGCATCCAGCCTTCCGCAGGTCACCTGGATCTCCTTAGCGTCTCCAAGCTCCTGTTTCAGAAGCTCTGTTCCATATTGAGTAGCCGCCGAAACAATGCCGCCTATCCCCTCTGCCTTCATCCACCCTGCCAGAAGGCGCCCCTCTGTAGTCCCCGCAAACAGAAGGAGCCGTTTTTCCCCTCTCATCGGTAGCCTCTGGGAGTCACCATCCAGGAACCGATCCTTCTGGTGCTGGAATTGCCGATATAGACCGTGGTAAACATATCTGCCGGCTCATCTGCCAGCTCCCTTAAAGTGACGATCCTGGTGCTCTCCCCCTCTCTGCCGATCCTGGAGGCCAGGCCGCACACCGTATCCGGGCTTCTGTATTCCATGATCCGCCTGCAGGCCTCTCTCAGATAATCCGGCCTGCCCTTGCTTACCGGATTGTACAGGCAGATCACAAGCTCCGCCTGGGCCGCATGATCGATCCGGCTCCAGATAGTCTCAAGAGGTGTCAGACGGTCGCTTAAGCTGATCACCGCAAAATCATGCATCAAAGGAGCTCCAAGGATGGCCGCTCCTGCGCAGGCAGCCGTTACCCCGGGCACCACCTGGATCTCCACTCCCGGATATTCCTCCGAAAGCTCAAGCAGCAGTCCGGCCATACCGTATACCCCCGCATCCCCACTGCAGACCATAGCCGTATCCCTGCCCTCCATACAGCACTCAAGAGCCAGGCGGCACCGCTCCTCCTCCCTGGTCATGGCTGTGGTGAGAAATTCTTTTTCAGGAAAATGCTCCCGCACCAGCTCCACATATACCGTATATCCGGCGATGACCTGGCTCTTTGCCAGCGCGAGCCTGGCCTGGTCTGTCATCTGATCCAGTCTTCCTGGCCCGATGCCTACCACATACATCCGTCCGGGCCTCTTTTCTTCCTTCCGCTCTGCCGCTTCCAGCCTTATATCCTCCTCTGTTCCCCGACGGAAGCCTGTGGTAAAGGCCGGATGGTACAGCTTCGAGCGCTGATACCCCTTCTGGGCCACCGTATCCCCCACCACGATCAGCGCTGTCTTTGAGATCCCGTTCAGGGCCGCTGTTTCCGCCAGCATTCCCACGCTGCAGAAAAATACCCGTTCCTCCGGCCAGGTTGCCTTATATACAATGGCTGCCGGCGTATCTGGCCCATAGCCCCCAAGGATCAGCTCCTCTGACAGCCGGGAAAGCATGCCTGCGCTTAAAAATACTACCATGGTCGCCTGATGGGCCGCCAGGGCCCGAATGGACTCCTGCTCCGGTACCGGCGTCCGGCCTGCCATCCGGGTGATCACCACACTCTGGGAAATACCAGGAAGGGTATATTCCATCTGAAGGGCTGCAGCCGCACCGCTAAAGGAGCTGACACCGGGACAGATCTCATAGGAGATCCCCATTTCATCCAGCCGATCCATCTGCTCCCGTATAGCCCCATAGAGGGAAGGATCTCCCGTGTGAAGGCGCACCGTCACGCATCCTGCCTCCTCTGCCTCCCGGATCACCTCCGCTACCTCCTCCAGGGTCATAACCGCACTGTCATAGAGCCTGGCTCCCTCCTTTGTCCAGGAAAGAAGCTCTGGATTTACCAGGGAACCGGCATAGATCACCACATCCGCCTCCCCAAGAAGCCTGCTTCCCCGGACCGTGATCAGATCCGCGGCTCCCGGTCCCGCACCTACTATATATACCATTCCTGCATCATCCTTTCTGTGTCTTCATCTGCTGTCTGTAAGCCTCCAGCATGTTTTCCGCCCCCGCTGTCATCCCCAGAATCCCTCGTTCATTGGTAAATACCAGCACCTCTGCCTGCAGTTTCCCAAAGGTCCTTCTTCCTATATGAAAAGAGATCCGTTCCATCACTCGTTCCATCACTCGCTCTCTGAGCCCAGGACACCGCTCCAGAAGTGCCAGCCCCTGATCCACCGTCACAGCCTCAAGGATCTCCTCTATCAGCTCTGGCCCGGCTCCGCAGGCAGCCCCGTAGGCAGCCAGGATCTCCATCCGTCCATCTGCCTCAGAAGAATGGGTATTCATGATTCCCGCTGCTACCTTGATCAGCTTTCCGCCGTGTCCTGCCAGAAATACCTCCCGGATTCCTTCCTCCCCTGCCATGTCCAGGGTTTTCCCGATAAAGTTGCTGCATTTTACAGCCTCCCCCAGATCGATCCCAAGATGGTTTCTTAGAAATGCCTCCCCATAATTGCCAGGGGTAAGGATCAGCCGGTCATAACCCTCCAGATGCTTCTGGCGCAGCTCCAGGCGGATCGTTTCAAGGAGAGCCGCCTCACTCATAGGCTCGACAATCCCGCTGGTTCCCAGTATGGAGATCCCTCCCTGGATTCCAAGACGGGGATTAAAGGTCCGCTCCGCCCGCTCTTTCCCCTCCGGCGCATAGATCTCGATCCTTAAGCTTCCTGTATACCCATATTCCCGGCATACCTTCTCCACCTGCTCAAATATCATCCTCCTGGGCACTGGGTTAATAGCAGGCTTCCCCACTTCACAGCTAAGTCCCGGCTTTGTAACAGTTCCTACTCCCACTCCGCCCGTCAATACCAGCCGCAGAGAACCGCTTTCATGTATGTAAGCCCCACTTTCTTCCATACTCTTCTCCTGTCTCCGGCTGACTCTGCCAAAAATCAGGATCCCGTCTGTCACATCCGGGTCATCCCCCGCGTCCTTTCGCACCGCACAGAAAACCTGATCCTCCTCCATCTGTATCTCCTCTGTCTCCAGCTCCAGGCAGATGCCCTTGGGAGTGGTAAGAGACACCCGCTCCTGCCTTTTTCCTCCAAGAAGCATAAGGGCAGCCGCCAGAGAAGCCGCTGCCGCGCAGGTGCCTGTGGTATAGCCCCATCTTAACGTTTGATCCATCATTTCCTCCGGCCAAGACTCATTTATAACAGAAGAAAGTATATCATAGCACCTTTTTTTCCACAAGATGCATTTGCCTCAATTCCGGGGTTCAGACCTCCAGAGCTGCTGCCACCGCCGTTCCCATGCCCGCCTGCTTATGTATCAGAAGCTGTCCTCCCTCTGCCGCTGCCGCCCGCTCGCACACATTTCCCACTCCTACGGTACGGGCCACAAAGGCAGATTCTTTAAAATCACCTTCCACTGCCAGAAGACGCTCCGCCTCATAAAACCGCAGTTCCCAGCCGTATGCCTCTGCCAGCCGTAAAATGGCCTTCTCGTCCTTTTTTATGTCAATAGTTGCTAATGCCTTCACACTCTCCAAGCTGATCTGATGGTCACGAAGGGCCTTAAGCACATGTTTCTCCAAGACTTCCTTTCTGATCCCTCTCCTGCAGCCGACCCCCAGCACTACAGCCCTTGGCACCAGCCGCAGACAGGATCCCCCCTTTCTCTCCCAGGACACCGGCGCTGTTTCATCTTTTACGGTGATCCATATATTATGACTGCCCGCTTCTTCCGCGCAGCCCTCCGGGACCCTTCCAAAGGTCTCCTTCAAATCACTGAAAAAACCGATCCTTTCTCCCTCTAACACAGCGGCGGAAATGGACTTTGCCTCTCTCCGGTCTGTGATCACAAGCCCCTGCTCCGCGGCATACACATCCACAGCAAACAGCCCGTTTACATCGGTGGCTGTAGTGATCACTGGCGTGCTTCCAAGCCACTCCCCGATCCGTAAGGCCAGCCGGTTCCCTCCTCCTACATGGCCGGAAAGAATGGGAATCACAAACCTGGCTTTTTCATCCAGCACCACCACCGGCGGATCTGAAAGCTTATCCTTCACCCAGGGAGCAACCGCCCTTACCGCGATCCCTGCCGCCCCGATGAAGATCATGGCCCGCCCTTCCTCAAACCTCTGCCGGCTCCATTCAGACAGTCCGCCCTCTAAGGGGGCAATGTCCTCCTCGCCCGGACACTCCTCAAGAAGCCGCTGGGGCGCCCAGGCCAGGCAGTCATCTCCATTTTCCTTAAAATGGCTTAAAAGCCGTCCGCAGACTGCGCGCCCCGCTGCTGTAAAGCATATGATTCCTATTTTCATCGGTATCTCCTTTGCTTTTGTCTTTCAACAGTATAACGGATTTGGCCGGCTCTTTCAACTGTTTACAGAAGCCGCCTCCTCTCCTGTCTGAAGGGCTTCATTTTTCAGCTGACGCTTGCGTTTTGTGATCATCCCGCCAATCTTTCCGCTTTCCTTTGCAGTCAGGCTTCTCCAGCCTCCTGCCATCACCTTCTCATCCAGTCCCAGTTCCTGGGCGATCTCGAATTTCAGCAGCTCCTGGGGGCTCATTTCCCTGGGATCAAAGGTATCCTTTTTCTTTGTTTTTGTTTTTGTCTTTGCCATTGCGCGCACTCCTTTTGCTCTGTCATATTTCAAAGTTCAAAAGGAGTATACCCCTTGGATCCCATGCCTATTCAGGAGGATAAGCTTTTGGGTAAACTTTTTTGGTAAACCTTGCTTTTTAGTTTATTGTATATTATACTTAAATTGTAAGAGATCGTTTAACAGTAAGCAGGCTGTGTACTGCTGATTTCATGAAAGGGCGCCAATTGAATATTGCAATTATTGACGATTCCATCGATGAAGCACGGCATCTTTCAAGTTTCGTCGCCAATTACTGTTCGGATCACAGGATTAGTGAGCAGACTACTATTTTTAACCGTGCTACCGATTTTCTCCATGCCTGGAGACCCGGCGTCTTCGATCTTGTTTTCCTTGACATATTTCTCAGATCAGAGATTACAGGGATACGGATTGCAGAGCAGATCCGCAAGGACGACAGCCAGTGTGCCATTGTTTTTATCACAGTGAGCACCGATTTCGCACTGAAAGGCTTTGAAGTCAGAGCCCTGGATTATCTTGTAAAACCACTGCATTATGATCAGCTGTGCAGAACCATGGATTATTACCGGTCAACCGCTCCCAGGAAGGAGCGTGCCTATATCGAGGTCAAAGAAAGCCGTCTCTTGATAAAGATTCCCATTGACGATATCCTGTATACGGATTACTTTAACCACTACATACAGATCCACCTTGATCAGAGAAACATACGGACTTATATGCGGTTTGACGATTTCTCCGGACTGCTTTTATGCTATCCGCAGTTTATCTGCTGCTACCGCAACTGCATCATCAATATGGATCAGGTTACTTCTCTGGAAAAAACAGAGTTTATCATATCTTCAGGAGAGCATCTGCCCATTACCAGGAACCTCCGTCCTCAGGTTCACCAGCAATATGCAGATTATCAGTTCCAGAAGCTGAACGGAGGCATTGGATGACAGAAACGTACATCCGTTTTACGTGTATTATTCTGGTTGAAACCGCGGCCATTTTTCTTCCGGTCCTGTCCGTCTTTTCCAGGGACCGACGGTTTTCTTCCTTAAAAACTGCAGGTATTCTTTCAGGATACCTGTTTTTTGTATGGGGCATCACTCTGACTCTTTTTCTCCCTCTCCCCCAGAATAACAACACCTATATCCTCTGGTCCTGCATTACCCTGCTTACCAATATGGCCATAGGCTTGGTCCTGTTCCGTACCCCTCTCCTCCTGATGGGGTATGTTCAGTTTTTGTTTAAAAATTTTTCAGATTCTGCCATGTATTTCGCTAGCCTTGCCTCCTTTCTCACCGGACTGGAAGGCTTAACGGGCTGGAACGCGATCTGGGATCTGGGGCTGCGTTTTCTCATCCTGGCCGCCATCCCCCTGGCTGTCTATCATTTTACCCGCCCTTATCTTGAGGAGGCCATAAAATACACCTGCAGCCTTCCTGTATGGAAGGGACTTTTTCTGGTACCCCTGCTGTTTTTTGTTCTGTCCTGCCTGACCTTTCTAAACGATTCTCTGTCGAATGTGCCGGAATACCAGATCCATATGGTTGCCTTTTCCATTTTATGGGCTGTCTGCATCTATACCGTCCATTATGTAATCCTGAAAACCCTGTCCAGCCTATCCCAAAGCTATGCCATGGGGGAACAGTACCGCACCTCCAGGCTCCTTGCCATGGCCCAGACCTCCCAGATGGCCAGGCTCCAGGCCGCCTTAGAGCAGATGCAGAAAACACGCCATGATTTCCGTCATCATGTGATTGCCGTAAGGGGACTGCTGAAGCAGAACTGTCTGAAGGAGGCCGTGGAATACATCGATACCTATACAGACTTCGGCTCCGCCCCGGAGGTCATCGAATATTGTCCCAACCTGTCTGCCAACTGCATCCTGAACTACTACCTGCAGGAGGCCAAAAAGCACTCCATCCAGGTTTCCACCCGGATCACCCTTCCGGGGCACCTGCCTCTGCCGGAGATTGATTTCTGCACCATCCTGGGCAACCTTCTTTCCAACGCCCTGGAAGCCTGCCAGCGCCAGGAGTCAGGAGAACCCTCCATTACCGTCAATATCAGCCAGACCGGAGACTCCATGATCATTCTTTCTGTGCGCAACACCTATACCCACACCATCCGCCTTCAGGAGGACCGCTTTCTTTCCTCCAAACACGGAGATGTAGGCATCGGCACAGCCTCCGTCCAGTACCTGACGGACCGCTACCACGGAGTCCTAAAATACCGCTACGGAAACGGCACCTTTGAAGCTTCCCTCCTCCTAAACCCAAAGCAGGACCATGCTTTCTCCTGAATCTGCCTTTATACCCCTTAACGCAAAAAATGCTGATACAGACATCTTCCGTCTGCATCAGCATTTTCATCTTATTCGGACTGAGCTACTGCGTCAATATCAACATCTGCCACGTCTGCGTCCTGGTTAGAGGAAGCTGCCAGCGCCTTAATGCTTAAGCTGATCTTGTGATCATCCTCGTTGAAATCAACAACCTTAGCCTGAATCTCCTGGCCGATCTTTAATACATCAGATGGCTTCTCGATGTGCTCTCTGGAGATCTGGGATACATGAAGCAGCGCGTCTACGCCTGGCTCTAACTCAACAAATGCGCCAAAGTCAGTCATACGGGCTACGCGGCCTGTTACCACGTTGCCTGCAGCATACTTCTCAGCTGCCTGTACCCATGGATTAGCCTCTGGGAACTTAAGGCTTAAAGCGATCTTCTCGCCCTGAATATCCTTGATCAGAACAGTTACACTGTCGCCGGATTTGAATACCTTCTTAGGATTCTCAACACGGCCCCAGCTCATCTCGGAGATGTGAAGGAGACCGTCAGCGCCGCCCAGATCGATGAATGCACCGAAATCGGTTACGTTCTTTACAGTACCCTCAACTACATCACCTGGCTGGATTCTTGCAAACAGTTCTTCCTTAAGCTGTGCCTTCTGAGCAACTAAAAGCTGCTTTCTGTCGCCGATGATCCTTCTTCTCTTTGGATTGAATTCGGTGATAACGAACTCGATGTCCTGTCCTGCGTACTTGGACAGATCCTTCTCATAGCTGTCAGATACAAGGCTGGCAGGAATAAATACTCTCGCGCCCTCAACTTCAACGCTTAAGCCGCCGTCTAATACCTGCGCTACCTTCGAGCTCAGAACCTCCTGGTTCTCAAATGCTTCTTCCAGACGCTTGTTGCCTCTGTCGGCTGCCATACGCTTATAGGATAAAGAAACCATGCCTACGCCATCATTTAACTTGATAACCTTAGCTTCCATCTCTTCACCGATCTGTACCTTGGTGGTAAGATCTACACTGTTATCGTTGCTGTATTCATCACGGGTAATAACGCCCTCAGACTTATTACCTGCAATACTCAGAATAATCTCATCTTTGCTGACTTCGATAACCTGACCGGTGACAATCTCTCCTGTACGTATTGGTTTGGTTGATTCTTCCTCTTCCTTTAATAACTCTGCAAAACTCTGCTCTGCCATTCTGGTATGAACCTCCTCAATAATCTTTTTTGGGGTGGATGCCCCAGCTGTAATACCTACGCTGCGCACAGAAGATACACTGTCAGGATCTAAATCGCCGAGTGTCTGAATGTAAAAAGTGTTTTTACACTCCTTGAGACAGATTTCGTAAAGCTTCTGGGTATTGGAAGAATGACGCCCGCCGATGACGATCATGGCGTCTGCCTCCGAAGCGATCCTCGCTGCCTCCACTTGTCTTTCCTGTGTTGCATTGCAAATCGTATTTAAAACACTACTATCATAACCCTTTTTTAAAAATTTTTCAACTAATTCTTGAAATTTGTTGTAATTAAATGTCGTTTGGGACACGATACATAGTTTCCGGCCCTCAGGAAGCGTAAATTCTTCCGCCTGAGCCTCATTTTCCACCACAAAGGTATGCTCATCACCCCAGCCCCGGATGCCTTCCACCTCCGGATGCTCCGGGCTTCCGATGATCACCACCCAATCCCCTGCAGCAGAATGTTCCTCCACAATCCGGTGGATCTTCTTTACAAAGGGGCAGGTAGCGTCGACTACCGCCACCTGGCGGCTTTTAAGGATCTCATAGATATGGCGGCTGACTCCATGAGAGCGGATCACCACCGTCCCCTCCCCTTTAGGAAGGGCTAAAAGCTCCTCCTCTGTGTTCAGGACCCGGACGCCCTTTTCTTCCAGATCCCTTACCACCTCTTCATTGTGGATGATGGGACCGTAGGTATAGATGGGCCCTCTGGCATTCCCAGCGGCCAGTGCTCTGGTCTGCTCGTAGACCTTGTCCACCGCCCGCTCCACACCAAAGCAAAAGCCGGCTGTCTTTGCCACAGTTACACGGCGGCCCTCCATCACAGGCCTGCCTTTCTCTCAAGGCCCTTTTCCTCTGCGATCCGAATAATGGCCTCTATAACCTGATCCACAGTCATATGGGAGCTGTCAAGAAGCACCGCATCCTCTGCCTGGGTGAGGGGAGAATGTTCTCTGTGCATATCTTGGTAATCTCTCTGGCGGATGTCCTCCTCAACCTTCTCCAGGGTGATGTCCACCCCTTTTTCCATAAATTCCTTAAACCGGCGCCGGGCCCGCACCTCCACCGATGCGGTGAGATAGATCTTTGCCTGGGCATCCGGCAGTACACAGGTGCCGATGTCCCTTCCATCCATGATCACATCCGCCCGCTCTGCCAGGTGCTTCTGCAGCTCTACCAGCTTTTCACGGACAGGAACGTAGGCAGATACCACTGAAGCCATATTTCCCACCTGCTCACTGCGGATCTGTTCGGATACATTTTCCCCATTTAAAAAGACCTGCTGGGTGCCGTCCTCATAAGCGATGGTAATATCCACTGCCTGGCAGGCCCGGCATACTGCCTCCTCGTCCTTTCCTGAAATGCCCTCTCTGAGAACGTAAAGGGCAATGGTGCGGTACATGGCCCCGGTGTCCACATACACAAAGCCCAGCCGCCCGGCCGCCTGTTTTGCGATGGTGCTTTTTCCGGCTCCTGCCGGCCCGTCAATGGCTATATTAAAATGGTTCATTTTCATTTTCGTCTCCTTCTGTTTTCACACCCTATCATAGCATGATTTTTTTTCATGTACAAGACCCCGGTCAGTGAATCTCCGTTCCAAAGGGCATGAGAGCCAGCTTGGCCAGCTTAAACTGCTGAAGGCCAAAGGGAATCCCAACAACCGTAACGCAGAGCACCAGCCCAAGGCCCAGATGCTCCAGGGCCAGAGGCAGCCCTGATACAAGGAGCCAGATGATATTTAAGAGAAAGGAACCTGCCCCTCCTCCATAGGACACCTCTTTTCCAAAGGGGAAAAAACTTAAGGAGGACAGTTTAAAGCACTGAAGCCCCACAGGGATCCCCACCACTGTAACACACCATAAGCAGCCTGCCAGACACCAGCTCAGCCCGCTGAGGGCGCCTCCAAATATAAACCAGAGAAGATTTCCCAGACAGCCCAAAGCTTACACCTCCTCTGCCGCGCTCAGACCGGCCAGCCAGCCGGTGGACCAGGCAATCTGCAGATTGAACCCGCCGGTGACTGCATCCAGATCCAGCACCTCTCCCGCAAAATACAGTCCAGGCAGCTTTTTTGACTCCATGGCAGATGGATTTACATCTCTTACATCCACCCCTCCCTGAGTGATGATGGCCTCCCTGAAGCTTCTTAAGCCCGTAAGGGTAAAGGCAAGTTCCTTTGTAGCCGAAACCAGCCGCTGGCGTTCCTCCCTTGTGATTTCATTCACCTTTTTTTCCGGGTCAATGCCGCTGCGGCGAATTATAATAGGGATCAGCTTTGCGGGGTAAAGATGGCTTAGGGAGTTTTTAAACTGGCGGTTGATATTTTCGGAAAAATCCCGGAGGATCCGCTCGTCCAGCTGCTCCCTTGAAAGAGCCGGTTTTAAGTCGATGGACAGCCTCAGAGGGCCTTTTTGCAGCGCCTTGGCACAGAAGGAGCTGGCGCTTAAAAGAAGGGGGCCGCTGACTCCAAAATGGGTAAACAGCATTTCGCCAAAGTCGCTGTACAGCTCCTTTTTTCCGTTATAAACAGAAGCCCGGACATTTTTAAGAGACAGACCCTGAAGTTCCCGGAGCTCCTCCAGAGGCTCTGCCTCCAGAGGCACCAGAGCCGGCAGACACTCTGTTACCCGATGGCCCGTTTCTTCGGCCCAGCCATAGCCGTCGCCAGTGGAGCCGGTGGTGGGATAGGACAGACCTCCCGTTGCCAGGATCACCTGTCCCTCTGCCCGTCCATTCTCCAGAAAAACGCCTCTGCAGCGGCCTTCCTCCTGCCAGATCCCTGTTACAGCCGTGTTTAAATGGATCTTCACCCCTTCCCTGTTCATAATCCGCTCCAGGGTGCTGATCACATCGGAAGAATGATCGGACTGAGGGAATACACGATTTCCCCGCTCGGTTTTAAGCTTCAGCCCGGCCTCCTCCAAAAGCCTCATCATATCCAGGTTGGTAAAGCCGTAAAAGCTGCTGAACAGGAATTTCCGGTTGGTGACCACAGCCTCAAACAGCTCCTCCATATCCGCTCCGTTTGTTACGTTGCACCGTCCCTTTCCTGTGATAAACAGCTTCTTTCCCAGCTTTTCATTTTTTTCATAGAGGCTGACCCTTGCTCCGCCTCTGGCAGCGCTGATGGCCGCCAGCATTCCGGCAGGGCCGCCGCCGATCACGATTACATCCTTTGTATGCTTCATCTGTTCTTCTCTTTGTCCTTTACTTCTTTTATTTTTGCTTCCAAAGCCTCTGCCACTGTCCTTAAGACCTTGATCCTGGCAAAATGCTTGTCATTCCCCTCTACAATGGTCCAAGGGGCATAGGTAGTGGAAGTGCGCACCAGCATTTCATTGACCGCTTCCTCATACTGGTCCCATTTCTCCCGGTTCCGCCAGTCCTCGTCGGTAATCTTCCACTGCTTGGCCGGATCCTCCTGCCGGGCCTTAAAGCGGCGGGCCTGTTCCTCTTTATCGATGTGGAGCCAGAATTTCAGGATCACCGCTCCCGCGTTTGCCATATGGGACTCCATCTCATTGATCTCCTGGTAAGCCCGCTTCCATTCTGCCTCAGTGCAGAAACCCTCGATCCGCTCTACCATGACACGGCCGTACCAGGTGCGGTCAAAGATGGCGATATGGCCTGCCTTGGGCATCCGGTTCCAGAACCGCCACAGATAATGATGGACCTTTTCAATGTCATTAGGAGCGGCAGTGGGATTTACCTGACAGCCTCTGGGATCCAGGTGGCTGGTCAGGCGGCGGATGGCCCCTCCCTTTCCGCCTGCATCCCATCCCTCAAAACCGATCACCACCGGGATCCTCAGCCGGTAGATCTCGCTGTGAAGCCTGGAAAGCCGCTTCTGCAGATCATCCAGCTCCTTTTTATAAGCTTTATCCGTCATGGACAGGGAAAGATCGATACCGGAAAGGACACCATTTTTATAATGGACCTCCCGCCTTGTAAGAGGAGCCTCCGGCCTTTTTTCCTCTCTTTCACGGCGCTCCAGTTCCTGCTCCAGGCGGTCTGCCACTGCGGCGGCAATCTTAAGGGAGGCATAATTTTTATCCCTGGCCTCTATGATGCTCCAGGGAGCAAAATCTGTATCCGTCCGTTCCAGCATCTCCTCATTAATCCTCAGATAACGGTCAAATTCCTCGTTACGGCGCCAGTCCTCTTTTGTTACCAGCCACGCCGTCTCCTGCTCCTCTGACAGCTTTTTAAACCGCTTTTCCTGCTCCTTCTGATCAATGTAGAGGAAAAATTTGAGGATCACCGTACCGTCATCTGTCAGCTGCTTTTCAAAAGATAATATATCCTGGAAGGCGTCAGGCAGCTTTTCCCTGGACGTCAGGCCGTCAAAACAGTCCACCTGGACGCTGCGGTACCAGCTTCTGTCAAAAATGGCGATCCTGCCCTTTGCCGGTGTCTTAATCCAGTAGCGCCACAAAAAGGGCCTCAGCCGCTCCTCCTCTGTGGAACGGTTGCAGGCGTACACATCAAAGCCTCTCGGATCCAGGGACTGAATCAGACGGTTGATCTGAATCCCCTTTCCTGCCCCTCCCATTCCCTCAAACACAAGGATCACCGGGATTCCTGCTGCCTTGCACCTGCGCTGCAGCAGCCCAAGCCGGGGCTCCAGCGCCTTCATAGCCTCTTTATACTCCTTCTTCCCCGTTTTCCGGTCCAGGTCAATCTTTTCCAGCATAATAGCCCTCCTTAATCCATCAGTGTATCCTCTATTTTGTCCAGTATAGCATATTTAAGGCAGGATTAGAATAAAGTTTTTACAGACGCAGCGCGAATATAAGGAAGCGGCGGATCTGTTCTGCCTTTTCCTCCCAGGTCAGCTCCTCTGAAAGCAGGATGCCAAGCTGTCCATAAACGCAGAATACAGCGGCAGAATGCAGGTCTTCCAGTTCAATCTCTCCTCTCTGCCGGGCGCGCTTGAGCAGCCTTTCTGCGGAAGGGACCAGCTTTTCACATACCTTAAGGGCTAACTGATCGTGAAATTTCCTGTTTTCCCCACTGTGAAAAACAGAATAGTATTTTGTATCCCGGTCCTCTGTCACAGCAGGCAGATCTTCAAGCAGTTGGCGGAGAGTTTTTCCCTCATCCTCTCCTGCTTTCTCATACCGGGCCGCCAGAATATCTGCATATTGTTCAATGGCGCAGTCAAACAATGCTTCCTTTGAGGGGAAATAGCGGTAGCACAGTCCCTGGGCCACTCCCATTGCCCTGGCAATATCAGCAATGGAGGTTTTTTCATATCCCTTTTCCCCAAATAACCGGAGAGCCGTATCTAAAATTTCCTGCCTGCGTATCTCTGGCTCCTTTGTAATCCGCATTTTTCATGCCTCCTCTGAGATTATTTTGTGCCCATGGCAATACAGGCTGATCCTCCCACCCGCTCCCAGGATACATCATGGAACTGCCTGGAAAGGAGAGAAACCATTTCTGCCCGGGAATAGATCTTTACATCTCCCTCTTTGCTGTGGCGCATATAAAAATTCACCACCATACGGGCTCCGGGAGGCTGCCAGCAGTCTCCAAGCAGGAAGGCGCCTCCCGCCTTTAAGACCCGGCGCACCTCTTTTAATACCTTTTCCGGGGCCGGATAATGATGGAAGGAATCATTACAGTATACAACATCAAAAAAATGGTCCGGGAAGGGAAGAAATTCGCTGTCTCCCAACACCAGCGCGGCCCTCTTATATCCTTATCATAAACCGCCGCCTGCTGGTCAAATGCAGCTTTTGAATTCTCTTTTATACGATCCATTTGATAGCCTCCTCTCTTACCATCAGTATACCACTCTCATTTAAAATGCTAATGAATAATATTCATTCATTTTTAAAACAAGCAAAAAGGCAGCAGGAATCTCACACAGGTCCTGCTGCCCATTTTATTTTATAATTCAGCTACTACAAAAATATCATAGATCGCGCGGATAGCACGTTCAAAGTCCTCATTCTTTACACCTACAATGATGTTCCACTCACTGGAGCCCTGATCGATCATCTTGATATTGACTCTGGCATGGGCCAGAGCGGAAAATACTCTGCCTGCGGTTCCGCGGTTGGACCGCATTCCCCGTCCTACTACTGCGATGAGAGCCAGGTCGGACTCAAGCTCTACCACATCCGGCTCCACAGCCCGGTGGATCCCTGCGATTACTGACTGCTCATATTCCTCAAATTCAGACTGGTGTACATAAACGGTCATGGTATCGATGCCGGAGGGCATATGCTCAAAGGAAATACCGTACTGCTCAAAAACAGACAGCACTTTCCTCCCAAATCCTACCTCTGCGTTCATCATGGCCTTTTCAATGTTGATGGAGCAGAAGCCCTTCTTTCCGGCTACGCCGGTGATGGTGTGGCGCGGCTTGCGGCAGGTACTCTCAACGATCAGGGTTCCCTTGTCCTCCGGACGGTTGGTATTTCTGATATTGATGGGGATTCCTTCCTTGCGCACCGGGAAAATGGCATCCTCATGGAGTACGCTGGCACCCATGTAGGAAAGCTCCCGAAGTTCCCTGTATGTAATGGTCTCGATTACCTCAGGATCCTTTACGATCCTTGGATCTGCCACCAGAAAACCGGATACATCGGTCCAGTTCTCATACATATCCGCATGAATGGCCTTTGCGACGATGGATCCTGTCACATCAGAGCCGCCTCTGGAAAAGGTCTTTACAGTGCCGTCATGCTTCGAACCGTAAAATCCCGGAATCACAGCCCGCTCCACATGGGCCAGGCGCTCAGACAGCTCTTTGTGGGTCAGGTCCGCTTCAAAATTTCCCTTCTCGTCAAAGAAGATCACCTCAGCTGCATCTATAAATTCATAACCAAGATAATGAGCCATAATAATACCGTTGAGATACTCGCCTCTGGAGGCTGCATAATCCCTTCCTGCCTTTGCAAGGAAGTTCTCCTCAATTTTAGCAAACTCGTGGTCTATGTTCAGGTTCAGATCCAGTCCGTCAATGATCTCCATATAACGGCTTTTGATCTTCTCCAGAATCTTCTGATAGGACTTCCCTTCTGCCACCGCATCGTAGCATGCGTACAGCATGTCTGTCACCTTTTCGTCCTTGTCATTGCGCTTGCCTGGGGCGGAGGGCACTACATAGCGTCTGGACTTGTCTGCTCTTATGATGTCGCCCACTTTTTTGAACTGCTTTGCGCTGGCCAGAGAGCTGCCCCCGAACTTAACCACTTTTTTCATGTCTCTTATCTCCCTTGTTTTTTTACGGTTTCCCGCCTTATTCCACTTTATGACGTTACAAGTGCAAATGATACTCTAATTTACCTCATCTGTCAATACTTTTAAGAGAAAAAACTTTGTCTCAGGCAGACATTTGTATTTTCTATGCGGACTATTTTTGAGAAATCAGCCCATTTCCTCCCGGATCTCTGCCTCACAGGAGCGCATGGCAAGAATGGTTTTCTCCATCAGCTCCTCCAGGGCCCAGCCCAGCCTTTCTGCTCCCTGGCGGATCACATCCCGGGAACAGCCTGCCGCAAAGCGCTTGTCCTTGAACTTCTTTTTAAGGCTGGAAACCTCCATATCCATCACGCTGCCGGAGGGACGCATCTTTGCGGCAGCGCCAATCAGCCCCGTAAGCTCGTCACAGGCAAACAGGATCTTTTCCATAAAATGCTCCGGTTCTACCTCACATACCAGGCCGTAGCCGTGGCTGCATACGGCGTGGATCAGCTGCTCCTCTGCCCCGGCCTCCCTCAACAGCTCCGGCGCCCTCAGGCAGTGCTCCTCCGGGTATTTCTCAAAATCAATGTCATGAAGCAGACCTGCAAGCCCCCAGAAATCGGCCTCATCCCCGAAGCCCTCCTCCTTAGCAAACCACCGCATCACTCCCTCTACGGTCAGAGCGTGAAGGATGTGAAAGTCCTCCTGATTGTATTTTTTTAACAGCTCCATTGCCCTTTCTCTTGTAACTGCTGTTTTCATTGATCTGTTCCTCCTGAACGTAAAATGTATTCTCTCAATTATTTCCAATATCTGGCAGTCCGTTCTTCTGCCTCCTCCCTGGACAGGGAGAACTTATCTGAAAGCTGCCGGATGGTATGTTCCATGGATATATGGAAATCCTGGCAGGACTCTACCAGGATACGTATTCCCTGCTCTATCCCCTGCTCAACACCCTCTCTTTTACCGTCCTCGATCATTCCCTGGATCGCTTTGCACATATTGATCTTGCCTCCTTTCCCGCGGCAGCGTTCCTTTACTTCCTCCAGCTCCTTTGAGTCTGTAAGCTGCGCAATCACATCATAGGCGTCCTCAGACATTTCCTCAAATTTTGCAAAAAACCAAAGACCTCGTGGAGATCGCTGCAAAAATGCCCCAGATCTGCATACCGCTCATCCTCCTCAAAATACCGGGCAAGTGCCATATCCTTTTTTCCCATCTGCTGTCCTTTCTTCTCAGACAGCCTGCATTTTCATTATAAATAGCTTCCCTTAAAAATGCAAGACTGCCCCTAGATCCATATAACTCTAGCTTGTGAATCACCAGCGAACTGCTGCTGAAGCGCCAACGCGCCATTGAAATAACAGGGCCAAGAAATGCCCCGTCCTGAATCCGTCATAGACATCTATATATTTTAACACACCTGCCCGTCTCTGCACAGGCTCAATAAAACAACTATACCCCTTGAGCCCGCCCCCATTTTCCTGCTATACTATGATCAATACATACAGGAGGACTTACAATATGAAACACAAAACCGCAGCTTACAGCGATCTTCCGGCCATTATGGAGCTTGTGAACGAGGCAAAGGCTGGTTTTAAGGCCAAAGGGATCAACCAGTGGCAGAAGGGCGAACCAAATGAAGAGGGGCTTGGAGCCTCGATCCGCAAGAGCCAGGTTCTGGTTCTCACCGAGGATGAGGAGATCCTTGGAATGATCACCGTAGTGCCGGGGCCGGAGAAAAGCTACCAGACCATCCAGGGCGCCTGGCCGGATAAAGAACCCTACTACGCCTTCCATCGGGTCTGCGTAAGGGAACGCTGCCGGGGACAGAACCTGGCAGGACAGCTGTTTTCCCTGGGGGAAGCCATTGCAAGGGAGCAGGGAATCACAAGCATCCGTATTGACACCCACCCGGACAATATTCCCATGCAGCATACTCTTTTAAAAAATGGCTTCCGCCTCTGCGGGCAGATCACTCTGGCAGAAGGTGCAGAAGCGGGAAGCCCCCGCCTTGGGTACTGTAAAAAACTAGAATTTCGTTAACACAATTTCAAAAAGGGTGCCGCCCCTGGAACTCTCCCAGGCGCAGCACCCTGTATTTTTATATTTCTACAGCTTAAAATAATTTACACCGGACTCAAAGATCTTCATATCCTGTTCCCCATAGATATTCATAGCCACAGCCTCGCCCCGGCGCTCGGAATGAGCCATCTTGCCAAGGATCCGTCCATCCGGGCTTGTGATACCCTCGATGGCCATATAAGAACCGTTTGGATTCCAGTATTCATCCATGGTGATATTGCCCTTATCATCTACATACTGAGTAGCTACCTGGCCGTTTGCAAAGAGCTTCTGAAGCCAGGAATCATTTGCCACAAACCGTCCTTCACCATGGGAAGCCGGGTTGCAGTATACGCCCCCAAGCTCTGCCCCTGCCAGCCATGGGGACTTGTTGGTCACTACCTTAGTATAAACCATCTTGGAAATGTGGCGTCCAATGGTGTTCATGGCAAGGGTAGGAGAATCTGCTTTCTGCTCTGTAATCCTTCCCTCCGGCACCAGTCCCAGCTTGATCAGAGCCTGGAAGCCGTTGCAGATGCCAAGCATCAGGCCGTCCCGCTCATTTAACAGCTTCTCAATCTCCTCCTTCATCACTGCATTGCGGAATACAGTGGCAAAGAATTTGGCAGAGCCCTCCGGCTCGTCGCCTGCGGAAAAGCCGCCTGGGAACATAACAATCTGTGCCTTTGCGATTTCTTTCTTATACTCCTCTACAGACTGGCGGATGTCTTCTGCGCTCAGGTTCTTAAATACCTTTGTCACAACCTTCGCTCCTGCCCGCTCAAAGGCCTTACGGCTGTCATACTCGCAGTTGGTTCCCGGGAATACAGGAATAAATACAGAAGGCTGTCCAATCTTGTGGCCGCAGATATAAACCGCGTCGGTGTGGTACAGCTTCTCCTCTAACACACCGTTTTCCTTCTTGCCGGATACCGTAGGGAATACCTCCTCCAGCGTACCTGTCCACGCATCCAGGGCTTCCTCCATGGAAATTACCGTATTTCCATACTCAAAGTTTCCTCTGTCTGTTACTTCACCGATGAGCGTATAGGAAATGGAAAGCTCTCCTACCCTGCCGTCCGGCACCTCGCAGACAATATCGCCCCATCCTGCTCCAAAGAAATCTCTGGGGTCTGCATTGTGCTCGATCTTTACACCCAGCTTGTTACCGAAAGCCATCTTGCTCACTGCCTCTGCAAGGCCATTTCCCTCTACCGCATAAGCGGAAATGATCCTGCCCGCCTTAATGTCCTCGAAGATCTTGCCATAACCATCCATGATCTGCTCATAATCCGGCAGGTCATAACCATCCCGGCGGATCTTAAAGACAACGATCTTGCTGCCCGGCTTCTTAAACTCAGGGGTAATGATATTTTTATAGCTGTTCACATCCACCGCAAAGGAAACCAGTGTAGGAGGAACATTGATCTCGCCCTTTTCATCATCAAAGGTTCCCGACATACTGTCCTTGCCGCCGATGGAAGGCAGGCCAAAGCCAAGCTGGGCGCTGTAAGCTCCCAGTAAAGCCGCAAACGGCTGGCTCCATCTGGTGGGTTCCCCGTTCATCCTGCGGAAATATTCCTGGAATGTGAAGCGGATCTTACTGTAGTCTCCTCCTGCCGCTACAATCTTCGCAACGGAAGAAATCACTGCATAGACAGCACCATGGTATGGACTCCAGCTGGACAGATAGGGATCAAAGCCATAGCTCATCATGGTAACAGTATCCGTATGGCCCTTTAATACTGGAAGCTTTGCTACCATGGACTGAGTCTCTGTCAGCTGGTATTTACCGCCATAAGGCATATATACAGAGCCTGCGCCGATGGAACCGTCAAAGCGCTCTACCAGGCCCTTCTGGGAGCATACATTTAACCCGGACAGCATCTTAAGCCATGCCTCTCGGACATCTCCTACTTCCCTGCGTTCAAAAAGACTGCCCTCACGGCCCGGAACCTCCAGGGTCACCTCTGCCTCCTGATGGGCGCCGTTTGTATCAAGAAATGCCCTGCTGATATCTACAATGGTCTTGCCCCGCCAGTTCATTACCAGTCTCGGCTCCTCTGTTACCACTGCAACGGTTACCGCCTCCAGGTTCTCCTCTGCGGCATAGCCTAAAAATGCTTCCACATCCTTAGGATCTACCACTACAGCCATACGCTCCTGAGACTCGGAAATGGCGATCTCTGTACCGTCCAGGCCCGCATATTTCTTTGGAACACGGTCAAGGTCGATCTTAAGTCCTGCTGCCAGCTCGCCGATAGCAACAGATACGCCGCCTGCTCCAAAGTCATTGCATTTTTTAATCATGGAGCTTACCTCAGGACGGCGGAACATTCTCTGGATCTTACGCTCAGTGGGGGCATTTCCCTTCTGTACCTCTGCGCCGCAGACCTCGATGGAAGCGGTGGTGTGGACCTTGGAAGAACCTGTAGCTCCGCCGATGCCGTCGCGGCCGGTACGTCCTCCCAGAAGGATGATAATATCCCCCGGATCCGAGGTTTCACGAATTACATCCTTCCTTGGAGCCGCACCCATAACAGCACCGATCTCCATTCTCTTTGCCACATAGCCCGGATGGTAGATCTCCTTTACATAGCCGGTAGCCAGACCGATCTGGTTACCATAGGAGGAATATCCCTGGGCCGCCCCGTTTACGATCTTTCTCTGAGGCAGCTTGCCCTTTAAGGTCTCCTCCAGAGGTCTTGTGGGGTCTGCCGCTCCAGTCACGCGCATTGCCTGATATACATAGGTACGTCCGGATAACGGGTCGCGGATGGCTCCTCCCAGACAGGTAGCCGCGCCGCCGAAGGGCTCGATCTCGGTCGGGTGGTTGTGAGTCTCATTTTTAAAGTTTACCAGCCACTCCTCGGTTACGCCGTCGATCTCTACCGGAACCACAATGCTGCAGGCATTGATCTCGTCAGAGACCTCCATATCCTCCAGCTTTCCTTCTTTTTTCAGCTTCTTCATAGCTAAAAGAGCCAGATCCATCAGGCAGATGTATTTATCATCTCTTCCTTTATAAAGCACCTCTCTGTCAGCCAGATACTGTCTGTAGGTATTCTCAATGGGTTCTCTGTAGTCGCCATCTGTAAAGGAAACCTTCTTAAGCTCTGTGGAAAAGGTAGTGTGGCGGCAGTGATCGGACCAGTAGGTATCCAGCACACGGATCTCCGTTACGCTTGGATCTCTCTTTTCTTCTTCCTTATAATAGTTCTGGATATGAAGAAAGTCCTTAAAGGTCATAGCCAGGTTCAGGGTGTCATACAGAGCCTTAAGCTCTGCCTCCGGGGCATCGCAAAAGCCCTCAAAGCTCTTAATATCCTCCGGTACCTCAAATTCTGTCACCAGGGTTTCCGGTTTTTCCTCTCCTGCCTCACGGCTGTCTACGGGATTAATGCAGAAGCTCTTTACCGCAGCCTCCTGTTCACTGGTAAGGGGCGCTGTGATCACATAGGTAGTGGCGGAACGGATTACCGGCTCCTCATTTTCATTTAACAGCTTGACACACTGCTCTGCAGAATCGGCTCTCTGGTCAAACTGGCCCGGCAGATATTCCACAGAAAATACAAGGTCCCCCGGATTCTTCGGAAAGCTCTCCTCATACACCTCATCTACGGGCGGCTCGGAAAAAATGGTAACAAGGGCCTTTTCATAGGTTTCCTCAGATAAGTTTTCAATATCATAGCGGATCAGCACCCGCACGCTCTTTACCTGGCTGATGCCCAGATAGCTTTCAAGCTCCTCTCTCAGTTCTCCTGCCTTTACGGCATAGTCCGGTTTCTTTTCTACAAAAATACGTCTGACGCTCATTCCCAAACCTCCTGTTGTATATAAAACATTTGCAAAACAGATCATTTTTTTCTTTTTATATCATAACATAAAATACATAAATAAGTAAAATTAATATATTTAATCATTGTTACAAATTGTTCTTATAAATACCTATGATATTTTTTCAAACTCATATAGCGCCCTCTTCTGAGTTGTGCTATACTAAGTAGACGTACAGGCCGCCTGCGGCGGCATCAATTTAAGAACCGGGAGAGCATACAATATGAAGATCGGATTTGACAACCAAAAGTATCTGACCATGCAGTCGGAACACATTAGAGAACGGATCAATCAGTTCGGCGACAAGCTGTATCTGGAATTTGGAGGAAAGCTGTTTGACGATTACCACGCGTCCAGAGTCCTTCCCGGCTTTGCACCGGACAGTAAACTGCGGATGCTCCTGCAGCTTGCGGACCAGGCAGAGATCGTAATCGCCATCAGCGCCGCGGATATTGAGAAAAATAAGGTTCGACAGGATCTGGGCATCACCTATGATGTGGATGTGCTCCGCCTGATCCAGGAATTCCAGGATAAGGGCCTTTATGTAGGAAGCGTTGTGATCACCCAGTACAGCAGCCAGAGCAGCGCCGACCTGTTTAAAACCAAGCTTGAGCATATGGGCATCCGGGTATACCGCCACTACTGCATCGAGGGCTATCCAAGCAATATCCCCCTGATCGTCAGCGACGAGGGCTACGGCAAAAACGAATACATCGAAACCACCCGCCCTCTGGTCATCATCACCGCGCCGGGACCGGGAAGCGGGAAAATGGCCACCTGCCTGTCCCAGCTCTACCACGAAAACAAACGGGGCATCAAGGCCGGCTATGCCAAATTTGAGACCTTCCCCATCTGGAACCTTCCATTAAAGCATCCGGTGAACCTGGCCTACGAGGCGGCTACCGCCGACTTAAATGATGTGAATATGATCGATCCCTTCCATCTGGAGGCCTACGGCACCACCACAGTAAACTATAACCGGGACGTAGACATTTTCCCGGTACTCAACGCTATTTTTGAAGGCATCTACGGCCAGAGCCCTTATAAATCCCCTACCGACATGGGCGTCAATATGGCCGGCTTCTGTATCTTTGATGACGATGCCTGCCGGTCTGCCTCCAACCAGGAGATCATCCGGCGCTATTACCAGGCCCTGAACCGTCTGGCAAAGGAGGAGGGTAATTCCGACGAGGTCTACAAGATCAACCTGCTGATGAAGCAGGCAAAGATCACTCCTGATATGAGAAATGTAGTTGCCCCCTGCTTAAAGAGAGCCCAGGAGCTGAGCGCCCCTGCCGCTGCCATGGAATTAGAGGACGGAACCATTGTCACTGGAAAGACAAGCAGCCTCCTTGGCGCTTCCGCAGCGCTTCTGCTGAACGCTATCAAGGTGCTGGGCGGCATTCCCCATGATGTGCATCTGATTGCTCCCTCTGCCATCGAGCCCATCCAGGCATTAAAGACCAATTATCTGGGAAGCAGGAACCCAAGGCTCCACACCGACGAGGTGCTGATCGCCCTATCCATGTGCGCTGCCACAGACCCCGCAGCCAAGAAGGCCCTGGACCAGCTTCCACGCCTTAAAGGCTGCCAGGTACACACCTCTGTTATGCTGTCCAATGTGGACATCAAGGTATTTGGAAAGCTGGGAATCGAGCTGACCTCAGAGCCGGTATACGAGCACAAGAGACTGTATCACTGATAACCATAAAAACCTTTATATGCAGATAAGGAGTGTGCCATGCATGTTCTGCAGGGCACACTCCTTACTTTTACTTTGGTTACAAACCCTATTTCTTTTCCACATCCATATAATACAGATGTCTTGGCAGGCCGTCTGTCATGATCGGCGTCAGCTCAGCCTGGATCAGCGGCCGGATATAATTTACAAATTCCTCGGTCACATAATCTCCTGCCTCATTGATCCACTCTCTGGGAACCTTCTTTTCTACATTGGCTACCTTATGCACATCATAAATATCCGTTACGCAGATATAGGGATCATCGGATACCCTCTTTAAGATGATCATCTTGCCGGTCTCTCCCTCAAAGGCCTCTTTTACAGCCGCTCCTCCTACCTGGAAGGCTTCTGTAATGTCGACTCTTGATACAATGTGGGACGCACATCTCTGAAGAGAGTTAAACTCAATAGCCCTTGTCTTGCAGCCCACCTCCCGGTTGATCTTCTCTGCCAGATACCTTGCTGTACCGGTCAGCTGCTTATGGCCGAAGGCATCCACAAAATCAATGCCGTCGGTGAGCTCGCACACATACCGGCCGTCAGCCAGCTTAACGCCCTCTGATACAGCTACTACTACTGATTTTTTCCTCGCATGGAGCTTTGCCACCTTTTCCATAAAGGAATCCACATCAAAGGTAACCTCGGGAAGGAAGATCATATCAGGGCCTTCGCAGTCCTCGCACTTGGCAAGGGCAGCCGCGCCTGTCAGCCAGCCTGCGTTCCGTCCCATAATCTCCAGGATGGTCACATTCTGCTGGTCATATACCAGACCATCCCGGATCACCTCTTTTGTGATCGAGCCTATGTACTTGGCAGCGCTGCCGTAGCCCGGTGTATGATCCGTTGCCGCCAGATCATTATCAATGGTCTTTGGAACTCCCATAAAACGGATCTTGCTTCCATTTAAAAGGGAGTAATCTGACAGCTTTTTAATGGTATCCATCGAATCATTGCCGCCGATGTAGAAGAAATACTCGATTTCCAGCTTCTCCAGGATCTCGAAGATCTTGTCATAAACCTCTCGTCCCTCACAGATCTCCGGAAGCTTGAAGCGGCAGGAACCAAGATAAGCAGAAGGCGTCCGCTTCAGCAGCTCAATATCCAGATCGGACTTGATATGCTCCTCCAGATCCACATACCGCTCCTGCAAGAGCCCCTGGATGCCGTGGACCATGCCGTACACCTTCTTTGCCCCTCTGTCCTTAGCTGTCTTGAACACGCCTGCCAGGCTGGAGTTAATCACCGCCGTAGGACCGCCGGACTGCCCTACGATCACATTTCCTCGTACCTCTGTCATAAAAATACCTCCTTCACTTCTCCAATGTAAGCACTTACAATTGTGACTTCATTGTAGTACCCCAGTCTGAAAATAGCAAGGATTTTAACGATTGTTCTTAGAAAAATTATGACTATTTTTTAACAGTTTTCGGAGGGCACCTGGAGATAACCTGGGCTTTCGGTGTTTTGGAGAGAAACTCTTATTTGGAAAACCGGGTAGAAGAACTAAGAAAATTTTCATATCCTCCCAAATGACTGCTGTCATTAAGCTGGACCAGGCTGCAGACTCCTGCGGCAGGGTCATATTCTATGGTAGTGATGCTAGCATTTTCCACAACAATCCCGTCGGCTTCTCCGCCTGACGCCCCCTTTAAAAGGCAGACGAGCAGATGAGCCAGGGTTCCGCCGTGGGATACGATGGCTGTATCTCCTGTAATCTGGCTGCGGATCTGATCCCAGGCAGCCCGGCACCGGCCGTCTACCTGAGCCAGGGTCTCACCGCCGGGAGGCGCTACCTGGGCAGGGTGCTTCCACCAGGCTTCATAGAGCTCCCGGTCTGTGGAAAGAATATCCTCTGAGGTCCGTCCCTCCCAGGAGCCGTAGCCGATCTCCATCAGCTGAGGCAGCGTCATAAGAGGCACCTGCCATACGCCCTGGACTGCTTTTGCCGTATGCCAGGCCCGTTTCTGAGGGCTTGAAAAAATGGCAGTAACAGGCCGGGACTTCATCGCCTCTGCCAGGCGCTCTGCCTGCCGCCGTCCCATTTCATTCAGCTCTATATCCTGTCTTCCCTGTATCCTGTGGGCAATATTCCAGTCAGTCTGTCCGTGTCTGATCAGATAAAGCTTCATTCTTCTATCTCCCAGCCGTCCCTGATGGGATCTGTCTGTCTCTCTCCCGAATCCCCTGCCACAGCTCCCTCGCCGCCTACAGTCAGGGCATCCAGAGCCAGCTTCATAATATCCCGGATCTCATTCTCTGTCATCTTCATCTTTGCGGCCAGCTCCTCCACCGTAGCCTCCCGCCCCAGCTCCTTCGCAAGGATATGGGATACGGTCTGAAGCACATTTACCCGGGCAGCCATATTTTCCTCGATGGAGGCCTCCATCCTCTGCTCCTCCAGGGCCAGCTCCACACTCTCCCTGACCCGGCGTTCTAAAAGCTCACTCCAGGCTTCGCTGCCGTCATACTCCACCGCCGCCAGCATCAGCGCTGTATTAGCCTCCTGGACAATATCACTCATAGGAAGCTCCCTTCCCTCATATTCCCCTGCAAGCTCTAATACCTCAGAAAGGCTGCCCTCCACCAGTCTGGAACGGGCCTCCTGATCGCCGGAAGCGGTGCGGATCAGAAGCGCCTCCCTCTCCTTGGCCTCCAGCGGGCGGATCTCCCTCATTTCCTCCAGGTACATATCATAAAAATTTTCTGCCATCATTTTCATCTACTTTCTTATTGTTATCCTTTTAACCCCAACATCATAATATATCCTTATCCTTATGTCAAGTTTCCCTTGTCTCTTTCGTGTACTCTCGGAATCTCCCCTGCACTCGTCTTTGTGGCTGATTTTTTGCCAGCTGTGCACAAAGAGATTCCGAGAGCACACTTTACAAAGCCTTGTCTGCCGTGATAAAATATAGGTAGTTTATAAGGAGGACTTAATAATGGATATTAATTACGAATTATATAAAGTATTTTACCATGTAGCCGCCACCTTAAGCTTCTCAGAAGCCTCCAAGCAGCTCTATATCTCTCAGTCTGCCGTCAGCCAGTCCATCAAGGTTCTGGAAAAGAAGCTGAACCAGCCTCTTTTTATCCGCAGCACAAAAAAGGTGCAGCTTACCCCTGAGGGAGAGATCCTGTTAAAGCACATCGAGCCGGCTATGAATCTGATCAAAAAAGGGGAAAACCAGCTTTTAGAGGCCCACAGCCTCAATGGCGGCCAGCTGCGTATCGGCGCCAGCGACACCATCTGCCGATACTATCTGGTGCCCTACTTAAACCGGTTCCACAAGGAGTTTCCGGGGATCCATATCAAGGTGATCAACCAGACCTCCATCGAGTGCACCCGCTTTCTGGACAACGGGCAAGCCGATTTCATCGTCACCAACTATCCCAACTCCTCCCTGGCCGGCAGCTTGAACACCCGTGTGATCAATGAATTTCACGACGTATTCGTAGCCAGCCGCTCCGCCTTTGATCTGGAAGGAAAACGACTTTCCCTGGAGGAGCTTCTTTCCTATCCTATTATGATGCTGGACCGCAAAAGCACCACCAGCGAATTTCTCCATCAGATCTTCCAGAAAAGCCAGCTGGACCTGGTGCCTGAGATTGAGCTTTCCAGCAATGACCTGCTTATCGATCTGGCCCGTATCGGCTTAGGCATCGCCTTTGTTCCGGACTTCTGTATCCCGTCCAATGACAAGGACCTGTTTATCCTTAAGCTGGCAGAGGAGCTTCCCTCCCGCCAGATGGTGGTGGCCTTTAACGAAAACCTGCCCATCTCCCAGGCAGCCCAGCACTTTATGGACATGCTGTAGGCGGCTCATCAAACTGCTTCCAGAAATCCTCCACTGCCTGGCTTACATTGTACCGGTTTACCACCGTGTAGCTCCCCCACTCCCTAGGGAACAGGGCTACATATTCCGGCCTTAAAAAGCGTTCATCCAGAAGGGCGATGATCCCCCTGTCCTTTGCTGTGCGGATCACGCGGCCTGCAGCCTGCATCACCTTATTCATCCCCGGATACTGATAGGCATAGTCAAAGCCGCCGCCTCCCTGCTTATCAAAGTATTCCTTTAATATCTCCTGCTCTATATTCACCTGGGGAAGGCCGGTGCCGATAATCAGCGCTCCGATCAGGCGCTCCTCCCTCAGGTCGATCCCTTCTGAAAAGATCCCGCCCATCACGCACAGTGCCGCCATGGACCGCTCCCCTACCTCATCAAAACGGGAGAGAAATTCTTCCCGCTCCTCCTCTGCCATCTGGCTGGACTGGGAAAACCAGGTGAAGGAAAGTCCTTCTCTTTCCTCCCGCTCCGAAAGCACCTCCTCAATCCGGGACAGATACTGGTAGGAGGGACAGAATACCATATAGTTGCCCTTTTTTCCTTTTACAAGAGCCTCGATATAATCACAGATCTTCTCATACTCCCTCCGGCTCCTGCGGCTATAACGGCTGCTTACATCCTCTGCCGCCAGCACCAGCCGGTTTTCCCTGACAAAGGGAGAATGGGCATACACCGCGTATTCCTCCTGATTCCCGCTTAAAAGCTCCTTATAATAGCGGATAGGCAAAAGGGTAGCTGAAAAAAACAGGGTGCTGCTGCCAAGCTCCAGACACTCCCGCAGATTGGGCGCCGGATCGATACACATCAGCTTAACCATAAACTCTCCCTCTGGCAGAAGCCTTGCATAGATCCTGTAATGCTCATCCAGCCTGTCATGGACATACAGAAAATCCCGGAGCTTAAAATAAAAATTCAGCACCAGATCCCTGTCCTTAAACTCCCCATGATCATTCATAAAGCCTTCCAGCTCTCCAAACAGCTTCATAAGCTCCAGCGCCAGCAGATGGATGTCGGAAAGCAGCTCATAATCCTGGCCCAGCACCTGCCTGTGGCTGATCCCTTCCTCCTCCCTGCCTGTGCCGTAGGCCTTCTTAAGCTCCAGGAGCCTGCGGTTGCATCCATCCAGGAGAGGCAGGAGACGCCCGGCGCTTCCGTAAGCCTTTAGGATCCGCTTAACAAGAAGCACGTCCTCCTTTATAAGAGCGGCGCTGTACATCTCCCTGGCCCTGGGCACCAGGTTGTGGGCCTCATCCACCAGGAAAAGATAGCCCTTCTGGCCGCTTCCCTCTGAAAAATACCGTTTCAGCCGTACATTGGGATCAAAGACATAATTGTAATCACAGACGATTCCATCCACCCAGCTGCTGATGTCCAGGCAGAACTCAAAGGGGCAGACCTGATACTGACTGGCATACTCCAGAATCCGCTCCCTGGTGATCCCCATCTCCCCGTGGATGATGTCATACACCGCATCATTGACCCGGTCAAAATGCCCTCTGGCTCTGGGACAGGCCTCCGGGTTGCAGTCCGGCTTTTCAAGGATACAGAGCTTCTCCTTTGCCGTAATAGTAACGGTATTAAAATACAGCTTCTGTTCCCTTCTCAAAATAGAAAAGGCCTCCTCTGCCACACCTCCTGTAATGCTCTTTGCCGTCAGATAAAACAGCTTCTCCCCATATCCCTCCCCCATGGCCTTCAGGCTTGGAAAAATGGTGGACAGCGTCTTTCCTACCCCTGTAGGTGCCTGGATAAACAGATCCCTTCCTCTGGCAATACTCCGGTAGACGCTTACTGCCAGCTCCCTCTGCCCCTCTCTGTAAGGGTAGGGAAACTGCAGCTCCTTTAAACTCTCCTGCCGTCTGAGCCCATGACTGTACAGGTATCGGGCCCATTTTACATATTCATGGATCAGGCCCTCAAACCAGGCAGACAGTTCCTCAAAGCTTTTTACCTCCTGAAAACGGCGGATCTCCTCCGTCTCGATATTGCAGTAAGTGATCTGAATCCCTACAGATGAAAGCTTATGATCAAAGCTGTATATATATCCATAGCAGAGAGCCTGGGCCATATGGACGGGATCTGCCTCTTCCAAACGTCCCACATCCATATAAATGCACTTGATTTCATCGATCACCACACCGGCAGGCTCTGTGAGGATCCCGTCCGCCCGCCCCTCTACCAGAATGTCAAACTGATCCTCCTGTACCCGGTGCTTCAGAGCCACCTCGGCCTGATAGCCTGCCCCCATACGCTTTTGCAGCTTCCGGTGAAGGCGGCTCCCCGCCTGCATGGCTTCCCGTCTGGCTCCCGCCGTCCTTCTGTTGTCAAGGTCGCCTCCCCGCATCACAAACTCCACCAGATTCCGCACGGAGATCCGTATCTGGGAACTCCTTCCATGCTCCAACCTTCCTGCCTCCTCTCTGCCTTTCTATCAGCATAGCACAAAAAGCGGCAGATTGCAAACCTACGTTCGCAACCTGCCGCTTTTCCCGAATCAGCTCTGCTTATGCTGCCACAGTCTCTGGTGAGATGGATCCCAGATATTCCTCAAATTCCTTGTCATCACCGTTAAACTGTACAGTCAGGACTCTGGTCAGATCCAGGCTCAGTACGCCCAGAATGGACTTCGCGTCAATCGTTACCCTATTATAAAATACATCAATATCAAAGTCACATTTTGACGCCTGTGCCACAAAATTCTTAGCCTCAGCTACGGATGTCAGCATGATCTTCATTTCTTTCATAAATAATTGCTCCTTTTTCATCATCACTTTCCAGGTGAAAGCGGTCACACAATGGTTATTCTCTTTTGTGACTGCACAGAAAAAAACACATTTCCCTGTGCTCGAACTATTTATATCACTATTATATGTAATTGTCAAATTTTCTTCCATATAGTCCCTGTTTCCGGGGAGTCTGATTTTTTATGGATTTTGTATTGTTTTTTTTATATTTTTCAGAGGTTTTTGTTTATAAAAGAAAGGCAGTCTCCATTTTTCTGGAAGGCCGCCTTCATTCTTCTTGTTCTGAACTGGAATATCTCTGTAAATTTAACGGAATAGTAGAACTTCTGCATAATAAAAAGGGGGTATCAGTGTTTTAAAACCAGATGCTGGGGAAGTCCATTTACCATAAACGGCTGATAATCCCCCTGGATCAGAGGCTCTACATAATTGATAAATTCATCGGTTACATAGTTCCCTTCCCGGTTCATCCAGCTTCTGGGAACCAGCTTTTCATTGTTGGCGATTTTGTGGACATCATAGATCCCTGCCGCGCTCATATAAGGGTCGTCCGCAATACGGTCGATAACCACCATCTTGCCTGTATCCCCCTCATCTGCCGCCTTTACCGCGGCGCCGCCTACCATAAAGGCTTCATTTATATCCACGCGGGAAGCCATATGGGAGGCGCTTCTCTGAAGGGTGGAAAGCTCCACTGCCCTTGTCTTGCAGCCTGTCTTTGCCGCCAGGAAGCTGGCAAGGTAAGAAGCAGTTCCGGCTAGCTGCTTGTGGCCGAAGGCGTCTACATAATCGCTGCCTCCTGCCAGCTGGCATACGTACCGGCCGTCCGGCACCTTGATGCCCTCAGATACAGCCACTACAATGGAGGTCTTTTTATCAAGAAGATCCGTACACTTTTTAAGGAATTTATCAATATTAAATGCAGCTTCAGGAAGGTAGATCAGATCCGGCCCGCAGCAGTCCTCGGTCCGCGCAAGAGCCGTAGCCCCGGTAAGCCAGCCTGCGTTCCGCCCCATGATCTCCATAATGGTAATCATCTTCCTCTTAAAGGAAAGCCCCATAGCATCCCGGATCACCTCTTTTGTGGAGGCAGCAATATATTTGGCCGCGCTTCCAAAGCCAGGGGTATGGTCTGTCAGAGCAAGGTCGTTGTCAATGGTTTTGGGAACACCCAGAAACTTCTGGGAGTGACCCTTTACAATGGCATAATCCGACAGTTTCTTAATGGTGTCCATGGAATCGTTGCCGCCGATGTAGATAAAGACCTCAATATCCAGCTTGTCCAGGATGGAAAAAATCTTATCGTAGATGTCCGGATTCTCATGGATCTCCGGCAGCTTGCAGCGGCAGGAGCCGAGAAAAGCAGAGGGCGTCCTCTTTAAAAGCTCAATATCCATATCCGAATGGATCTGAGTGGAAAGATCCACATACATCTCCTCTAAAAATCCCTCAATGCCGTGGAGCATACCGTATACCTTGTGGAAGCCTCTCTCCTTTGCCGTCTTATAAACCCCCGCAAGACTGGAATTAATCACCGCTGTGGGCCCTCCTGACTGGCCTACGATAATGTTGCGTTTTTTTCCCATATAGAATCCCCTTTCTCCTGCTTTTCTACTATTGTACTATATTTTCCCGCAAATTACCACTTAATTTCAGCATATTTTCTCATTTTCATTCGTGTTTGTGCGGTTTTCACAAAAAAAGATGCAGTCTTCCCAAACTGTTTCCGTCCGGAATCCTGCATCCAAGCTTTATAATGATCTTTTTACGCCTCTGCTTTTACTGCCTCCTCAGGCACTTCCTTTTCCTCCCAGCAGAAACCTCCCGCTGTCTTCTGTGTGCCGTTAAGGGCACAGGAAATACTTCTTCTGCAGATCTTTGTCGTGCGGCTGGCAACAGCAATAGAAAGGAACTCCTCTATCACCTCACCGTCTAATGTTTTCTGAATAACCGGGCGCTTTTTATAGCTTCCGATCTTACTCACAAGATCCACCTCAATAGGATCATGGGGAGAGTTTTCAGGAACGATCCGCCATATAAAGCCGCCTCCTGTTTTCCTCTCGCCGTGAGCTGACCTCGCCACGCAGCCAACAGAAACCCCGGTTGCCGCACAAGCTGCTTTGGAGGTTTTATAATCTGCTACATATGTACCCTCTTTTGTATATTGGCGATATACATGTCCTGCTTTAATTGTCCGACTCATCTGTACCTTCATCCTTCCATTTTTTTACTTTTAGCCAGTAACATAGTCATTATATCAACTATTGACTTATTTGTCCAGACAACTTGATGTATACATAACACACCCGTATTTTGATGTATTACCTTCAGGCCTCCCCCGTTTCTTCCCCCTTTCCTGCCGGCGCGCAGCGGACGGAAATCCCATTTACCTCTACGTGCTCGTTGATTGCGATCACAAGGCAGGGACGGCCGTCCACTATGCGGTTTTCTACCAGATAAGTCTTATCCGGCGCTACCTTAATACTTACATCTGGTGTCTTGATCTCAAAGCTTTTTGTATTGATCACATTGGCGGCTACAAAGCCGGAGGCAGGCCCCTCCTCCACATCCTTGTACCGTTCGTCAAACTCCTCCAGGCGCTCCGCAGGGGCTCCATGGTTTTCCAGAAGGCGCTTTACCTGCTGCTTGTCAAGAACCAGGGGCACCGGCTCATCCTTTGTCTCCTCCACCAGCTCGCTTAAGTTCTCATGGATATTTTTTACCGTCTCAAAATCGCAGCTTTCCCCCAGAGTCTCCTCTACAATAGCCTGAAAGGTCTCCTTCTGATCTTTGGCCGTCATAGGGATCACGCAGCCAAGAAGCCCGTCCACCAGAGTATCCGGCAGCTGCTCCGGATTTTTGCTGTAAAATAAAAGACTGTGAATATCCGTATTCCTGTCATTAAAGGCCGGGAAGAGGAAGCTGTGGATGGGCGCCTCCACCAGCCAGTCACGGGTGCGGTTTTCAATGGCATTGGTCATGGAATTGTAGCACAGACCTGCCTTTGAGAGCTTCACCGGGCAGATGGTACACTGGATAAATTCATATACATAGTCTGAGGCGTCAAACATCTCCATGCCGTCCGAGGCCTTCGCCGGAATATCATAGGCGCAGTGAATCAGAATAATATAATAGTTCTCGCCGTAATCAAAGTCCGCGATCACCCGGTCATAAAATTCCTCGATGAGAGCGTCGTCCTTCAGCTCGCTGTCCCGCAGCCTTAAAAGGAATTCCTGGGTGCCTCCCTCTGTCTCTGTATGAAGGGGAAACTCCATATTGATCAGGTTCTTTCCCACCGTACCGGAAAGGGCATTTTTAAAAATGGTAAAGTATTTGAAGGCTTCCTCCTCAGGCAGGGATAAAAACGCCTCCTTCAGCTCTGTCTTTTTGTTTTTCTCCGCGTCCACATAGCAGCCGCAGATCCGGCTGATGGCGCAGTTTGCAGGGGTAAACAGTTTTTTGATCTCATTACATTCTTTCTTGTTCATGCGGGTCTAATCTCCTATTGTTATCTCCATATACAAAAAAGACCGAGAAATCTTCAAAAGACATCTCGGACTGATCGGGTTGGGCTATTCGTTAAAATAGTCAGCAGGGGAAGAGGGGCTCGAACCCCC
>URNT01000008.1 GCA_900549235.1 uncultured Clostridium sp. | reverse complement strand
TTGCCGACACCCTCTGTCTGGCTATTTTCATGTATGGAGGATAACTGCCTATGGCGAATAATAAGATGAATATTGAAGGAAAAAATTACTCGGATGTTCCGGTGTGGCGTAGATATACGCTTACCATTGAGGAAGCAGCCAGATATTATCATATCGGCGAAGGAAAATTGAGAACGCTTATTGACACACATCCCAATGAGGATTTTTATGTGATGAACGGCAATCGTGCCCTCATTAAGCGTGAGAAATTTGAGAGGTATCTGGATCAGGCTACTGCTGTGTAAACAGAGCTGACAGATTTACCGATTTCACATGATATAACTATGCGGAGAGCTGGATTTGTGCTATGATAAGAGCGCAAGTCTGGCTCTCTTTTTTGAAAGGAGAGTTCACGATGAGTGAGAAAAGACGAGATAACCGTAATCGGATTTTGCGAGAGGGCGAGTACCAGCGTAAAGATGGGAGGTATCGGTTCCGCTATATTGATGAGGACGGAAAAGAGAAAAATGTATACAGTTGGCGTTTGGACAAGAATGACCCAATGCCAAAAGGAAAGAAGCGGGAGCCTTCCCTGCGTGAGAAAGAAAAACAGATTGAAGCGGATTTGTTTGACCGTATCGTAACCAACGGTGGCAACTATACTGTTTTGGAACTGGTAGAAAAGTATGTTTCATTGAAAACAGGAGTTCGTCACAATACGGTTGCCGGATATAAAACGGTCATCAATATGCTGAAAAAAGAGAGTTTTGGGAATCTGCGAATTGATAAGGTGCGTTTGTCAGACGCAAAGGCATGGTTGATTAAGCTCCAACAAATTGATGGACGAGGATACAGTTCCATCCATTCGATCCGGGGAGTTCTCAGACCAGCATTTCAGATGGCAGTAGATGATGACCTGCTTCGCAAAAATCCATTTGAATTTGAGCTGGCATCCGTCATTGTTAATGATTCTGTTACCAGAGAAGCGATTACCCGAAAGCAGCAGAGAGATTTGCTGAAGTTTATTCAGGAGGATAAGCATTTCAGCAGATACTATGATGCAATCTATATTCTTTTTCACACAGGGCTTCGTATTTCAGAGTTCTGTGGGCTGACGATTTCGGAGATTGAGTTTGGAGAAATGCGTATTAAGGTAGACCATCAGTTACAGCGTACTGCACAGATGCAGTATGTAATTGAAGAACCAAAAACTGACAAAGGTATTCGCTATGTGCCGATGACGGAAGCTGTCGCAGCGTGTTTTCGCAGAATTATTGCCAACCGAAAGACACCAAAAGTTGAACCGATGGTGGAAGGATACGCTGGATTTTTATTTTTGGATAAAAACGATATGCCGATGGTTGCCCTTCACTGGGAGAAGTACATGGAGCATATCATTCAGAAATACAACAGGATTTACCGTATCCAGATGCCGAAAGTTACCCCTCATGTATGCAGGCACACCTTTTGCTCTAATATGGCAAAATCCGGGATGAATCCGAAAACCTTGCAGTATATCATGGGTCACGCAGACATCAGTGTAACCTTGAACACTTACACCCATGTGAATTTTGATGATGCAAAGGAAGAAGTATATCGGATAGCGAATAGTTAAAAAAGCCCGTTGGTAAGGACGCTTGCTTTACCAACGGATTTACCAAGATTGCAGGGAAAAACACAAGAAAATACGAGAAGATTTGAGAAGATACCTTGAAAAGAAAGGAAAACTCAAAAGTCGGAAAACCCTGAAATATCAAGCGTTTGAGAAGAAATACAAGATTTAAATGGAGATATAAAAAGATGATTAAAGTATTATTTGTTTGCCACGGCAACATCTGCCGTTCCCCCATGGCCCACTACTACTTCCAGCACCTCATCACCACCCGCGGCCTGGCTCACAGATTTCATATTGATTCTGCCGCTACCTCCACCGAGGAGATCGGCAATCCCGTCCACCCCGGCACCAGGAAAAAACTCCGGGAGGCAGGCATTGGCTGTGAGGGACACCGGGCGAAGCAGATGAAGAAATCGGATTATGCTGCCTATGATTATATCATCGGCATGGATTCCTGGAATATCCGCAATATTAACCGTATTACCGGCGGGGATCCGGAGGGGAAGGTGTTTAAGCTTTTGGATTTTACCGGCAGCGGCCGTGATGTGGCGGATCCCTGGTATACAGGGGATTTTGACGTGACCTGGAGGGATGTGCAGGAGGGCTGCGGCAGGCTTTTAAATTACATTTTGGAAAAGGAAAGGAATATCTGATCTTATGCAGATACTGAATCAGGACATTAAGGACGGGACTTTTAAATCTGCCTATCTCCTTTATGGGGAGGAAGCATTTTTGAAGAAAAGCTATAAAAACCGCTTAAAGGAGGCCGTCACCGGCGGGGATACCATGAACTACAACTATTTTGAAGGGAAGGGTATCAATGTCAATGAGGTTACCGGCCTGGCGGATACCATGCCTTTTTTTGCTGACCGGCGTCTTGTGCTTATGGAGGATACGGGATGGTTTAAGGGCGGGGCAGGAGCGGAGGAGATGAGCGCATATATAGAGCGCATTCCGGAAAGTACCTGTCTGATCTTTGTGGAATCGGAGGTGGATAAACGGAGCAGACTGTATAAGGCAGTGAAGAAGTATGGCTACTGCGCGGAGCTTGCCAGGCAGGATTCTTCCCAGCTTGCCAGATGGGCGGCAGGGATCCTGGCAAAGAATGGAAGGAAGATCACAAACCGGACCATGGAGCTGCTTCTCAGTAAAACAGGGGATGATATGGAAAATATCAGCTCGGAGCTTGAGAAACTGATCAGCTATACCCTGGGCCGGGAGGTAGTGACCGATGAGGATGTGGAGCTGATCTGCACGACTCAGGTGACCAATAAGATCTTTGATATGATCACAGCCATTGCAAACCGCCAGACCAGAAAGGCCATGGATCTGTACGAGGATCTTCTGACCCTGAAGGAGCCGCCTATGCGGATCCTCTTTCTCATCGCAAGGCAGTTTAACCAGATTCTTCAGGTAAAGGAGCTGATGGGAAAGGGTCTTGAAAAGAGCGGGATCGCATCCAGGCTGAAGCTGCAGCCTTTTGTAGTGGGAAAAATCATGCTTCAGGCGAAAACATTTACAAGGGATCAGATCCTTTCTTATGTCACTCTCTGTGTAGACGCAGAGGAGCAGGTAAAGACGGGGCGGCTTCAGGACCGGCTGGCTGTGGAGCTGCTGATTGCGAATCAATACTAAATATTCTTCAAACACACTTTAAAAGGAATGAAGGCGATGGATATGATGGAAAAAATAGAACTGGAGGGTATCAGACAGCAGACCCGGGCGGTGCTGGAGGAATTTCTGGAGGCGGCGGATATGAAGCCGGGACAGCTTCTGGTTGTGGGCTGTTCGTCCAGTGAGATTGACAGCTTTAAGATCGGCTCTCACTCCAGCGCGGAAATAGGACAGGCGGTATGTGAGGCTTTTTGTGAGGAGCTTGAAAAGCGGGGGATTTATTTGGCGGCTCAGTGCTGCGAGCATCTGAACCGGGCCTTGATCCTGGAGGAGGAGGCAGCCCTGCGCTGGGGATATGAGCTGGTGAATGTAGTGCCCCAGCTGAAGGCAGGCGGTTCCTTTGCCACAGCCGCCTACCGGTGCCTGAAAGCGCCGGTGGCAGTGGAGCATATCAGGGCTCATGGGGGCATTGACATTGGAGATACCCTGATCGGGATGCATCTGAGAGATGTGGCTGTGCCGGTACGGACCCGGACCAGGGAAATCGGCAATGCCCATGTGGTCTGTGCCAGGACAAGGCTGAAGTTTATCGGCGGTGTGAGAGCCTGCTATGATGAGAAAAAAATGTAACAGACATGAAAAAAAGGTCCTTCCGATGGGTTAAGCCGGAAGGACCTTTGCGTCTGAAATTCCTGAATTATGTTCTATTAATTAAGCGATGGAATTAGCAGCCTTGGTTACGCGGGATACTTTACGGGAAGCATTGTTCTTGTGATATACTCCCTTGGAAGCAGCCTTCTCGATCTCTGTGATCGCAGCCTGCAGAGCAACCTGGGCAGCAGCCTTGTCCCCAGCAGCAGCAGCGGCCTCAACCTTCTTGATCGCGGTCTTAACCTTGGATCTGATCGCCTTGTTTCTTGCAGCCTTAGTCTCGTTTACTAAGATTCTCTTCTTTGCGGATTTAATGTTAGCCAATGAAATACACCTCCGTTTCTTTAATCATAAATCATAATCGTTGTGTTTTCCATCAAAGCCGGACACGGACAGTTCAATGTAAACATACTATTGTATTTTAGCGAATGAATCAGGGAATGTCAAGCAATATTTGGATAAAAAATGGCTAAATTGTAACAAATTTTTCGAGATATTCTTCGGTGACTCCGGTTTTGCATAGTTTTCAGATCTTGGAGAGATACTGATGGGAGAATCGCAGTTTGGAGGTGCAGGCATGGACAGAGAGAGGAAGCGCAGAAGTACAGGCTTTGAAATCCGAACGGATCTGGCCTTAGAGGAGCGGGAGTGCGCCGGGAAGGAAGCGGGAGAGCTTTTGGGCGTCCGCTGCCGGGAATGGGAATTAGAGGAGAGTCAGATCCGGCTGACGGAGGTGAAGGTGCTGGATGAAGCCGGGGCCCAGGCTATGGGAAAGCCGGTGGGAACCTATCTGACCCTGGAGGCGGACCGGCTTTCAAAGGAGGATGATGAATACCACAGCCAGATTTCCGATGAACTGGCCAGGCGTCTGAGAACGCTGATGGAGGAGATGACCGGGAAGAAATGTCCTTCCATTCTGGTAATCGGTCTGGGAAACCAGTGGGTCACCCCGGACTCCCTGGGCCCCAGAGTCCTGGGAAATCTTCAGGTTACCCGCCATCTGGAGGGCAAATATGACCTGCCCTCCATCAGCGGCATTGCGCCGGGCGTGATGGCTCAGACTGGTATGGAAACAGCGGAGATCCTTAAGGGAATCATCAGTGAGACCCGGCCGGAGCTGGTGATTGCCATCGATGCGCTGGCGGCCAGAAGTGTAAGGCGCCTGGGAACCACCATTCAGCTGACGGATACCGGCATACAGCCCGGCTCCGGCGTGGGAAACCACAGGCACAGCCTTACAATGGAAAGTCTTGGGATTCCGGTTCTGGCAATCGGGGTGCCTACAGTGGTAGGAGCCGCCGCCATTGTCCATGATACCTGTCAGGCTCTGGTCCGTGTGCTGGCGGAAAATCAGGAGACAGCCGGTGTGGGCCGTTTTCTGGGAGAAATGGATCCGGGACAGCAGTATCAGCTGATCCGTGAGCTGCTGGAACCAGAATTTGGCCCTCTTTATGTGACTCCGCCGGATATAGACCAGTCTGTTAAGCAGCTCAGCTTTACTATTTCCGAAGGGATCCACCGGGCTGTATTTGAGGATCCGCTGCCCTGATAAGGGACAGCAAAAGAAATATCTGCCCCTTCGCCGCATATGATGGTAATAAGAATGAAAGCGGTGTGACAGGTGGGATCGGGATGGATACAGGATACAGGGACTGCCGGCAGCAGGAAGGGAGATGGGCCAGAGAATGGGAACAGCCCCTGTCAACCCGGATTCCAGGGATACCGGAGCGCTCAAAGCCGCCGGGAGAGGGGGAGCAGAGACAAAGGCTTCACCTCTCCGGTGAGCTGCCGGCACCGCGGCCTGGATATGGCCGTCAGGGAACCATTTTTTCAAAAAAACCTCAGGGACAAGGGGGCATGAGAGGCTGGCTGGTTTCTGCTGCAGCCCTGACGGGGGTTCTTCTGTGCGCTGTTTTTTTTGCAGGCCGGGGACAGGAGATGGGCTGGGAGATCCAACCCTCCGATCTCATTTCCCGGGCGGGACAGTGCCTGACAGAAGCCCTGTGGTATCGGTCCTATCCTCTGGAAGGGCCGGATGAGAAGCTGGGCAGAGACTCTGGGGAAATGGCAGGGGAATTTAAAGATATGGATCCTGCCTATGAGAATTATAGGGCTCAGCAGACCTTTTACGCGGAGCATGAATATCTGGCCTGGTATGGTATGGAGGAATCGGGGCAGGAGGTTCAGGAGGAGACAGTGCCGGAACAGGAGACAGCTTCGGTCCTTCCCTCATCCAGTCCGGCTCTTTTGGCCTCCCTTGATCGCCCGGTAACAGGCACTACATATGTATTGGAGCAGCTTGCGGATTATGATTTTCTGATGAAGCATTTTTACAGTGTTCATACTTCTACCACTGCGGACCGTGATCTGATGGACGCAAAGACTCTTTTGTCCAAGGACCTGACCCTTGACCGTGAGGCTCCTGGGCCCCAGATCCTCGTGTATCATACCCATTCTCAGGAGGCCTTTGCAGGTTCCGGCCCTGGGGAGACCATTGTAGAGGTAGGGAATTATCTGACAGAGCTTTTGGAGAAAAAGGGGTATCAGGTTTACCATGACACCTCCCCTTATGATATGAAGGGAGGGAGTCTGGACCGGAACCGGGCCTATAATTATGCCCTTGAGGGGATTACAAAGATTTTAGAGGAACATCCCTCGATCCAGGTGGTTCTTGACGTTCATCGGGACGGAGTGGCGGAGAATCTTAAGCTGGTAACAGAGATCGATGGCAAGCCCACGGCCCAGGTTATGTTTTTTAACGGCCTGAGCCAGACGCCGGAGGGCCCCATTGACTATCTGAACAATCCCTACAGGGAAGAAAATCTGGCCTTCAGCCTGAACCTGAAGCTGGGAGCCGAGGCCTATTACCCCGGCTACGCCAGGAAAATTTACTTAAAAGGTCTCCGCTATAACCTGCACCTGCGCCCCCGTTCCGCCCTCATAGAAGTAGGCGCCCAGACCAACACCTATGAAGAAGCCCGAAACGCCATGGAACCCTTATCCCAACTTTTAGATATGGTGTTGCAAGGAAAGTAAAAAGAGAGTATAATTCACTATAACTGTTCAGGACGGCGGGAAAACCGGTAAGGAAGCAGGCGTCAAGCTCGCTTGTAAGCCTGCTTCCTTATCGGTTTTTCCATCGGAGGAACCTCCGATGCCTCTTGACAGGCGTCAGCCGGTCAAGAGGACAAGCCGTCCGGGCGGGAGGGCGAAAATGAGGGAACTACCATCACCCCCCAGTCCGCCCCCCTTTAATTCATAGAAAGAGGATAAATAATGTCAAGAACCGACCAGAAAAACATTCGCAATTTTTGTATCATCGCCCATATCGATCACGGCAAGTCTACCCTGGCTGACCGCATTATCGAACAGACCGGGCTTCTGACCAGCAGGGAGATGCAGGAGCAGGTCCTGGACAATATGGACCTGGAGCGTGAGAGAGGCATCACCATCAAATCCCAGGCTGTCCGCACCGTATACCGGGCCAAGGACGGCAACGAATATATTTTCAACCTGATCGACACACCCGGACACGTAGACTTTAACTATGAGGTATCACGAAGCCTGGCGGCTTGTGACGGCGCGATCCTGGTAGTGGACGCCTCTCAGGGCATCGAGGCCCAGACCCTGGCCAACGTATACCTGGCTCTGGACCATGATCTGGACGTATTCCCGGTGATCAACAAAATCGACCTTCCAAGCGCGGAGCCGGAGCGTGTGGCAGCCGAGATCGAGGACGTGATCGGTCTGGACGCTTCTGACGCCCCTCACATTTCCGCCAAAACGGGGCTGAATATAGAGGAAGTTTTAGAGGCCATCGTCCATAAGATCCCGGCTCCCGAAGGAGATCCCCAGGCACCCTTAAAGGCGTTGATCTTTGACTCTATCTACGATTCCTACAAGGGCGTTATCATTTTCTGTCGTATAATGGAGGGCACCGTAGCAAAGGGAACACCGATCCGCATGATGGCCACAGGGGCCGAGGCTGATGTGGTGGAGGTAGGGTATTTTGGCGCAGGCCAGTTCATCCCCTGCGACGAGCTCAGTGCCGGCATGGTAGGCTATATGACCGCCAGCATTAAAAATGTCCGCGACACCCGCGTAGGCGATACCGTTACCAGCCGTACCAACCCCTGCGCCCAGGCCCTTCCCGGCTACAAAAAGGTGACGCCCATGGTTTACTGCGGCCTCTATCCTGCAGACGGTGCCAAGTACAATGACCTAAGAGACGCGCTGGAAAAGCTCCAGCTGAACGACGCCTCTCTTTTTTATGAGCCTGAAACCTCTGTGGCCCTGGGTTTTGGCTTCCGCTGCGGTTTTCTGGGACTTCTCCATCTGGAGATCATACAGGAGCGTCTGGAGCGTGAATACAACCTGGATCTGGTTACAACGGCTCCGGGCGTTGTGTACCGTGTGTATAAGACAGACGGTGAGATGATGGAACTGACCAACCCCTCCAACCTGCCGGATCCTACAGAGATCGATTATATGGAGGAGCCTATTGTCAGCGCGGAGATTATGGTGACCACTGAATTTGTAGGCTCTATTATGAGCCTGTGCCAGGAGCGCCGGGGTGTATATCTTGGAATGGAATACATCGAGACCACCAGGGCATTGTTAAAATACGATCTTCCCCTTAACGAGATTATCTACGATTTTTTTGATGCCTTAAAGTCAAGATCCAGAGGCTATGCCTCCTTTGACTATGAGTTAAAGGGCTATGAGCGCTCTAACCTGGTGAAGCTGGATATTCTGGTAAACCGTGAGGAGGTAGACGCTCTTTCCTTCATCGTACATGCGGATTCTGCCTATGAGCGGGGCAGGAAGATGTGCGAGAAGTTAAAGGAGGAGATCCCAAGACACCTGTTTGAAATTCCCATCCAGGCGGCAGTAGGCGGCAAGATCATTGCCAGGGAAACGGTAAAGGCTGTGCGCAAGGACGTTCTTGCCAAGTGCTACGGCGGCGATATTTCACGAAAGAGAAAGCTTCTTGAAAAGCAGAAGGAAGGCAAAAAGCGGATGCGTCAGATCGGAAATGTAGAGATCCCGCAGAAGGCATTTATGAGCGTTCTGAAGCTGGACGAGCAGTAAAATGAAATGGACCATGAGAAAATGACAAACACAGAAAAACGGCCTCTGGAGCTGTATATCCATATCCCCTTCTGCGCCAGGAAATGCCTGTACTGCGATTTCCTGTCATTCAGGACTCTTGCAGCCGTCCACGAGGAATATACGGCTCAGCTGATCCGGGAGATCCGGGCACAGGGAAGCTGCTGCGGCGATTATCAGGTGCAGACCATATTTATTGGCGGCGGTACCCCTTCTATTATGGATCCCTGCCTGATTCGTGATATTATGCAGGCGGTGGGAGAGTCCTTTGAGGTGCATGAAAAGGCGGAGATCACCATAGAGGTGAATCCGGGAACCCTTTTGCAGAACAAGCTCCATATCTACCGCAGCTGCGGCATCAATCGGGTGAGCATCGGTCTTCAGTCCGCGGACAACGGGGAATTAAAGGAGCTGGGGCGTATCCATTCCTTTGAGGAATTTTTAAAGAGCTTCCAGTGCGCCAGAATGGCGGGTTTTACAGAGATCAATATTGACCTGATCAGCGGGATTCCTGGCCAGAGTCTGGATTCCTGGAAAAATACCCTTAAAAAAGTGGCCATGCTGAAGCCGGAGCACATTTCTGCTTACAGTCTGATCATAGAGGAGGGAACGCCCTACTGGGAGAGGTACGGCGGACGGATGGCCGGGAAGCGTTCCTGGCTTCCCCTTCCGGATGAGGATACGGTGGATCATATGGATCATCTGACCCGAACCCTTTTGCAGGAGCAGGGCTATGGCCGGTATGAGATCTCAAACTACGCCAAGCCCGGCCATGAGTGCCGCCATAACATAGGATACTGGACAGAGGTGCCCTATCTCGGCCTTGGCCTTGGCTCCTCCTCCTATATGGCAGGAGAGCGTTTTTCCAATGAGCGGGATATGAATACCTACCTCAGTCTTGATTTTGAAACTGACGGCGGCATCCGCGGCCTGGAAGCCCTCCACGGTCCCATCCAGGTGCTGACCAGAGAGGAGCGGATGGAGGAATTTATGTTCCTGGGCTTGCGGATGACAAGAGGCATATCAGAAATCGATTTTGTATCCATGTTTGGGGTGAAGCTGGAAACAGTCTACGGCCCTGTACTGTCCCGCTTAAAGGACAACGGCCTGATTCGCCAGGAGGGTGTCTGGTATTCCCTGACAGAGTGGGGGATGGATGTGAGCAACTTTGTACTCAGTGAGTTTCTTCTTTCATAGATAAAGGAGGCTGTAATGAGACAGGAGATATATGAGGAACTTCTGGCCCTGGCGGACCCGGCCTACCAGGAATTTCAGACCCGGCTCCTTCCGGGAATTGACGGTGTGCTGGGAGTACGTACACCGGCTCTCAGGAAGTATTCAAAAGAGCTGCTGAAAAAGGACTGGACCCTTTATATAAGGGAACTAAAGGAAACATGGGAGAGGGGAGAATTTCTTTGTTATGAAGAAAAGCTTTTGTGGGCTCTGTGCGTTGGACAGGGGCTTAAGACCTGGCAGGAGGCAGAGGGATGGGTGCGGGAGTTTGTTCCTGTGATTGACAGCTGGGCTGTCTGCGACCTGTTCTGCGGCGCCCTGAAGGCCGCAAAAAAGGCTCCGGAGGACAGCTTTGCTCTTGTGCAGTCTTATTTTTCCTCGGATCAGGAATATGAGCTGCGTTTCGGGGCCGTGATGCTTTTGTCTTATTTTACAGAAGAAGATTACGCCAGAGAGGGTTTGGCCCTTCTGGATCAGGTCCGCCATGAGGGCTATTATGTGAAAATGGCTGTTGCTTGGGCGGTGTCTATTTACTTTATCAGGCAGCCGGCTCTTACCATGGAGTATTTAAGGCACAGCTCCCTGGATGACTGGACTTACAACAAGGCCATCCAGAAGATCCGGGAATCCTTCCGGGTGGACCTGGAGACAAAAAATCTTCTTCAGACCATGAAACGGAAGAAATTTTAACAAAATCAGACGGAATAAAAAAATTATCCTTGTATCATTTGACAAGATTAGGTATAATAAAAGGACGTTGTTTTATAATAAAGAAAAAAAGGAAGGTAACTGAATGGAAAATTCAAAGAAGATCAGTTGGTACACCCTTGCCTTCATGGCGTTCTCAACGGTATGGGGCTTTGGTAATGTACTGAACGGATTCGTGTACTTCAACGGCATCCAGGTTATATTCAGCTGGATCCTTATGTTTGCCCTGTATTTTGTACCCTATGCGCTGATGGTAGGCGAGCTTGGCTCTGCCTTCAAGAACTCCGGCGGCGGTGTCAGCTCCTGGATCCATGAGACTATCAGCCCCAAGTTTGCTTACTACGCAGGCTGGACCTACTGGGCCTGCCATGTAACCTATATCGCCAGCAAGGGAAGCGGCGGCTTAAAGGCACTGAGCTGGATGGTATTCCAGAACGGCAGCACCTATGACACTTTCCCTACCATCTGGGTACAGCTGGCCACACTGGCTGTGTTCCTGCTTTTCTGCTGGGTAGCCAGCAGAGGACTGAACCCCTTAAAGAAGCTGTCAACCCTGGCAGGAACCAGCATGTTCATTATGTCCATCCTGTATATCCTCATGATGTTTGCTGCTCCGGCTATCAATCCAAACGGCGGCTATGTATCTATGGAGTTTTCCTGGGACAAGCTGATCCCTCAGTTTAACCTGGGATATTTCACCTCCCTGTCCATCCTGGTATTTGCCGTAGGCGGCTGTGAGAAGATCTCCCCTTATGTTAATAAGGTAAAGGATCCCTCAAAGGGCTTCCCTAAGGGTATGATCGCTCTGGCTGTGATGGTTATGGTATGCGCTATCCTTGGAACCATTGCCATGGGTATGATGTTTGACCCGGCTGTGATCAATGAGAGCGCAGAGAGCTTCAATTCCTACGTTTCAAACGGCGGCTACTGGTCCTTCCAGAAGCTGGGCGAGTATTACCATGTAGGCAACCTGCTGATGATCATTTATGCGGCCTGCAACGCTATCGGACAGTTCTCCGTACTGGTGCTCAGTATTGACGCGCCTCTGCGTATTCTTCTGGACAACGAGGATGCAAGACAGTACATTCCTACCGGACTTCTTAAGAAGAACAAGCATGGCGCCTATATCAACGGCATCTGGATGGTAGTGGTTTTATCAGGAAGCATTATCCTGATCCAGTCCTTTGTACCGGGAGCTGCAGCTGTACTTGCCCAGTTAAACAAGTTAAACTCCGTAACCATGCCGCTGCGTTACCTGTGGGTATTTGCTGCCTACATCGCGCTGAGAAAAGCAGCTGCCCGCTTCCAGCCCGAATACCGGTTTGTTAAAAACCAGAGGATCGCAGTGGTTGCAGGCGTATGGTGTTTTGTGGTAACAGCTCTCTGCTGTATCTTTGGTATGTATGTAAAAGGCGATATGGTTTCCACAGCCATGAACATCATTACCCCATTTGTACTGACTGCACTGGGACTGATCCTGCCGGTAATCAAGAAAAACGAAAAAGGCTCGAAATAATATAAAACGCGTGAAAAGAGGGCATCGCAGGCTTGTGCGGTGCCCTTTTGGCGCATATATTAAAATTAAGAGGGGATACTGAGGAATAAAAATGGTATTCCTATTGAATTACTAGGGATACTGTGGTATAGTAGGTTACAGGTAATTTTTTCAAGCAAATTTATCAAATTTTCAAGAAAGGACCGGATCAGTATGGATCAGTTGATTTATTTAGATAATGCGGCAACCACAAAAACAAGACAGGAGGTAGTGGAGGCCATGCTTCCCTTCTTTACGGAGGTCTATGGGAATCCCTCCTCTGTCTATACATTTTCTACCGAGAGCAAAAGGGCAGTGGCCCAGGCCAGAGAGACCATCGCCTCTTCCCTGGGAGTCAAGGCCAATGAGATCTATTTTACCGCAGGAGGCAGTGAGTCAGATAACTGGGCTCTGGTGGCTGCGGCAGAGGCCTACAGCGCCAAGGGAAAGCATATTATTACCAGTAAGATTGAGCATCACGCCATTCTTCACACCTGCCACTATCTGGAAAAAAGGGGCTTTGAGGTCACCTATCTGGATGTAGATGAGCAGGGAATCGTAAAGCTGGAGGAGCTGAAACGGGCCATCCGCCCGGACACCATCCTGATCTCTATTATGTTTGCCAACAATGAGATCGGCACCATAGAGCCCATCCGGGAGATCGGAGCCATTGCAAAGGAGAATGGGATTTTATTCCACACCGACGCGGTACAGGCCTACGGCCATGTGCCCATTCATGCAGATGAGTGCGGCATCGATATGCTCAGCGCCAGCGGCCATAAGCTAAACGGCCCCAAAGGCATCGGTTTTCTCTATATCCGCACCGGCGTAAAGATCCGCTCCTTTATCCACGGAGGCGCCCAGGAGCGCAAGCGCCGGGCAGGTACGGAAAATGTTCCCGGCATCGTGGGCCTGGGAAAGGCAGCCCAGCTTGCCATGGAAGAGATGGAGGAGAGAAGCCGCAGGGAGACTGAGCTCCGGGACTATCTCATTGACCGTGTGTTAAAGGAGGTTCCTTTTACCCGGGTCAATGGTTCCCGTACCAGCCGCCTTCCTAACAATGTAAACTTTGCTTTCCAGTTTATTGAAGGAGAGTCCCTGCTTATTAAGCTGGATATGGCCGGGATCTGTGCCTCCAGCGGCTCTGCCTGCACCTCAGGCTCTCTGGATCCGTCCCATGTGCTTCTTGCCATCGGACTGCCCCACGAGATCGCCCACGGCTCTCTGCGTCTGACCCTCAGTGAGGAAAACACAAAAGAGGAGATTGACTACACCGTAGAGAAGATCAGGGAAATCGTGGCATATCTGAGAAATATGTCGCCCTTATACGAGGATTATATGAAGCATAACGCAAAATAATATGCCATTTTCAGGAGGAAATAAAGATGTATACAGAAAAAGTAATGGATCATTTTGAGCACCCAAGAAATGTAGGAGAGCTGGAGAACCCCAGCGGCATGGGAACCGTAGGAAACCCAAAATGCGGTGACATCATGCGTATTTATCTGGATATTGATGAAAACCAGGTGATTCGGGATGTAAAGTTTAAAACCTTCGGCTGTGGAGCCGCCGTTGCCACCAGCAGTATGGCCACGGAGCTTGTAAAGGGAAAGACCGTCCAGGAGGCTATGCAGGTAACGAATAAAGCCGTGATGGAAGCACTTGACGGACTGCCTCCGGTTAAGGTACACTGTTCCTTGTTAGCAGAAGAAGCCATCCATGCGGCGCTCTGGGACTACGCTCAGAAAAGCGGGATCACTATCGAGGGACTGGAGAAGCCAAAGGATAACATCGAGGAAGAGGAAGAAGAGGAAGACTATTGAGTAAAAAGGTAGTAGTAGGCATGTCCGGGGGAGTTGACTCCTCCGTGGCTGCCTGGCTGTTAAAGGAGCAGGGGTACGACGTGATCGGCGTAACCATGCAGATATGGCAGGATGAGGATACCGGGATCCAGGAAATGGAGGGGGGCTGCTGCGGCTTAAGCGCTGTAGATGATGCCCGCCGAGTTGCCATGGATCTGGGTATCCCTTATTATGTCATGAATTTTAAAAAGGAGTTTAAAAACCAGGTTATCGATTATTTTGTCCGGGAATATATGGAGGGGCGTACCCCTAATCCATGTATCGCCTGCAACCGGTATGTAAAATGGGAGTCTCTCCTTCACAGGAGTCTTGCTATCGGTGCGGATCTGATCGCTACGGGACATTATGCCCGGATTGAGGAGCTTCCGGGGGGGCGCTTTGCCCTGCGCCGGTCGGTCACAGCGGCAAAGGATCAGACTTACGCCCTGTATAATCTGACCCAGGAGCAGCTGAAAAGGACCTTGATGCCGGTGGGCAGCTACCATAAGGAGGAGATCCGGGATCTGGCCAAAAAACTGGGTCTTCCAGTGGCTCACAAGCCGGACAGCCAGGAGATCTGCTTTATCCCGGATCACGATTACGCTGCTTTTATCGAGGAATATACCGGAAAGACCCTTCCTGAGGGAAGCTTTGTGGACCGGGAGGGCCGTGTTCTTGGCCGCCATAAGGGGATTTCCCATTATACGGTAGGACAGAGAAAAGGGCTGAACCTTTCCATGGGCCATCCCGTTTTTGTAACGGCCATCCGCCCAGAGACAAATGAGGTGGTAATCGGGGAAAATGAGGACGTGTTTACGGATGTGGTCCGCTGCCGCAAACTGAACTGGATGGCCTTTGAGGGGCTTTTCGGAGAGGAGCGGGAGGTATGGGCTAAGATCCGCTACAGCCATAAAGGGGCGCCCTGCAGGATCAGGGAGATCGATGATGATCTGGTAGAATGCCGCTTTGCCGAGCCGGTGCGGGCCGCCACCCCGGGACAGGCAGTGGTATTTTACACCGGAGATTATGTAGCAGGAGGAGGTACGATTCTATGAGAAAAAGAAGAAGCAGGGCGGCTTTTTTGGCTGCAGCAGGGATCCTGGCTGCATCAGCCGGACTTTCTGGCTGCGGAAACTACGCTTCCAGCCAGGAACTGCGTGAATCTGCTGCCCTGCAGGCTGCGGAGCAGGAAGCTCCAGAGGAAACGGGGCCGGAACTGGCATCAGATGAGGGAGCAGGGATCAGCCGCGGGACGGCAGCTCTCACCAGAGCTTCGCTCCCGGAGTTTGAGACGGTTTCAGATACGGTTTATGTGACCACCTCAGATGGCGGCAGTGTGCGGATCCGCTCGTCCTGCGATACCAAGGATGACTCCAATATCCTGGACGCCGTACCAGCCGGCACCAGTCTTAAGAGAACGGGAAAAAGCAATACCTGGACCAGGATCGACTATAACGGGATGTCGGGCTATATTTCTACCGATTATGTAACAGAGACCAGTCCGGAGCCTCCTTCCGCCTCTCAGGCCTCTGACACCGCGGCTGGTCAGGTGGCCATGGACCCATCCTGGAAATACGCAGAGTTTTCAAAGATCAATACAGGGGCCGCTGTTAAATACATCTCCCAGGCAGCGGAGCGGAAAAATAAGACCATCTGTGTCAATGCGGGCCACGGCACCAAAGGGGGATCCTCTGTAAAAACCCTGTGTCATCCGGATGGTACACCCAAGGTAACGGGAGGAACCACCGGCGCCGGAGCTACCACAGCTGTGGCTGTATCTGGAGGCATGACCTTTTTGGACGGTACGCCGGAAAGCCAGGTGACTCTTTCCATGGCGCTGATTTTGAAGGACAAGCTGCTGGCGGCAGGGTATGATGTGCTGATGATCCGTGAGGGAGAGGATGTCCAGCTGGATAACATTGCCCGCACCGTCATTGCCAACAATGCCAGCGACTGCCATATCGCCCTTCACTGGGATTCCACAGAGCGGGACAAGGGAGCTTTTTATATGAGCGTTCCCTCCAATGCCTCTTATCGGGCCATGGAGCCGGTGGCGTCTCACTGGCAGCAGCACAATGCCCTGGGTGAGGCGCTGATCGCTGGTCTCAGAGAAGAGGGAGTCACCATTTTTTCAAACGGAGCCATGGAAATGGATCTGACCCAGACCTCATTTTCCACCGTTCCTTCCATTGATATTGAGCTTGGAGACAAGGCCTCCGGCCATTCGCAGGCAGAACTGTCAAAACTGGCAGACGGAATCGCAGCTGGTATCAGTAAGTATTGGCAGAGTTAATGAAATTGTAAGAAAATAGAGCTTTCTCCTCATGGACAAAGACGAAAAACTGGATTACAATGAAGGTAACAATTCAGTGAGGAGGTATTTGTATGAGGTTAATGAAGCGGATGTTGGCAGTGCTTTTAGGAGCGTCTCTCTTATGTCCCATGATTGCCTATGCGGATCAGCCGGAGGAAGCGCAGGCTTTGTATCAGCAGGTGGAGGCGTCTATGGATGCCTTGACAGATATGAACCTGTTTTATGATTTCAATGTAAATCTATCCGGAAGTGCCCTGGAGGAAGCGGGGCTCTCACCCATGGATATGCGGATGGAGATGAATATCAAGATGAATCATCTTCAGGATCCCCAGCAGCTCCGCTATATGTCTTACAGCCGTATTACCATGCCGGAGGCAGGCGAGGTTGTAAGCGCTTCTTATTATGCTGACGGTTATGTCTATGTGGATTCTGCCGGACAGAAGCTTAAGTATCCCATGGATATTGGAACCATGGCAGAGCAGGCAGCTGCCTCCGCCGTAGCCTTCAGTGCGCCGGAGGATCTGATCAGCGATATGAATGTATGGGACGAGGGCGAGAACAAGGTATTAGGCTACACTATCAATGATACCAGGATGAATGAGTACATGAATATGGTGCTGGGCTCTGTGGGCCTTACCGGTATGTACGAGGGCTTTGAGATGAATCTGAGCAATATCAGCGGCGAATATGTCATTAATCCTCAGGGCCAGTGCATCAAGATGCGTATCAAGATGAACATGGATATGACCATGGATGGCCAGACCATTGCGATGACCCTGGATGGAGACATAGGCATTGCAGATCCCGGCCAGCCGGTGGATGTGCCTATGCCCAATCCAGCGGAGTATACGGAGCTGTCAGATGCCTTGGCGCAGATGACGCAGCAGTAAAACAGAACAGATGAAACAGAGACCGGCTGTACCGGTGCGTAGGGCACTGGCACAGCCGGTTTTTCTGCCTCAAAAGACAGGATATAAAAGGAAATTTACAAAAGTTTAACTTGATTTTAACGCCATATTTACACCCGCTTTATATTGTTTACATTTGTTTGACATTTTCTTGACATGACGGTGATGGGTGTGTTATTGTTGAGGTGATTCTGCAGAAGGGAGAGGGATTCATGGAGATAACATTTGCATATTTCTGGAGGGATGTTACCGGTAATCCTGTTTTATTGTTTACGGTCCTGCTGACGCTCGGCGTTATATTTGTAAACGGCTGGACGGACGCGCCCAATGCCATCGCTACCTGTGTGACCACCAGGTGTATGGATGTGCGGAGGGCGATTATCATGAGCGCATTTTTTAACTTTCTCGGTGTTCTGGTGATGACCCAGATCAACAGCTCCGTTGCTTCTACCATCAGTAATATGGTAGACTTCGGAGACAGCACTCACAATGCGCTGATCGCTCTCAGCGCAGCACTGCTGTCCATTGTGGTCTATAGTGTGACGGCGTCCTTTTTTGGGATTCCCACTAGTGAAAGCCACAGCCTGATCGCCGGTCTGTCCGGAGCGGCTATTGCCATCCAGCATGGAACCCAGGGTATCAACGGGGCGGAGTGGATCAAGGTGATCTACGGTCTGGTGCTGAGCCTGGTGCTTGGCTTTGCCACTGGCTGGATCATATGTAAGCTGATCACAATCCTGTGCCAGAACTTAGAACGCAGGGCGGCTAACCGTTTCTTTGGTAAGGCCCAGATCGTAGGCGCTGCGGCCATGAGCTTTATGCATGGTGCTCAGGATGGACAGAAGTTCATCGGTGTACTGTTTCTGGCCATGGCTTTCGCGGGAGGACAGAGTTCTGTTTCGGGGATGACCATTCCTGTGTGGCTGATGCTTCTGTGCAGCGTTGTGATGGGAGTGGGGACAAGCGTGGGAGGCGAGAAGATTATCAAATCTGTCGGTATGGATATGGTGAAGCTGGACCGCTACCAGGGCTTCGCGGCGGATCTTTCAGGCGCGCTGTGTCTTTTGTATTCCAGCCTGTTTGGTATCCCGGTATCAACTACCCACACAAAGACAAGTGCCATTATGGGCGTGGGCGCGGTGAAGCGTATTTCCGCCATTAACTTTGGCGTTGTAAAGGATATGATGCTGACCTGGATTTTTACATTTCCAGGCTGCGGCCTGATCAGCTTCGTGATGGCTAAGATATTTATGTACATTTTCGGATAAGATGGAGGAAAGATTATGTCAAAGAAGCAGGATGCGTTTTATTTTGATAATTTTGTAGCATGTGCAGAGTGTTCCTGTCAGGCCGTCCGTCTGCTGCAGGAGACTCTGTCCGATTTCCGGCCGGGAGAGATCTCCGGACGGCTTACGGAGATCCACGAGATCGAGCATCAGGCAGACAGCAAGAAGCATATACTGACGGACAAGCTGGCCAAAGCATTTATCACTCCCATTGAGCGCGAGGACATTATCTCTCTCAGCCATCATATTGATGAGGTGACAGATAAGATCGAGGATGTTCTGATCCGGATCTACATTAACAATGTGCAGACCATTCGCCCGGACGCCATGGAACTGATCCGCATTGTGGAAAACTGCTGTAAAGCTCTTACTGAGCTCCTGGGAGAATTTTCTAATTTTCGCCATTCCGACAGCATCAGAAAGAAAATCATCAGCATCAACTCCCTGGAGGAGGAGGCGGACAGCCTTTATATTGAGAGTATGCGCCGTCTTCACGCGGAGGAGAAGGATCCTCTTGAGGTAATCGCCTGGAGAGAGATCTACGATTATCTTGAAAAATGTGCCGACGCTTGCGAGCATGCAGCTGATACGGTAGGGAATATTGTGATGAAAAACTCATAGAGATGGGGGTATAGGGAACGGCGTGACTTTGGTTGCGCTGTTTTCTTTTGCATCAGTCAGGATACTGTGTTTCCTGCAATTCTGCCAGCATCATTTTTTCAATCTTTATTACGTCCGGCTGCGTCGGTGTAAAACGAATCCCCTTATGCAGCAGATTGATTACTTTTTTTGCATTTTGTTCCATTTCCTGTATTATCTTTGGGTCTGCAATTTTTACAGGCTGACCGCCTTTGATATATGGTCCGTCTATGTATGGTGCGATGATTGGAAACATATCTTGAAATAAAAGTACCGTTTTCTGGTTAAAGATTTTAACAATCTTAATTGTGTCTGTTGGCTTGTGCTGTTCCTGCTTTTTCTGTATCAGGCGTTCAAATTTTTCGATTTTGGAACTGCAGGGAACTAACCAGTACAGTCCTGTTTTATGATCCTGAAAAGCGAAGTAATGGGGACGCTTTGTGTCCTTATAATTGATTTTCAGATAAGGGTCTTGTATCTTTGCAAAAAAATCATCAGAAACAAAATATAAACTTCCCGTTAAAATTTCCATGTGTTTTACCTCGTAAAAGATTTAAGCCCCTTACCGTTTCCGATAAGGAGCTTAAAAAACTTTTTCACGACCTATTTGTTATTCGCATGGCCGGCAGCGAACTACGTTTTCACAGCCTATTTATTATCCGCATGGCTGGAAGCGGACCACTTTTAAGGCAGTTGTCTGCCTGTTACTATTATTATATGAAAATCTGCCTTATATGTCAATTAAAAGTTAAGCTGCCTTTAACCGTTTCACAAACACCTGCCATGGTAGCCAGGGTCTCTTTTACATTTCCCCCACACAAATTCTATACAAAAGGCTGATAGAAGATTTTACATTTCCTTTCTATACTAAAACTATCGTACTTCAGAAAGAAAACGATAGAAAGAGGGAAAATGATGAAAAAGAAACGTGTTATTTCATGTATCCTGGCAGGTGCCCTGGCTCTGGGCGGACAGCAGGCGTGGGCGGCAACGGTCCATTACAATGATTCCTCTCTGACCGGAAACGCGGACGAATGGAATCAGTGGACGGCAGGCTGGGAGAATCTGGCAAATGACTATACACAGGTTTCTCTGACACCGGGAGCCGCTGCTTCCCAGTTGAATTTCGCATGGTACAGCGAAGGCACAACAGGAACTCCGGTGGTATATTTCGGTACAGATCCCAGTGATCTGAGAGAAGTAAACGGAACCAGCGGAAGCGTGGATCCGTCCCTGACAAACGGCAGGACCTACAGCTATAACTATGTGACGGTAACAGGCCTTGAGGAGAACACCACCTACTATTATTCTGTTAATAAAAATGGCGTGATCACCCAGCCGGAAACCTATAAAACCGGCAGCTTTGAAAATGTAAATATCCTGTATGTAGGCGATCCCCAGGTAGGCGCCTCCAAGGGACAGCCTCAAGGAGAAGGAAAGCTGTCCGCTGATTCCGGCGCGGCCAACACAGCAGCCCGCAATGACGGTTTTGCATGGGACCGCACCCTGGATACCGCTTTAGAGCAGAACCCGGACATCAACTTTATCATTTCCGCAGGTGATCAGGTAAACAAAACAGGACAGGCCAAGGAGGAGGAGTACGCAGCCTACCTTTCCGCAAGCGTCCTTAAAAATGTTCCTGTGGCAACCACTATCGGAAACCATGATTCCCTGAATCCGGATTATTCCTATCATTTTAATAACCCAAATCCAACTGACCTTGGAAAGACACAGGCAGGAGGAGACTATTATTACACCTATGGTCCGGGCCTGTTCATTGTTCTCAACACCAACAATTACAATGTAGCAGAGCATAAGCAGACCATCCAGAAGGCAGTGGAGAACTTCCCGGATACCGCATGGCGTATTGTTACCATCCATCAGGATATTTACGGTTCCGGCCTGGATCACTCCGATACAGACGGTATGATCCTCCGTACCCAACTGACACCTATCTTTGATGAGTTTGATGTAGATGTAGTGCTTCAGGGCCATGACCATACCTACAGCCGTTCCAAGCTCCTCTACGGTGACGGACAGACTCATGATTCCTATGAGTTCAGACTCAATGAGGCAGGAGATGACTATGACTGGGACAATGCCTACAATACAGTAAGCGGCCAGAAGATTCCTCTTTATCCTCTTACCGATGATGCCGCAGGCCAGAATGCCCTTCAGGTATTTACAGAGGACAACCGCTGCTACACCATTGAGACCGGGGACGAGACAACAGTAACTAATCCTAAGGGAACCCTGTATATGACTGCAAACTCTGCTTCCGGTTCTAAATATTATGAGCTTACAAGCACACAGCAGGATTATATCGCAAACCGGAGTCAGAACTGGCTGCCAAGCTATTCTGTGATCAACATGACTTCAAATACCTTTAAGATCGACACCTATCAGATCACAGATCAGGGCAGCACTGAGAAGATCGACCAGACCTTCACGATTCACAAAACAGCAGGAAGATAATGAACATGACGTTGCCAGACAGAAAACAATGGATCCATGCAGGCATTGGGGCGGTGGTGATCCTCCTCCTCGCTGCCTGGGTGATCCGGCTTAATGGAGTAACAAAGACAGAGCTGATCAACCGCACAGGGCAGACTTTTGAGACGGGGGTGGTAACAGAAATTCTCCAGGATAATATCCAGGAGGACGGAACCCGGGTAGGGCAGCAGACTGTAGTGGTACATATGACCAGCGGAGAGAAAAAAGGAGAGGATCTGGTAACAACAAGCAGCGCCGGATATTTATTTGGCGCTGCCTGTACTATGGGAATGAAGGTGATTGTGCTTCAGAGCCTGGCCGGAGATACGGTGATCACCTCTGTATATTCCATGGACCGGACGGCGGTGATTATTGGCTTTGCGGTGCTTTACCTGGCCGCTCTCTGCCTGGTGGGCGGGCTTAAGGGAGTGAAGGGAGCGCTGGGCCTGGTGTTTACCTTCGCCTCCATCCTGTTTATCTACCTGCCTCTTGTATACCTGGGCCACTCCCCCTTCTGGGTATCGGTTATGATCTGCGGACTGACCACCGCCGTTACCATGTATCTGATCGGCGGAGCGACCAAAAAGACCCTCTGCGCCACAGCAGGAACCCTGGCGGGGGTTATCATTGCAGGGATCACAGCCACTGTATTTTCCAGAATGTCGGGGATCAGCGGCTGGAATGTATCGGATATTGAAACCCTTCTTACTCTGAATCAGACCAATGGGATCCAGGTAGGGGGACTGCTTTTTTCAGGGCTTCTGATCAGCGCCCTGGGTGCAGTGATGGATGTGGCCATGTCCATTTCCAGTGCCATGCAGGAGATCTGCGACCAGAATCAGGAGATCACCCGGTTCCAGCTTATGCGTGCTGGAATGCGTGTGGGCCGCGATATGATGGGCACCGACTCCAACACCCTGATCCTGGCCTTTGCAGGCACTAGCATCTCCATGCTCCTGCTTAACTATGCCTATGACCTGCCATTTTTACAGGTGATCAATTCCAACAATATCGGGATCGCTGTAATGGAAGGGCTGTCGGGAAGCTTTGGCATTGTATTAAGCGTTCCTGCCACAGTGGTGATGGCGGCATGTATCTATAAGCCCCGGGATTGAGTGTGGACGGCTGTAAGGATCAGCTGGGTGCTTCAGTAATAAAAAATTTACAATTTTCTCCCTCCAAATTTTCTATTTTTCACAAAATAAAAGATAGGTATTTAAAACCATCAAACATCTGTGGTAAAATATAGAAAGCATAAAATGCTCACAAAGGAAAGGAGAAACATTATCATGGCACTGTTAAATTATGATGTGTTGAAAAAGTCCGGTTATGACGGCTATATTCTGGAGGACGCTCCGGTAAAGGTTCTGCAGTTTGGCGAGGGAAATTTCCTCCGCGCTTTCGTTGACTACTGGTTTGATCTGGCAAATGAAAAGGCCGGATGGAATGGAAAATGCTGTCTGGTACAGCCTATCGCGCCAGGCCTTGCAAAAATGATCAATGAGCAGGAGGGCCTTTATACCCTGTATCTGAGAGGAAGCGAGAACGGACAGAAGGTAGATGACAAGCGTGTGATCTCCAGTGTTTCCAGCTGCTTAAACCCATATGAGAAGGCAGACTACGACAAGATGATGGAGGTTGCTGAAAGCGACAGCCTGGAAATCATTGTTTCCAATACAACAGAAGCCGGTATTCAGTACGACCCTTCCTGCAAGCAGGATGACTGCCCTCCTGCCAGCTTCCCGGCAAAGCTGACACAGGTACTGCTCCGCCGCTATCAGGCTGGAAAGCCAGGTGTTATCATGCTTGCCTGCGAGCTCATTGACAACAACGGCAAGGAACTGCTAAAGTGCGTAAACCAGTACATTGACCAGTGGGGTCTGGAGGATGGATTTAAGAAGTATGTAAATGAGGACTGCACCTTCTGCGGCTCTCTGGTAGACCGTATTGTTCCAGGCCGTATCCGCGACACAGAGGAGGTAAAGGCTCTGGACGCAAAGAACGGCTATGAGGATCCGCTGACAGACGTTGGTGAGGTATTCGGCGTATGGGTAATCGAGGGCGATGAGAAGTTAAATGATGTTCTGCCTTTTAAGAAGGCCGGCCTTATGGACAAGGTATTTGTAGTGCCTGACATGAGCCCTTATAAAAAGAGAAAGGTACGTATCTTAAATGGCGCCCACACCGGTTTTGTCCTGGGTGCTTACCTGGCAGGAGAGAACATTGTCCGTGACTGTATGAACGATGATGTGATCAAGGGCTTTATGAACAAGATGCTTTACGATGAGGTGATCCCAACCCTTCCTCTGGATAAGGATGATCTGTTGAAATTTGCCGCAGCCGTATCTGACCGTTTCAACAACCCATTTGTAAACCATGAGCTTATGAGCATTTCCTTAAACTCCACCTCCAAGTGGAAAGCAAGAAATATGCCTTCCTTCCTTGAGTACATCAAGGAGAAGAAGGAACTGCCTGTATGCCTGACCATGTCCCTGGCTGCATACATCGCATTTTACAGCAATGACATCCAGTCTCTCACCGACGCAGGCCTGGTATGCAGACGCCCGGCAGGCAACGAGTATACCGTAAGCGATGACAGATGGGTGCTTGAATTCTACAACGACCACAAGGCTGATACCGCTGAGGAACTGGTACACGCCGTCCTGACCAATGAAAAAATGTGGGATCAGGACCTGACCCAGATCGAAGGGCTTGAAGCTCGGGTAGTTGAGAATCTGAAGAAGATCCGTACAGAAGGCGCTAAGGCGGCTTATGCTGGTTGTCTGTAATCGATATTTTGAAAAGTAATATTGGTGAAAAATCAAACCGCAGAGAGATGTGAAATACTCTCTGCGGTTTTTTGGCATTTTTAAAACATAGTTAATAGACTGATTGGTGGAAAATGTGTTGTTATATAGGAATTATCTTGCTGCATAATGTTCTAGAACATCCCAGTTAAGTTCAATTCCAAGACCGGGTCCTGTTGGAACAAAGAAGTTCATATGTTGATCAGCTTCAAAAGGTGCTTTTATTATATTGGATTTAAGCATGTTTTCGTTTTCTTCTGATTCCATGGAGACGGTGTTGGGCAGGGCTGCGGCAATGTGCAGGGAAGCAGCAAAATGGACTGCAGAGCCGAAGGAGTGAAGGGATACAGGCTTGTTATATCCATGAGCCATTATTCCTATTTTTATAAGTTCACTAATACCGCCTCCCCAGCCGACATCGGGCTGAAGAATACAGGCCATTTGCTCATCAGCCAATTTCTTGAATCCATTTAGGCCCTGCTCTGTTTCAAAACCTATAAGTTGGATTTCTGGCATTTCTCTGACAATTTTTTGACAGCCTTCTACATCTTCAAATCTTATAGGTTCTTCCAGCCAGTTTAGACCTACTCGAATAAAATCTTTTTTTCCATTAAGTACTTGTGTGGAGGTCCAGGCAGCATTTATATCAGCGGCAAGAAGTCCGTTTCCTAACACCTGTCTGGCTGCTTCTAGGCGTTTAATATCTTCTTCGTAGGTAACACCAAAATCTTGATTTTCCATGTAATTGACTGCATTACCTGTCATTGTTGGATTGCGTCCGATTTTTATTTTAATAGCAGAATAGCCTTTTTTTACATAATGTTCTAATTCGTGTCTGAGATCATCCAGAGTTTTGTCTGGTGCATAGAAGCCGCCGCTGGCATAGGTGGGGACCCGATCACTATATTGGCCTAAAAGCTTGCACACTGGAGCTTTTAACGTTTTTCCAAGAAGATCCCATAATGCTATATCAATACCACTGATGGCGGCCATTACTAGTCCTCTGCGGCCATTAGCAATTGTACGCCAGTACATGGTCTGCCATAGTTTTTCTATATATTCTGGGTTCTGTCCTATTAGTATAGGGGCAAGCTGTTCCTCGATGATAGCTTTACCGATCAGGAGAGGACTGCCATAGCAGAATGCTTCGCCAATCCCGTAGAGCTCAGAATCTGTTTCTATTTTTATAAGAAGGGCTTGACGGGCGTTGCAGACAGAGAGTGCATCGCTCATAGGAGGGCATTTCCATTTTAAAAGAATTGTTTTTACCGCTGTGATTTTCATAGATCATCTTCCTTTCTACAAATAAATTTAGAGTTTATAATAAACCTATACAGTTTAGTATGAAAAGCAGGATAAAACCTATAATTCCCGCAAGAGTAGTGATGGGGGTGACATATTTTAAATATTGTTCTGGCTTTAAGTTGAACATTTCGCAGCACATCCACATGCCGCTGTCATTTACATGGCCAAAAAGCAGAGATCCCATACCGATTGTTAATGCCACGGCCAGAGGAGAAAGCCCCATAGCATCCATGATTGGAGCGCAGATGCCAGCAGCTGTCATAGTAGCAGTAGCCATGGAGCCACAGGCAGCCCGCATTACTGCAGAGATAGAAAACGGAATTAACAGCATGGGAATTCCGCTGGAAACTACTGTATCGGCAATTTCATTTACGGCAGGATGGCTTTTAAGGATAGTACTGAAAGCGCCGCCCATGGCTGTGATCATAATTACTAAAGAAGCAACCTTAATGCCCCGTTCAATCCAGTTACCAAAGCCAAGTTCCAGAAGGGTGGGATTTTCACCAATGGGAGAATCAGATTCTCTGGCACCTTTGATTAGTTGCTCTTTTCTTTTGGTGCAGGTAAGAAGGAGAATGATAATCCCAATCAGCATGGCAATTGTTTTATCGCCGATAAAAGAGGTAAAGCCTATAAGCTGACTGTGATTCGGAAAGAGCATATTTCCCAACGATCCGGCGGTGATCAGCAAAGCGGGTACAATCAGAGGGAGAAAGGCTGAAAGGGGGGATAGGGGATGGTCTTCCTGGATCATGAGTTCACTTATGGAAGCATGTTCGGGGGCCTGTTCAACGCCTGTTGTAAATTCGGGTTTTGCTTTGATAAATTCTGTTTTTTTCATAATAGGAATTGTAAGGGTATAGGTCAAAATCAGGGTTGCAAAGCACACGATTAAACTCCAAAAAATAGCCATACCTACATCTGCTCCTAAAATAATGCATACGGCCAGGATACCGGCAGAAGGAGGAACAACTCCGTGAGTCAGCCATACACCCACAATGGTATAAGGAGTGATAACTGACATGCTGATATGCCGCCGCTTTCCGATTCGTGCTGCGATGGGGGAGGTAAGAAGTTGTGTTACATCTCCAAATACGGAAATGGACATGATAAAAGCGGTTAGAGCAGGGGCTAATTCAAGACGCTTTCCTTTAAACAGACGAATGAAAAAGTTGGTAATAGAAGTAGCTGCACCTGAATCTTGAACTCCCATTGCGAGCACTGCTCCAAGAATTACAACCATGCCGATGCTTCCGATCGTTTCTCCAAAGGCGGTGTTTACTGCATTTAAAGCTTCTGCCGGACTGGCACCGAAAAGGACACTTAAAACAGCGGCAGTTGCAAAAAGAGCAATAAAACTATTTACCTTCAGTTTCACATTGAAAAAGATTAAGGCTGCTACTGATAACAGAAGGATTAAAAGATACATAATTGTATTCATATTACACACTCTCCTATGTTTGTTTATGCGTCTGCCGGCTATTGCATTCATGTGATAATTGAATTATAATAAATGGAATATCAAGAAGCCAATAAAAGGATTTAATGATGGCTATTAAATTTTATAATTGATTTCAAGAAGGGGGATTGCAGTTATGGAAATGAAATTCGCAACTTACTTTATGGCAATTGCAAAGTATAAGAATCTTTCCAGAGCAGCGGATTATCTTTTTGTATCTCAGTCTACCTTAAGTCAGTTTCTGGCCAGGGAGGAACAGGAGTTAGGTGTGAAATTGGTTTCCAGGGATAGAAATGAACTTTCCTTAACCTGGGCAGGTCAGTTATATCAGGAAACCTGCCGCAATATGCTGGAGCTTCAGGAAGGCTTGTATAAGCATTTGGCAGAGGCTGCGTTGTCTAAAACCGGCCGCCTTTCTATTGGCATAACTCCACAGTGGGGAGGAGAGATGTTTGCTGAAATATATCCTATATTCAAGCAAAAATATCCTGAATTTTTAGTAAAATTACTGGAAGACACTACAAAACCTTTGATGGAACAGGTTGTGCAGGGGAGCCTTGATATGGCTATACTGGCTGTCTCGGAGGATTCTTCGCTGACGCTTCCGCATGTGAGAATATGCAGGGAGGAGCTGGTTTTTGCGGCACCGATTTCTCTGGGAGAAATATTAGAATGCAGGAGTTCTTTTGGATCAGCATTGAAGTCTTTGGACATCAGGAAATTTAAAAATGAAGATTTTATTATATCCTGTCCGGGGACAGCAATCAGAGATATTACAAACGAAGTATTTTCACAGTATAAAATTACTCCAAGGGTCATATGTGAGATCAATAATCATATATCTTCTTTAAAAATGGTTGCAAGCGGTTTGGGGATAACCATTGTTCCTTTAAGTTATGCTGAACCAAATCCTAACATTTGTTACTTTTCAGCAGGATCTGGGATATATTGGAATATATGTGCAGTTAAGAAACGTAACTATAAAATGGCAGAACCTGATAATTACTTAATAGAGCTGGTAAGTCAATATTTTCAGAAACAGAAAGAGATATGATTGTAAACGAATTATAGTTGTTTAAAAACTAACAGGATTTGTCAGTAAGACAGGATTGACAGTGTGAAAAATAATGCTTTAGAGAAAAAGAGCTGGGAAAGTGTATTCAAAAAATCTGTGTCAGGAGATTCGGGGAAAACGGAAAGAAGATTGAAGACTATATTCAGATAGGCACTGATGTAAAGAAAATTTTATAAACTGAAGTAAGTAATATATACAGTTATACGGAGGTCCTGACAGCCCCGTCTTTGCGTCAAGTTAATCATTCAAAAATTCAGTCGGTGTCATAATCGCTGGATTTTGCACACCGGATTCCGGGAAGTCTTTATCGCCGGCGAGCAGTACATCGGCTTTTGCCGCAAACGCTGCCCGCAGGATAGAGAGTCACCTTTACATACGCTTAGAAAAGATGTGCCATTGGCGCTTAATGCCGCAGAAATGAGAACATTGGTATCGATTAAAACTCTCATGCTTTTTCGTCCTCGTTTCGCAATTTATTGACGAGTATCATCGCATCATCACCGCTTGCTTGCATTGTCTACAAACGCTTTTGCTAACATGATAAAGTAGGGATTTTCCTGCTTTTATTATACGCAGACAGCGTAAAAATGTACAGCAAAGTGGAAGATTCAATAATATGGACGTATGAGCAATTAATTTGAACTTCATTCCCCTCACAAAAACAACTCCACCAAAAACACTATCCCACAGGCTCCCAGGGACACCTGAAACAGACTTTTCCCCTTATAGGCAAGCAGCACCGCCGCAGCCAGGGCGGCTCCTCCGGATACTGCCGACGAGGTGGCGGTGAGGATGGCCGGGAAGGTCATGACGGACAGGGTTACATAGGGGACGTAGTATAAAAAGGAGCGGATCAGCGGGTGGCGGATCTCCTTTTTGATCAGGGTCAGGGGCAGAAGGCGGATCAGATAGGTTACGGCCGCCATCACAAATATGTAAACATAAATTCTGGTATTCATATCAGGCTTCCTCCTTTACTGGAAATAAAATAGCCGCGGCGCCTGCGATGAGTACGGTTAGGATAATAATCTTAAAGCCAGATGAGATGTGGCTTAGTGCAGGAACACAGGTGAAAAAATAGCTGGCTCCCATGGAAGCAAGGATCACACCCGCCAGAACCCTGTCTTTTTTTGCGGGCGGAATCACTACAGCCAGGAACATTCCATAAAGAGCCACATTCAGAGCGCTGAGGAGCCGTTCCGGAAGGAGATCCCCCGACAAGGCGCCCAGAAAGGTTCCAAGTGTCCAGCCCGGCACAGCGGCGCTTATAAGGCCGTAGCTGTAAAATGGATCCAGTCTCCCGACCCGGCACACCGATACACCGAATATCTCATCTGTTACGCCATAAGCCACAAAAAAGCGGTGGAAAAATGGAACAGGAGCTGTCAGCTTCTGGGACAGGGAGCAGGACATAAGGCAGTAGCGCAGATTGATGATCAGCTGCGCTGCTGCCATTTCCAAATATGGGGCTCCTGCGGATATGATACCCAGGGCGGCAAACTGCCCTGCGCTGGTCAGGTTCGCAGCGGACATGATCACAGACTGCAGGGGTGTCAGTCCGGCCCCTGACGCCATGATCCCAAAGGTAAAAGAAACGGCCAGGTATCCAAGACCGATGGGGATCCCATCCTTTAATCCGCATCTGTAGGGTTCAAGCTTCTCATTCATAATCATCATTCCTCCCAAACCGATTATAGCAGGAAAAACATGCTTGTAAATGAAAAAATATGCAGATTCCTTCTGGTTTTTTCGCAAATTACAGGGAAAAGTAAAATTAAAATGCAAAAAAACAAAACAGTAAAAAGAGTTTACAAGTAAAAATGCTGAAATTCAACAAAAGTTTACTTACGAATAAGGGAAGAACGAAAAACATGGAAATGACAGTAGAAATCTGGAAGTCAGTAGTTGATTTACAGTTAAAATACACAAAATTCAACTATAAAACTTGTGCATAATACGAGAAAAAGCGTAAAAATAAAAAAATATATTGACTTTAAATGGAAAGGATACTATACTTCGGATGTAGTAAAACAGTTTACTAAATACAGCAAAAAGCCGAATGGTAAATTTGATTTTCAGGTAAACAAGATGGAAAAGTAAACGAATTGCAGCTAAACAAAATATAAAATCCTATCAGTATGAACAATGAAAGAGGAGGCAGTATGACAGGAATCATTATTACCGGACACGGGCATTTTCCCACAGGGCTTTTGAGCGCGGTTTCGTTGGTTGCCGGCTGTCCGGAACAGACAGAGGCCGTTGACTTTGAGGAGGGCATGAGCAGTGAGGATTTAAAGGCGGGGATTACAGCGGCGGCAGAGGCTCTTGGAGGCGATGAGCTTCTGATCCTGGCGGATCTGACAGGAGGAACTCCCTTTAATGTATCTGCAGGCTTTCGGGCAGAACATCCGGAGAAAAAGATCCGGGTGGTCGCAGGGGCCAATATGCCGGCAGTGGTGGAAGCGGTATTTTCAAGGGCGCTGTACGATCTGGATCAGCTTGCGGACGCTGTCCTGGAAGCAGGAAGCCAGGGCGTAAGAGATCTGGAGAGGCTTGAGGAGGAAGCAGAGGAGCCTGAGTTTGAGGACGGACTGTAAAATTACGGCTTCATGATTTTGCAAAGGAGAAACCCATGATAAAAAAGATACAGATTGAACCTATCCGTAAAAAAGATTTTTACTGCCGGGAACCCTTTCTTACCAGAGCAGAGGCCAAGGCAGCCATGGACCGGGCGGTTCAGCAGGTCCGCTGCAATATGGACTATTTCGGGACACGCTTCCCATCTTCTGCCACCAAGGATCAGACCTACGGCATCATTGACAACATCGAGTGGACAGACGGCTTCTGGACCGGTATGCTGTGGCTATGCTACGAATACACCGGCGATCAAGCCTTTAAGGAGCTGGCGGAGAAAAATGTTGCTTCCTTTTTAAACCGGGTGGAGCAGCGGATCCAGCTTGACCACCATGACCTGGGTTTTTTGTACAGTCTGTCTTGTGTGGCCGGCTATAAGCTTACGGGTTCTGAGACGGCAAAGCGGGCCGGACTGCTGGCGGCTGATAAGCTGATGGAGCGGTTCCAGGAAAAGGGAGGTTTTATCCAGGCCTGGGGAGAGCTTGGAGCCAGAGACAACTACAGGCTGATTATTGACTGCCTGTTAAATATTCCGCTGCTTTACTGGGCATCTGAGACGACAGGGGAGTCTTTTTATAGAGAAGCGGCTGTACGCCACTATGAAACAGCCTGCAATCATGTGATCCGTGACGACGCGTCAGCCTATCATACCTTCTATTTTGATCCGGAAACAGGGGCGCCTTTAAGGGGTGTGACCAGACAGGGCTACAGTGATGATTCAGCCTGGGCAAGGGGCCAGGCCTGGGGGATCTACGGTATTCCGCTGAACTACCGATATACAAAGGATGAAAGCGCCTTTCAGCTGTTTGAGGGAATGACCAACTATTTCCTGAACCGTCTTCCGGAGGATGATGTGTGCTACTGGGATCTGATCTTTACAGATGGCTCCGGACAGCCCAGAGATTCCTCGGCAGCGGCAGCGGCTGTATGCGGGATCCATGAGATGCTTAAGTACCTGCCTGAGACAGATCCGGACAAGGATACCTACCGCCATGGGATGCACCGGATCCTGCGCTCCCTTATAGAGGGCTATGTAAACCCTGAATTAAAGGAGGGAAGCCCCATCCTGCTTCATGGCGTATATTCCTGGCATTCAGGAAAGGGTGTAGACGAGGGGAATATCTGGGGAGATTACTATTATATGGAAGCTTTGATGCGGTTTATGAAGGACTGGGAGCTTTACTGGTAAAACAATACACAACCTACAAGGAGGATAAATATGTCTGTACCAAATATCGTAGCATTTAGAATTGATGAAAGATTGATCCACGGCCAGGGACAGCTCTGGATCAAAGCGCTGGGAGTTAACACTGTGATCGTGGCAAATGACTCTGCCAGTGAGGACCCCATGCAGCAGACCCTGATGAAGGCAGTGGTGCCAAAGACCATTGCCATGCGCTTCTTCTCCGTCCAGCACACCTGCGACGTGATCATGAAGGCATCACCGAAGCAGACCATTTTCATTGTCTGCAAGACTCCGGAGGATGCCCTGCGCCTGGTGGCCGGCGGTGTTCCGGTGAAGGAGATCAACGTAGGAAATATCCATCACGGCCCCGGCAAGAAGGAGGTAAGCAAGTACATTGCTCTTGGCGAGGAGGACAAGGCGGCACTGAGAACCTTAAGAGACCAGTACGGCATTGCCTTTAATACCCGGGCTACTGCGTCCGGTGATGACGGCTCAGGCAAGGTGGACTTAAACCAGTATTTATAATACAGTGTTACGAAGGAGGATGAAATCGTGGAAATTAGTATGTTTCAATGTTTATTGATCGGATTATGGACGGCATTCTGTCTGGCAGGTATGCTGTTAGGTATCTATACCAACCGCTGCCTGGTGATGGCAGCCGGTATCGGCCTGATCCTTGGGGATCTGCCCACTGGACTTGCCATGGGAGCCGTAGGGGAGCTTGCATTTATGGGCTTTGGCGTATCACAGGGCGGATCCGTTCCCCCAAACCCCATGGGCCCCGGTATTGTGGGAACCATCATTGCCATTACAATGAAGGATTCCGGGATTGACGTAGGCTCAGCTCTGGCTCTTTCCTTCCCCTTTGCGGTAGCATTCCAGTTCGTGATCACAGCTACCTATACCTTTGCAACCACATTGACAAGCTATGCCGCAAAGGCCCTTGAGAGAAAGGATTTTAAGGGCTTCCGCATCGCGGCCAACGCAACCATCGCTGTATTTGCTCTGGTGGGCTTTGTGATCGGTTTTGGAGGCGCCTTCAGCGCCGAGGGCCTTCAGAAGGTGATCTCTCTGATTCCTGCATGGCTCAGCGACGGACTTGGGGTAGCAGGAAAGATGCTTCCTGCCATCGGTTTTGCCATGATCTTAAATGTAATGGCAAAGAAGGAGCTGATCCCCTTTGTGCTGATCGGTTATATCTGTATTGCTTACCTGAAGCTTCCTGTTATGGGAGTAGCAGTGGTAGGTACGGCAATTGCTCTGCTGGTATTGTTCCATGCTGGAAAAGGCGGCAGTGAATCTGTAGAAGAAGTGGAGGTTGAATTTGAAGATGGCATCTAACAGACTGGAAAAAAAGGATTATGTAAAAACATCCATGCGGGCCTATTTCCTGCAGAATGGATTTAATTACGGCAACTATCAGGGCCTGGGCTATGCCAATGTACTTTACCCCGCCCTCCGCAAAATGTATAAGGATGATGATGACAAGCTCCAGGAAGCTCTGAAGGAAAATATTGAGTTCTTCAACACCAACATCCATTTCCTTCCGTTTATTACCAGCCTTCATCTGGTTATGCTGGAAAATGACACTCCTTCCCGTGAGATCCGCAACATCAAGATGGCCCTTATGGGCCCTCTGGCCGGAATCGGAGATTCCCTGGCTCAGTTCTGCCTGGCGCCTCTGTTCGCAACCATCGGCGCTTCCCTGGCTCAGGACGGAATGCTCCTGGGACCGGTGCTGTTCTTCCTGGCCATGAATATTACCCTGTGGGCAGCCAAGCTTCTCACCGGTATGTGGGGTTATAAGCTGGGAACCAACATCATTGCTACCTTAAGCTCTAAGATGGAGCTGATCTCCAACATTGCCAGCATGATCGGCGTAACGGTAATCTCCGGTCTGGCAGTCAACTTTGTAAAGATCACAACCCCCATCCAGTATGTGGGCAATATGCCTGGGGACCAGCAGAAGATCATTGCCATTCAGGATATGATCGACGCCATCGCGCCGAACCTTCTGCCGGTTCTGTATACAGGGCTGATCTTTTACCTGATTAAGGTGAAAAAATGGACAACTTATAAGCTGGTTATCCTTACTATCGTGATAGGCGTGGTACTTTCTGTGCTGCATATCATTGCATAAGGACGATCCGCAGAGCACAGGAGGGAGGCGCCGCAGAAGGAGCCTCCTTCTGCTTATTTGGTGTACTCTCGGAATCATCTCACAAATCTGAGCACAAAGAGAGTCCGAGAGTACACTATTTGATGACAGGAGGACAGATATGTTTGAAAAAATGGCATTGGAGCGCATAAGAAAGCAGGCAGAAAAATGGGTGGAGGATTTTGACCCGGACTGGGTGGCCGCTTATATAAAGGAAAGCTGCCGGGAGGAGTGGCAGACCCTGGAAGCTCAGAGCAGGCTTCTTATGGAACAGACCTTTGTATTTCAGGATAAATGGGATATGGAACCCTGCGGGGAGGTCTGGCATATGGATTCCATTTCCTGGACACAGAGCCCAAACGGAGATCCGGAGTGGGTCTATATGCTGAACCGCCACGGATATCTGTATAAGCTGATGCTTTCCTATTACGGTACAGGAGACCGGTCCCGGATCGGCAAATTAAAATGGTATCTTTTTTCCTGGATCCGGGAAAATCCTATTGTTTCTGAGGGGACAGAGGCTCTAAGGACGATTGATACCGGCATCCGCATGATGGCCTGGCAGAGGCTTGTGATCCATCTTCTGGGAAATGGCTTTCTCACAGAGGCAGAGACAGAAAAACTCATCCGTTCCATAGGAGAGCAGATCCTGTATCTGAAGGAGCATTATATAGGAAAATACACCCTGAGCAACTGGGGGATTTTGCAGACCACTGCCATCTGCAGCGCCTATCAGTGGTTTGGGGAGCTTCTTCCGGATCAGCAGATCTGGCAGTGGGCAAAGGAGGAATTGAAAACCCAGCTGGAGCTTCAGGTTCTGGAGGACGGTTCCCACTGGGAGCAGTCTGTTATGTATCATATAGAAGTGATGCTGGCGGTGATGAAGCTTATGTTTACAGGAGGAACAGGGGAGGACGGCAGCCAGCTGGAGGTCTGTAAAAGGAGTATCCGCCGGATGAGCCGCCACGTCCTCTTTCTGGCAGGGCCGGATCACTGCCAGCCGGCCCAGGGAGACAGCGACCGGACAGATGTAAGGGATATTTTTGTGAAGGCAGCAGTACTTACCGGAGATCCTGTTTATAAGGGAGCCGGTTACCCTAAGGCGGATCTGGAAAGTGTATGGCTGTTTGGACGAAGGGGAGCAGAAGCCTATGCACAGATGGAGGCGTCATTTCCTGAGAAAAGGGCCTTAGCCCAGGAGGATGGAGGCACCATCTGCATCAGAAGCAGCTGGCAGGAGGATGGGGACCATACCTTTATGACCTGCGGGCCTCTGGGCAGCAGCCACGGACACGCGGATCTGACCCATATTTCCCTTTATCACAAAGGCAGGCTGTTCCTTACAGACAGTGGCCGTTTTACCTACCGGGAGGATAATCCCCTTCGGCCTTATTTTAAATCGTCTCAGGCTCACAATGTCTGTGTGGTAGACGGAGAATCCCAGTGGCGTCCTGTTGGGGCCTGGGGTTACGAGGGCTACCCGGAATGTCTGAAAAATTATTTCCGCAGCCAGGGGGGAGTGTCCTTCGGGGAAATGGCATACCACGAAAAACTGCCTCAGGGCGCAGACTGCCTTGTGATCCGCCGTGTGATGTACGGGGAGCCGGGGATCTGGCTCATCGTCAATGATATATGCTGCAGCGGGACCCATGAGGTAAAGGAGTATTACCATCTGGACCCGCAGGTGGAGGCGGGGAAAGCAGCCGGCCTGCTCCTTGAATCCGGGGGAGTGAGGCTTCAGCTGTATTCAGACGGCAGCTTTCACACAGAAAGCTGCAGAATTTCCAGGCGCTATAATGAGCAGTCCGAAACCAGCCGTCTGGTACGGTCCGAAGCTTTCAAAGACCGCTATACCAGCTGGATGTGCCTGTGTGCGGAGGGAATTCGGGTGAAGGAACGGCCGGTATATCAGTACGGAAGTGAGAAGCCCGCTCCGGCAGGAGAGACAGTGGCACTTTCCTTTGAACTGCCCTCCGGGGAGTGCTGGGATTTTCTGGTATGGAACCGGGAAACCTGTCAGGGCGGGAAGATGTATCTGTATGAGGGAAGGCCCATTTACGGGAAAGCGGCGGCTTTTTACTCAAAAGATGGAAAGACAGACCTTTACCGATTAAAAATTTAATGGTATATTAGGTAGAGACATATACAGGAAACTCGGATGGAGGCAGCATGAAAAAACTGACAATTAACGAAATCGCCGAACGGGCAGGAGTATCAAAGACTACTGTATCCTTCTACCTGAATGGAAAACTGAATAAGATGTCAGAAGAAACGCAGCGCAGGATCCAGTATATCATCGACGAGACAGGCTATGAGCCAAGCGCCGCAGCCAGGGCCATGAAAGCGAAGACCACAGGACTGATCGGAGTCATACTGGGTGATGTTTCAGATCCTTACTGCGCCAAGGCCCTTAAGGGGATCGAGGACGCAGCAGGGGCTCAGGATTTCCAGATTATGGTAGGAAACAGCGGACTGATCTTTAAAAATGAAAAGGACTATATCAGTTGGATGCTGAAGGCGGGGGCGGATGGTTTTATCATTCAGTCCACCTACCGCTTTGGTATGCTGGCAGCCAGTCTGGAGAAAAAGAAAAAGCCCATTGTCTACCTGGAGACCAAGCCCTATGATTTCAGGGGCCGGTATGTAAAGGGCAACAACTATGATTGTGTATACAAGGTAATTACAGAATGTGTAAAAAAGGGCTATGAGTTTTTTCTTATGGTGTCCAGCGCGGACACGGCCCATGGAAGCAGTTTTGAGAATACACAGGGCTTTAAGGATGCCCTCATGGACGCCTTCCGGGAAAGTTCCGCCCAGTATCTTCCTGACGGCGTGCGCTCTGCCCAGATCTATGAGATGCTGAAGGCTGAGCTGGATCTTAATAAAAAAAACCTGATCTATGTGGCAGATCCGGGTCTTTTAAAGGTGGTCTACCAGGCTATACGCAGTTTTCCTGATTATATGTCCTTGTTTCCGGATACTCTGGGGCTCATCGGCTTTGACTGCGACGGCTGGACCAAGATGACCACTCCGACGATCTCCGCCATCATCGCCCCGGCCTATGAGGAAGGTGTCAGGGCCATGGAGGAGCTGATGGACGTGCTGGACGGGAAAAAGACAGAGGGAGAGATCGTATTTAAGAATATTGTAAAATGGAGGGAGACTACAAGGTAAAGTTACGATGGAAAACCTGATATTCAGCCTCAATGCCACCATACCTGTTTTTCTTCTGATGGTTTTTGGGGTAATCTTTCAAAAAATAGGACTTTTTAATGAGGAGATCACCAGAGGGCTGAACCAGTTCGTATTTAAGGCAGCCCTTCCGGTGCTGCTTTTTGAGGATCTGGCAGGATCTGATTTTGTGAAGGTATGGGACGGCAGGTTTGTAGCCTTCTGCTTTGGCGCCACCCTTCTGGGGATCTTTCTCGCCTTCTGCCTGGCCTTATTTTTAAAGGATAAAAGCCTGAGGGGAGAGTTCATCCAGGGCTCCTACCGCAGCAGCGCAGCATTGCTGGGGATCGCCTTTATTAAAAATATATATGGAGATGCGGGGATGGCGCCTCTAATGATCATCGGCAGCGTCCCTCTTTATAATGTAATGGCGGTGGTGGTGCTGTCTTTTGCCCGCCCGGGAGGAGGCATCAGCCGGGAGGCTCTTGGAAGAACCTTAAAGGGCATCCTGACCAATCCCATTATCCTGGGGATCCTGGCGGGGGTAGTCTGGTCTCTGTCAGGGCTTCATCAGCCTGCCATTATGGAAAAGACGGTGGCCAGCCTTTCCGGCCTTGCAACTCCTCTGGGCCTTATGGCCATGGGTGCTTCTTTTGATATAAAAAAGGCCGGCGCCAAGGCGGGACCGGCACTGGCGGCCTCGGCGGTGAAGCTTTTGGGGCTCTGTGCCCTGTTTCTGCCGGCCGCGGTGTATGCGGGATTTGTCAGGGAGCAGCTGGTGGCGATTCTGGTGATGCTTGGCTCCGCCACCACTGTCAGCTCCTTTGTAATGGCAAAAAATATGGGCCATGAGGGTGTCTTAAGCGCCAGCATCGTTGCCATCACTACCTGCGCCAGTGCCTTTACACTGACCTTCTGGCTTTATATCCTTAAATCTCTTGGGCTGATCTAGTTATTCAGTCCATATGCCACAGGATGTCTCTGTTCACTGTCTGGTAAAAGAGGGCCCGGATCTGTTCCGGGTCCTTTGTCTGTCCCAGAATCCACATGATCTTTGTTACAGCGGCCTCCAGGGTCATATCGTAGGCCTCCAGAAGGCCGAATTCCTGCTTAATATTTTTGCCCACCTCATAGACGGACATATTGCTTCCCTCATTGGTCACCTGGGTGGTCATAACCACCGTTTTTCCCAGGGAAGTCCAGCGGGAGACAGCCCTGTAATAATCCCCGTCCTCATAGGAGGGAAGTCCCCCTACTCCAAAGGATTCGATGATCACCGCGTCATAATGCTCTGCCATATAGTCAAGGAGGGAGGCGTCCATAGAAGGGATCAGCTTTAAAAGCCCTACATTGGAATCCAGCTCCCGGTAAAAGGTAACGTGCTCCTGTACAAGTTCCTTATCATCCAGATAAAAGAGGATATGCTGGTCCTGGATAATGGCGATCACAGGGAAATTGATGCTGGAAAAGGCGTTGTAGCTTTTTGTGCGCTCCTTCTTTCCCCTGGTTCCTGCAATGAGCTTGCCGTCAAAGACAATATTCACCCCATGGGTCCTGTCACAGGAGGCAAACCGAAGGCTGTCTGCCAGATTGGTCCTGGCGTCCGTATTTTCCATATCGATGGGCTTCTGGGCGCCGGTGATGATAATAGGCTTTTTTGAGTTTTGTATCAGGTAGGACAGGGCGGCGGCTGTATAGGCCATGGTATCGGTGCCGTGGGTGATCACAAAGCCGTCGTATTCCTCATAATGGGTTTCTATGGCTCCTGCTACAGCCAGCCAGTGGCGGGGCTGGATATTGGTGCTGTCAATATTTAAGACCTGGATGGTGTCGATGTGGCAGTAGTCCCGGCTGTCAGGGACATAGGTCAGGATCTCCTCCGAGGTGATTACCGGCTTTAAGCCGTCGGGGGTGCGTTTGCAGGCAATGGTGCCGCCGGTGCCCAGAAGGAGGATCCGCTTTTTTTTGTGTTCTGTCTGTATCATATCAATCTCCTGTCTGAATTTTCATTTTCAGGCCAATCATAACATGGGTGGGAGTAAAAAACAATGATTAAAGTTTTCTTACTTTTCGCACTTTTCATTGCATTTACACCTAATTGTGTTAAAATGACAATAAGAACAAGGAACAGACAGGAGGGATTCTATGATCGTTATATGGCTTCTGGTATTTACTGCATTTCTGGTTCTGGAGCTGGTGACCGTATCTCTGACCAGTATATGGTTTGCGGGAGGGGCTCTTGGCGGGCTGGTGGTCCGTCTCCTTGGCGGTTCGGTCCAGTTTCAGCTGTTCGCGTTTGTGGCGGTATCCTTTTTGCTCCTCATCCTGGTGCGGCCCTTCGCTGCCAGATGGATCGGCCCTGAGAAAAAGGGGGCGGCTCCGGACGGACTGATCGGCCGGAACGTGGTGGTAAAGACCAGGATCGACAACCGGCAGGAGGCTGGCAGCGTGACCCTGGCAGGAGAGACCTGGCTTGCCAGGGCATGGGAGGATGGCTGGATTCTGGAGCCCGGAGACCTGGCAGTGGTAACTGCGGTCAGAGGCGCCAGGCTTTTTGTAAAGCCGCTGGATAAAACGCAGGAATAATGTATATTCTAAAAGAAAATGAAGGAGGAAGTCAGGTATGTCTGGAATAATTGGAGGAATTGGGGGATTTTTGGCATTTATCATCATCGCCGTGATCATACTGGTGCTGGTATCCAGCTGCGTCAGGATTGTGCCTCAGGCACAGGCCCTGGTTGTGGAGCGTCTGGGTGCTTATCAGGGCACCTACGGTGTAGGAGTCCATTTCCTGGTGCCAATTCTGGACCGGGTGGCAAAGAAGGTGAACTTAAAGGAACAGGTAGAGGATTTTCCGCCTCAGCCTGTGATCACCAAGGATAACGTGACCATGCAGATCGATACGGTGGTATTTTTCTATATCACAGATCCCAAGATGTATGCCTACGGTGTGGAGCGGCCTCTTCTGGCTATTGAGAACCTGACCGCTACTACCCTGCGAAACATTATCGGTGATCTGGAGCTGGATGAGACATTGACCTCCAGAGAGACCATCAACGCTAAGATGCAGGAGTCCCTTGACATTGCCACTGATCCCTGGGGCATCAAGGTAACAAGGGTGGAGCTTAAAAATATTATCCCGCCGGCAGCCATCCAGGAGGCCATGGAGAAGCAGATGAAGGCGGAGCGCGAGCGCCGTGAGTCCATCCTCCGGGCAGAAGGCGAAAAGAAGTCCATGATCCTGGTGGCAGAGGGTAATAAGGAGTCTGCGGTGCTGAACGCAGAGGCAGAAAAAGAGGCGGCCATCCTTCGGGCAGAGGCAGAGAAGGAGAAGAAGATCAAGGAGGCAGAGGGCCAGGCAGAGGCCATCCGCACCGTCCAGCAGGCAACAGCAGACGGTATCCGCTATATTAAGGAGGCAGGGGCTGACGCAGCTGTGCTTCAGCTTAAGAGCCTGGAGGCATTTCAGGCGGCAGCGGACGGCAAGGCAAATAAGATCATCATTCCTTCGGAGATCCAGGGGATCGCAGGTCTTGTAAAATCTATTACAACGGTGGCAGAAAAGGACTAAAGAGCATGAGACAGGAAACAGGCAGGGTGAACCGCATTACAGAGGGAAGTATCTATGGACAGCTTCTGCTGTTCTTTTTCCCCATTTTGTTTGGAACATTTTTCCAGCAGCTTTATAATACGGCAGATGCCATGGTAGTAGGCCGCTTTGTGGGCAAACAGGCCCTGGCGGCGGTAGGGGGCAGCACCAGTACCCTGATCAATCTTCTGGTTGGTTTTTTCGTGGGCCTTTCAAGCGGCGCCACAGTGGTCATTTCACAATATTACGGTGCCAGGAAGGCGGATAAGGTTCACTGGGCCGTCCACACCTCCATTGCCTTTTCCGTAGCAGGGGGCCTGGTGCTGATGCTCCTGGGCCTGACCTGCTCCGTATGGGCCCTCAGGGCCATGAAAACGCCGGAGGACGTGATGGGACACGCCATGGTGTACATACGGATCTATTTTCTGGGTATGGTGCCCAACCTGATCTACAATATGGGCGCGGGTATCCTCCGCGCGGTGGGAGATTCGAGGCGGCCCCTTTATTTCCTCATCGTCAGCTGCTTTATCAACATTATTCTGGATATATTTTTAGTAGCGGTGATGGGGATCGGAGTGGCCGGAGCGGCGATTGCTACCATTGCCTCCCAGTTTGTCAGCGCCGTCCTGGTGATCCGGGCCCTGATGCGGACAGAAGATATGTATAAGCTGGTCTGGAAGGAGGTCAGGATCGATAAGCGGATGCTTGGCAGAATCGTGCGGATCGGCATTCCGGCAGGTATGCAGTCTATTATGTACAATATTTCAAATGTAATCGTCCAGGCCGGCGTGAACACCCTGGGAACAGACAATGTATCTGCCTGGGCCACCTACGGGAAGGTGGACGGCCTGTTCTGGATGATGATCAATGCCCTTGGGATCTCAGTGACTACCTTTGTAGGACAGAACTACGGAGCCAGAAGGCTGGACCGTGTCAGGAAGGGAGCCGGGGCTTGTATGGTGATCGGTATTGTAATGACAGTTCTTGCGGGATTTGGTCTTTATAACTGGGGCCATTATCTGATCTGGCTCTTTACAACAGATCCGGCGGTGCAGGAAATCAGCATCCGGCTGCTGCATTTTATGGTACCTACTTTTATTACCTATATCGGGATCGAGATCCTTTCCGGTACCTTAAGAGGCGTAGGCGACGCCTGGATGCCGCTGGTGATCACCGGTCTGGGAGTCTGCGCTGTCAGGGTGCTGTGGATCATGCTTGCCCTGCCTCATTTCCATCATATTATCGGGGCAGCCTTCTGCTATCCTCTGACCTGGACGCTGACGACCATTGCTTTTGTGATTTACTACTATTTTTTCAGCAGTCTGAAGCGCTGGAACGCGAAAAAATGGATCCTCACACGATTTGGCAGATAAAAATGGAATAAACCTCCTGGGGATGGAAATACTTTCTATATCAAACAGGCAGGAGGCAGCAGTATGACAACCAGGGAAGTAACCTTTGAATCAGTAGAGGATATCCGCAGGTTTGTAAAACAGGCGGAAAAATACCAGGAGGATGTGGATGTATGCTTTGGAAGCTGCATGGTAGACGGTAAATCCCTTCTGGGAGTGATGAGCCTTGGGCTCGGAAAAAAACTGAGCGTGGTGATCCACGACTGAAAACGGAACGGGAGCCTGACTGCAATAGAAGGGCTCCCGCTTTAAGAAAGGATACAAAGGACAGATGATACAGGATATTGCACCACATACATATGATCCGGCCTACCGGGAATGTAAGCCGGAGGCGGAGGATTTCCTTTTACACTATGAGTATAATAAGGTGATGCTCATAAAAGAAGAGGAGGGGCTGCGCCTTCCTACCTTCGCAGATCTGAAGGAGGAAGGAGAGTTTGAGGCCGGGGCCTATTATCTTTTTTCCATTGATGAAAGAAATTATTTTATGGTAACAGATATGAAAATGCCTGAGTTCGGAGGCTATGTGATGGAGGCGCTTACGGTGTTCCGCGCCTTTAAACCTCAGTATCAGGCCTTTGCGGGGATCACAGGAAGCCAGATCTACCGGTGGCGCCAGAGCCGCAGCTTCTGCGGCTGCTGCGGGACGAGAATGGAGCCGGGGCGGACAGAACGGTCCATGGTGTGCCCCGCCTGCGGGCAGACGGAGTATCCGAAGATCAGTCCGGCGATCATTGTGGCCATCAAAAATGGAGATAAGCTTCTGATGTCCCGCTACGCCAGGGGCGCCTACCGTAATTACGCCCTTATAGCAGGCTTTGTGGAGGTAGGAGAGACCTTTGAGGACTGCGTGCGCAGAGAGGTAATGGAGGAGGTCGGACTTAAGGTAAAGAACATACGGTACTACAAAAGCCAGCCCTGGGCATTTTCTGATACGGAGATGATCGGCTTTACGGCAGATCTGGACGGAGATGATACTATACGCCTGGAGGAAAATGAGCTTTCTGAGGCAGGCTGGTTTACCAGGGACGAGATCGTGGAGTACAGTCCCTTTATCAGTGTAGGGCATGAGATGATGAAGGCGTTTAAGGATGGAAGGCTGTAGGAGGGTTTATGAAAGGGAAGTACATATTATTTGATCTGGACGGAACATTGACAGACCCCAAGGAGGGGATCACAAAATCAGTGCAGTATGCCCTGGAGCATTACGGGATCCATGTGGAGGATCTGGACAGTCTCTGTCCCTTTATCGGGCCGCCCTTAACAGACAGCTATATGAAGTTTTACGGCTTTTCGCCGGAGCAGGCAAGAGAGGGGGTTCAGGTTTACCGGGAATACTTCAGCGTAAAGGGATGGCTGGAAAATAAGGAATATCCGAGGATCCGCAGGATGCTGTCGGGGCTTAAGGAGGCGGGCTTTGAGCTTTTTGTGGCCACCTCCAAGCCGGAGCTTTTTGCTAAAAAAATCCTGGAGCACTTCGGCATGACCGAGTATTTTACCATGATCGGCGGGGCGGATATGGAGGAGACCCGTGTCAGAAAGGGAGATGTGATCCGCTATGTGCTGGATACCTGCGGCATCGGCCAGGATGAGGCTTCCAGGGCCCGGATCCTGATGGTGGGAGATCGGGAGCATGATGTGATCGGGGCCAGGGAATGCGGCCTGGACTGCGTGGGCGTTCTCTACGGCTATGGGAGCAGAGAGGAGTTAGAAGCCGCAGGGGCCGCAAAAATCGTGGAAACGGTGGAGGAGCTGGAGCAGTTCTTACATAACCAGGATTCATAATGGCCATTCCTATTATGCAATTGACAAATAGAATAATGGTTGCTATGATTTTAAGAAAATAAACGAGCGTTTTACAATGAAAGCGCCGGCCGGCAGAGGCAGGAGGCGCATAGAGGTTACTATTACGAGAGGGTGAGAAAATGGACGATCGTATCGTATTATCATTGTTAGTAGACAATACCGCCGGTGTACTGGCCAGAGTAGCAGGCCTGTTCAGCCGACGCGGCTACAATATTGAAAGTCTGACAGTAGGCATGACAGCGGATCCCCGCTATTCCAGAATGACGGTGGTTTCCCTGGGAGACCAGACCGTACTGGAGCAGATCAAGAACCAGCTTAATAAGCTGGAGGATGTAAGAGACATCAAGGAGCTGCAGCCGGACCGGTCGGTATACAGAGAACTGATCATGGTAAAGATCCGTGCCGGCGCAGCGGACCGTCAGTCGGTCAGCGCCATTTCCAATATTTTCCGGGCCACCATCGTAGATGTGGGTAAGGATTCGCTGACAGTGATGCTGACGGGAGACCAGTCCAAGCTGGACGCGCTGATCAACCTGCTGGAGGATTATGAGATCCTGGAGCTTGCCCGTACCGGCCTGACAGGTCTGGAGCGGGGCTCAGACGATATTCGCATGCTTCCGTAAACGGGGCTTAAGGGTCGGTTTTGCGGCCTTAAACATATATTTTCAAGGGAATTTAAGGAGGATAAGACAATGCCAAAGATTTATTATCAGGAAGATTGTAATTTATCATTACTGGAAGGCAAGACCATCGCTGTCATCGGCTATGGCAGCCAGGGACACGCTCATGCGCTGAACTTAAAGGAGTCCGGCTGCAACGTAATCGTAGGTCTCTACGAGGGAAGCCGTTCCTGGAAGAAGGCCCAGGAGCAGGGCTTTGAGGTTTATACCGCTGAGGAGGCTGCAAAGAAGGCTGACGTGATCATGATCCTGATCAATGATGAGAAGCAGGCCGCTATGTACAAAGAATCTATCGAGCCCAACCTGCGTCCCGGTATGATGCTGATGTTCGCTCACGGCTTTGCCATCCACTTTGGCCAGATCGTTCCGCCAAAGGATGTAGACGTAACCATGATCGCTCCAAAGGCACCAGGCCACACTGTAAGAAGTGAGTACCAGAGGGGCAGAGGAACCCCATGTCTGGTAGCTGTATATCAGGATGCCACCGGCAAGGCACTGGATATGGCACTGGCATACGGTCAGGGTATTGGCGGCGCAAGAGCCGGTATCCTGGAGACCACCTTCAAGGTAGAGACAGAGACTGATCTGTTCGGTGAGCAGGCTGTTCTGTGCGGCGGCGTATGCGCCCTGATGAAGGCAGGCTTTGAGACTCTGGTAGAGGCTGGATACGCTCCTGAAAACGCATATTTTGAGTGTGTACACGAGATGAAGCTGATTGTAGACCTGATCTATGAAAGCGGCTTCGCAGGCATGAGATACTCCATTTCCAATACAGCCGAGTACGGCGATTACATCACCGGACCAAAGATTGTAACCGACGAGACCAAGAAAGCTATGAAGCAGATCCTGTCCGATATCCAGGACGGCACCTTTGCAAAAGACTGGCTCACCGAAAACCAGGTAGGCTGCCCGCACTTCAGAGCCATGAGAGCCAACGAAGCCGCACAGCCCCTTGAAAAAGTAGGCGCCGAATTAAGAAAACTCTACAGCTGGAACGATACGGATAAATTGATCAACAACTAAACGAAAAACCTGCCGGACGGCGGCAGGGTGTCTAAAAAGACAGGCTTCAAGCTCGCTTGAAAGCCTGTCTTTTTAGACACCCTGGCATCGGAGGCACCTCCGATGCTTCTGGACCGGCCCGGGGGCCGGTCCAGAAGACCGCCGTCCCCCAGCGATAACCCAGCCAACAAACCTTTCTTTTCAAAATCTTTTTTCTTTAACGAAACCCCATTTCCCCACACCCCCAGTAGAAAAATGCACTGAAGTGCCTAGATAAAAAAGGCGGCGGTCGAAATTCACTTTGAAAGTGACCAGGTGCAGGAGTGTGAAAGGCCCGGAACAGTCCTCAAATTCCTCCTTCAACCCGTATCATAATCTTCGTGACATAATCCTCAGGGCTGGAGATCACAAAATCATTCAGCCCTGTCTCATAAGCATAGCCTGTAAGGGTTAAATGCTGCTTTTTGGCGTAATCAATCATTTTCTTATACATACCGGTTAACTGATCCCAGGTTCCTTTCTGATAACCGCACAGATAGGTTCCTTCCGGCTTGATCATGCTGTCTGATTCAGACGGATCATCCAGGGCGATGGTATAGATTCCGTCATATCTGGCAAAATTCAGGCTGTATACTTTGTCAAGGGAAATGAAGCTTCCGATTCCCATGCGTATTTGTTCAATCTTCCATGTATGCTTCAAATGCATAAAGAGCCGCGGCAGATCATCATCCGCGAAGTCATAGGGAATCACCAGGATCCGCTCTGAGGAACATTTTTCCAGCCGGATTTCCTGCTCCTGCAGGGCTTCGCAGAGCCTGATCTGTTCTTTTTTTGCCTGCAGTATTTTTTGTATTCTTTGAAGCCGCTGGATTTCTTCATTCAGTTCCTTTTCCTTGGCCTCTGCAAGGGCTAAAAAATGGCCGGGACTGGGATGGTTCCGATATTGTTCTATTTCTTCAATGCTCATATTCAGTTCTTTCAGCATACGGATATATTCAAAGTCCATACTCTGGGAAATGTCGTAATACCGATAGTTATTTTCTGCTTTTGTAAGGGGGCGAAAAAGCCCGATCTCATCATAATAATGGAGAGTCCGTTTATTTACTCCATGGAGTCTGGCAAACTGGGCCGTTGTTAAGCTCTTGATTTCACGTTTCATTTCAATCTCCCTATTGACTTTACAGTTACTGTATACTTTATCATATAAAATATCAAAAATAAAGGAGAACAAGAATGGAGATCGAATTAAGAGAATATCAAAAACAGGATTTTAAAGCACTGGCGGAGATCATCCGGGAAACATGGCATTATGATTCATTCAGCAGCCCTGAAACGGCGGTGAAACTGGCAGAGGTATTTTTGAGCAGTTGTCTGGTCAATGGTACTTATGCAAGAATAGCGGTGGCAGACGGGGAGATTGCGGGCATTATTTTAGTGAACCATGCGGCAGCCCATAGGGAATCTCTTTCTGACCGGGTCAGGCAGATCCGATCAGCTCTGTCCCTGCTTTTATCCAAAGAAGGAAGGCAGGTGGCCAGGATGTTCGGAAGGATCAGCGGGATCGATAAGGAATTACTAAGGGAAATGAACAAAGACTATCCGGCAGAAATCGTATTGTTCGCGGTCCGTTCCGCCTGCCGTGGAAATGGCGTTGGAAAAAGGCTGTTTGAGTCTGCACTTGAATATATAAAAGAACAGAAGCTGAATGAATTTTATCTGTTTACAGACACCAGCTGCAATTATGGCTTTTACGAACATCAGGGTATGAGCCGGAAGAATGAGAAGGCACACACATTTTTAATCAATGGCCGAGAGGTGGATATGAGGTTTTTCATATATGATATGGACTTTTCCTTACTTTCATTTCCAAAGATAGCATCAAAATGACTGGAGGAGGCAGTGAGATGAAACGTTTTTTAACTGCAGCAGCAACCATTATGAGAGAACACCGGGAAATCCAGGACAGGAGCTTAAGAATGTAAAAATTATTGAAACAGGGCAGGTAAATGATCCTTAAGCCAGGAACAGATCGAGGAGCTTGCCAGGGTTCAGGGCATTTCTTTTTTCAGAAATATGGATTTTGTCAGAGAAAGTTAAGGCATCTGTAATTGTTTTTTCTATCAGTCTGTGATAAGTTAAAATAAACTGAACATTTTATATTCAAAATCTATTTATTTGTTCAAATCTGTTTCGGGAGGATGTGCCATTATGAAAACCCGTGATGTAGACTGGGGCATGATTGTAATTGGAATGTTTTTTGGCTTTATTCCTGACTGGCTGGTTCCGTTCCATTTTGGGTAAGGAGGGGGAAAATGTCCATTTATGCCATCGGTGATCTCCATCTTTCCTTCCAGTATCCGAAGCCTATGGATCAGTTTGGAAAAGAATGGAAGAATCATGCTGAAAAAATAGAAAAATACTGGAAGAAAATGGTCCGGCCGGAGGACACTGTAGTAGTGACGGGGGATCATTCCTGGGGACGGAAGCTGGCAGAGTGTGAGGAAGATCTGGCTTTTATCGCAGCCCTTCCCGGCCGGAAGATCCTCCTTCGGGGAAACCATGACCTGTTCTGGGAGGTAAAGAAAACGGAGCAGCTGAACCGCAGGTATGAAGGACAGCTGTCCTTTCTTCAGAACAATTTTTTCACCTATAAAGACTATGCCCTGGTAGGGACAAAGGGCTACTGCGACGAAGGCCGGGATACGCCGGAGCAGGCTGGGAAGCTGACTGAGCGGGAGCTTGAACGGCTGCGTTTCTCCTTTGAGCAGGCCCGGGCCGCCGGGTATGAAAGGTTTCTGATGTTTCTCCATTATCCTCCTACCAGCATAGGAGAGGAGGAAAGCTGCTTTACCAGGCTGGCAGAGGAATACGGCGCTTCACAGGTCATTTACTCCCATATCCATGGCCGGGATAACTACCAGGACAGCTTCCTGGGGGAGGTAAATGGGATTGAATACAGCCTTGTTTCTGCGGATTATCTGAGATTTAAGCCATACCGGCTGGAAGGGCTTGATCCATGTGACAGCCGGGGAGTATATTGATTTAGAGGGAGTTTATTATGGCAGCAGAGGAATGGCTTGGAGAAGATGACAGCGAATATCTTATTATATACCGGATGGTGCAGGGAAAGTTTGTGGGAGGGGGCGGTTTGGGTACGGATTATAAATGACTGCTTCTCAGAATCATGTATCAGATTTTCTTGAAAAATTGGGAAACCAGCCGAAGGATTATGATAATGATATGATGTTTGCTACAGATGGCAGTAAGCTGGAGCTTTAACATGCACAAATTCAAATACATTTATCCAGACAAAATAAAATTTTATGGAGACGGTGACCTGGCAACCGCAGGTTGCTTGCCGAATACCCTTCAAAAGGTTATGATAGAGAAAAAAGATTTTCCAGGAGGAGCAGATATGGAAATACAGGATATGATTAAAAATCTCCGAGAGAAACATAATCTTACGCAGGAACAGATGGCAGAGCGGGTGATGGTTACCAGACAGGCGGTGAGCCGCTGGGAGATGGGTGAAACACAGCCAGGTACGGATACATTAAAATTATTATCCCGGGAATTTGGCGTATCCATCAATACCCTTCTGGGAGCGCCGCGCCGGCTTGTCTGTCAGTGCTGCGGAATGCCCCTGAATGAGGATGAGATCATCAGCCGGGAGCCCGATGGCAGCTTCAACGAGGATTACTGTAAATGGTGTTATGCAGATGGGAAGTTTATGTATCAGTCAAAAGAGTCTCTGCTGGATTTTCTTGTGGAACAGATCCCCAATCCTGACCACCTGGAACAGGACGTCAGGCGCGCTCAGTTTGATTCCTGGCTTTCGCAGTTAAAGCATTGGAAATAGTTTTGTCTTCGGAGCATTCTGGTTATTAGACAGCGGGGCTGAAACAGCTGGTATAGGGAGGGATGATAATGCCGGCATATTTTTCTGTAACGTTTGAGTTTCATAAAAGCCAGGATGCAGTCAGGACCTTTTGTGAAGCCCTGATCCATTCTGGCCTTGTGTTTAAAAGCGGCTGCTGGGAGTACGAAAAGGATTCCTTTGAGGACATCATTACGTGGAATCAGAGTAAATTAGATGCAGACTTTGAGCTTGGATATACCCAGCACTATCTGCAGGGTTATAAGCAAATACAGTTCCACTATTTTAACTTTTCAGAAGTCCGGTTATTTATTATGAATACCAGAGGGGAGAGCACATTCTCTTTTGAGTTAATTATTCCTGAAGATGATTTACGGGAATATACCAGAGAAAAGGACGGGAACTATTTTGAAATATTGAAACCTGGAAGAATGGAGCTGCTAATATCTGTTTCCAAAGAAATATGGGCAGACACTTCTGTTTTAGCGATACAGACCGGATGGGAGGGTTCTGACATTCCGCCATCAGCAGAAGAAATTGCAGGAGGGACCTGGCCCCAGATAGAACCATTTTGCATCATTTCTTCTTCTGATGAAAGAAAAGCAGTCTTCACTTATGAGTGCATTGGACGAAATGGGCTCCTGATTGAGGACAGAGTAAAATGGAACTGCCATGGGATTTAGACAAACGCAGAAAAGGAGGATTTTAATGGAAAAATGGAAACAGTACGCAAATAGTATTTGGCGGGTTCCTCTGATTGCAGTTGCTGCCGGATTTTTTTATAATTCCATTTATATAAAAATGGTACTGCGATTTGGTATAACGGAAGCTGGTGGGATAAGCAGCTGGGCATCGCTGCTTACAAGCGCAGGGCTCCTGGCAGCGGCTTTGGTGCTGGGCGGAATGCTTCTGCTCCTAAAACAGTCGAGGAAGGAAATATTCATTTCTGCTGCGGTTGTTTCTGGCTATGGGATCATACTGTTTCTGCTCCAACTACTCACCGGCGCAACAACGGGGCCTGCCGGGGTTTTATTTATGCATTTGGGAATGCCCCTCAGATGGACCGGCTTTTTCCAGGAGCTTTCTTTAAGCTTAAAAGAATACCTTGGAAATTTTGCTTCTGTGATTGGATGGCTGAGATTTTTGGCGCCCTTCCTTTTTGTGTTGTTTGGCCGTAAACAGGTGTAAATATCCATATTGTGTCAGAGAATAAAAAATTTGTTTTACGAAAAAAATGGCTGTCGAAAAAGCCTGCAATCCTATACAATAGAAAAAAACGGATATAGGTCATGTTTCTGCCACAGCGGAGGTTAAATATGAATGTAGGATTCTGGATATGCGGAGCTCTTGTATTTCCATTTTTCATTATGGGGATCGTATTTTGGATATTGAAAGAGAAGGCAGCCGGGTTGGTCTCCGGGTTCAATTCTCTATCTAAGGAAGAACAGGCATTGTATGACAAAGCTTGGATCTGCCGTGATATAAGAAACCAGTGTTTCACATGGTCAGCTATTATGCTTACAGGAGCTGTGCTGTCCTGTCTGGTAACGCCCTATATGGCAATTCCTGCATTTATAATCTGGCTGATCCTGTTTTTCAGAGAGGTACACATAGATACTCATAAGGCCTTTGAAAAATATCTGGTGAAATGAATTTTCTGGAGTTTCAGGTATTGATACCATGTTTTGGGAGAGGGCAGAGAATTTGGAAATGTTTATCAACTTGATAGAGGGGATTTTCTTTCTGGAAGAAGCCAGTCTCCCCTTCACTCACTGAAAGGACAAGACCCTATGAACATATATCAATTTTGGAAAGACATATTAGAACAAAATGCAGCCGCCATCAAAGCCTACTTTGCCCCAGCCGCATACATCAACTGGCATTGCACCAATGAACATTTTACGGCAGATGAATTTATAATTGCCAACTGTGAATATCCCGGCCGCTGGGAGGGAGAAGTAGAGAGAGTTGAGAAAATAAACGATTTATTTATTACAGTCACTTGTGTATACCCCAAAGATGGCAGTATGTCATTTCACGCCACTTCCTTCATCCGGGTTGTGGATGATAAAATCACAGCAGTGGATGAATACTGGGCAGATGACGGCACTGCGCCGGAATGGAGGCTGGAGAAGGGGATTGGAAGGGAGATCATTTCTGGGAAAAAGAGATAATCCAGATCTGATGCCCGGTAATTACAGGACAAATACGGAATCTGCCAGGCCGACGTTATGGTTTTATTTGGCGGAAGTATTCTCTGGGGCGAAGGGAGGCGTTATATGTTGTATTCTATTTTTGGAGGAATCATAGTTGCCGCAGCGGGGGCATTCATTTTTTTAAGACCTGATTTAATCTGGGAATGGACGGAAAAATGGAAATCCTACCGGGCAGATGAATCATCTGATTTTTACCTGCAAAGCACCAGATTAGGCGGTATTTTATTTGTACTGTTTGGAATTATTATGGTGATTCTTCCTGTGATTTTAGAATAGATGATTCTACCATGAAGAAGCTGATGCAGACGAGAAAGAAATCAAACAAAATGAACTGTTTTCACATTTTGAGACAACGGCAGGTATTCCGACTGTTTTATTTGCCATCACTACCTAGAAGGAAAATGGAAAGCCGAATGTCTGCTTCCACGCATGGAGCTGTTTCCATGGGGATAGGACGGTATTTTTTTGCGGTTATGGGCAATCTTTATCAGCATACTTACACCTATGCAAACATTCAGAGAGAAAAATGCTTCTGTATCAATTTCCTTCCCATAAGTATGTATGACCGGCTGATCCATACCATCCACTGCAATGACCTGGAGGAGGATGAGTTTGCGGCAGGAGGCTTCACCCTTGACCATGGAAAAGCCGTTCATGCCCCGGTGATCCGGGAAGCCTTTGTTACAATGGAGTGTACGATGAAGGATATACAGGATTTAAGCGGAGCGGGGATTACATCCATGATAGCCGGAGAACCGGGGCAGTCAGCCATTGCCACTGTGAACATAGAACGGCTGGATTGACCTATAAAAATACCCCCATCCAGTTCGGAATGGGGGTATTGTATTTTTATTCTTACAGACGCTTGGCAATGGCCTTAATAAAGTCCTCGCTGTTTAAAACTACAGGATTTGGGTTGCTGGTGATCAGGGCCAGATCCTTGGTCATCTCGCCGCCTTCGATGGTATCGATGGCAGCCTTTTCAAGCCGGTCAGCAAACTCCATCAGCTCCTTATTCTGATCCAGCTCGCCTCTCTTTCTCAGAGCACCGCTCCATGCGAAAATGGTGGCAACGGAGTTGGTAGAGGTTTCCTCGCCCTTTAAGTGCTTATAATAATGGCGCTGTACCGTACCGTGGGCAGCCTCATACTCAAAATATCCCTCAGGAGATACAAGAACGGAAGTCATCATAGCCAGGGAACCGAAGGCAGAGGAGATCATATCACTCATCACATCACCATCGTAGTTCTTGCAGGCCCAGATATAGCCTCCCTCAGATTTCATCACACGGGCTACGGCATCATCGATCAGAGTATAGAAGTAGGAGATACCGGCCTCTTTAAATTTATCCGCATATTCAGCGTCAAAGATTTCCTGGAAAATGTCCTTGAAGGTGTGGTCATATTTCTTGGAAATGGTGTCCTTTGTAGCAAACCACAGCTCCTGCTTTGTATCCAGGGCGTAGTTAAAGCAGCTTCTTGCGAAGCTTTCGATGGAAGGGGTGATATTGTGCATACCCTGAAGGATACCCGGGCAGTTGAAGGTGTGAATCAGCTCCCGGCTTTCTGTACCGTCTTCAGCTGTATATACCAGTTCTGCTTTTCCGGCTCCCGGAATCTTCATCTCAGCTGCCTTGTATACATCGCCGTAGGCGTGTCTTGCGATGGTAATGGGCTTTTTCCAGTTTTTTACACATGGCTCAATGCCTTTTACAATGATCGGAGTACGGAATACGGTACCGTCTAAGATGGCGCGGATGGTGGCGTTAGGGCTCTTCCACATTTCCTTCAGGTGGTATTCATCCATACGGGCTGCATTTGGGGTAATGGTAGCACATTTTACAGCAACGCCGTATTTCTTTGTGGCATTAGCTGAATCAACGGTCACCTGGTCATTCGTCTCATCCCTGTATTCAAGGCCCAGGTCATAATACTCAGTCTTCAGGTCAATAAAAGGCAGCAGCAGGTGTTCCTTGATCATCTGCCAAAGAATCCTGGTCATCTCGTCGCCGTCCATCTCCACAAGGGGAGTGGTCATCTTAATCTTTTCCATAACTGTGTCCTCCTGTCTATTTGCTTTCTATCATAGTATACGACGAAATCTGGCAGGGCACAAGCATTTTTTAGCGATTCAAAGTATTATCTTGTCAAAGTCATTTCTCTGGCCCGGCCCTTCCGGTACAGAAAAATGGCGCAGGAGGCGGAAAGAATCTCCGTCACTGGGAAGGTAAGCCACACCTGCTTAAGTCCGAAGAAATGAAAGACCCACGCCAGAGGGACTAAAAGAATCAGCTGCCGAAGCACTGTGACGCACAGGCTGTACAGTCCCTGATCCACTCCCTGGAAATATACAGTCAGCATAATAACAAAGGCGGCCGGAAGGAAGCTGATGGAGATAATGGGCAGGGCTGTCTTTCCGATGGAGAGGATCTCCGGCTTGACGGAAAAGATAGACAGGAGGACCTTTGGCATCAGCATAAAGGAGGCCATTCCAAGGCCCATGACTCCAAGGCCGATGCCGATGGAGCAGTAGAGGGTGTCCCGGATCTGTTTCTTATTTCCGGCCCCGTAATGGTAGCTGATTACCGGCAGGATCACCTGCTGCAGTCCAAGCAGGGGGATGAAAAAGAAGGTCTGCAGCTTATAATAAATCCCCAGCACCGTTACAGCATCTTCTGAAAATGACTTTAAAACCAGGTTAAGACCAATGATATACAGGGTATTCAGGGACTGCATGACGATGGAAGGAAGGCCCGCCTGGTAAATGGAGCTCCAGTCTTTGTAAATCGGCTTTGCAATCTCATGCTCCTCCTGAAAAGGAAGCCTCTTATAAAGCCTTAAAACTGCCGCCAGCACGATCCCCATGGCGCACCACTGGCCTGCCACCGTAGCGATGGCCGCACCCCGGATTCCCATGGCCGGAAGGCCGAACTGTCCGAAGATCAGAATCGGATCCAGCACCACATTCACCAGGGCCCCTGCCACCTGAGCGGCCATGGGAAGGATCATACTGCCCTTGGCGTGAAGGATTTTGGTGCAGTTTGCTTCTAAAAACATACCCATGGAAAAGAGAAGGATGATCCTGGTATACTGGATTCCATATTCCCTTACAAGGGGCTGATTCGAGGAAAAATGATAATAGCCTCTGCAAAGCAGAAGTCCTGCGGCGGCAAAGCAGATAAAGTTAAAGCAGCCCAGGGCCATGCCACGGCGCAGAAGCCGCTTCTGAGACCGGCTGCGCCCGGTGCCGTCCATTCGGGCAATGAGGATATTCAGCCCGGCTCCGGTGCCGGTAGCCAGGGCGGTCATAAGAAGCTGGATAGGGAAGATGATGGAAAGGGCCGTCAGCCCTTCGGGAGAGTATTTCCCTATAAAATAGCTGTCTACGATATTGTAAACCGACTGGATCAGGAGGGCCAGCATCACCGGCAGGGAAAGCCGCACCAGGAGCCTCCACATAGATGCATCATCCATTTTCTGGTTTTTCATGTTCTCTGTGTTCATGTTATCACGTCCTTTCGAGCCAATAGCTTAAAGGATGTAGTAACTACACGGTCAAGAGGAAAATGAAAGGATTTAATCTCCGGTTTTCAGCCGTACCTTCAGCTCACAGTAATAATCATCGATATAATTGAAAAGCTGCAGCCCCACTTCCTCCGCATACACCTCCAGGGCCTGAAAATGGTGCTCCTCAAGCCAGGAAAACAGGGGAGACAGATCCGCCCTGTGATTGACGATATGGACCATGCAGACGGCATAGGCCCCTGCGGGAATGGTATAGAGGGTTTCCGGGGCGGCCTTTGAAAGGGTGGAGAGATCCGGCACTTTCATGTATTCACGGCATTTGCACAGCTCGCCTCTGTAAAACTGCTCCAGCCCCATAATATAGCCGTACCGGCGTTTGATGGAGCTTGCGTGCCGGAGCACATCCTTGACAGCCTCCTGGAGATTGGCGTGGTAGGAGCTTTGCTTTCTTTTTAAGACCCCGGCGATCACCGTTTCCTCTTTTAATGCCTCCAGGCGCACTGGCTGGGGGCCGGTACAGGCGGCGATCCGCTGACCCTCTTCGTGATACCACAAAATATCGTCGGCTACCTGCCGGTAATAGCGGCTGAGGGTAAGGGCCTCGTCCCTGTACTCCATTAGAAGCTGGGTGATCTTCGCGTTATCCTGGAGATCCAGGATCTGCTTTACTTTTTCAAGGGGGATGCTCAGCTTTCGGCAGATGGTGATAATATCCAGCTGCCACAGGTTCCACCTGGAATAGTAGCGGTACTGGTTGGTATCATCAATATAATCCGGCACAAGAAGCCCGATCTTATTATAAAAATGAAGTGTATTTTTTGACAGTCCGGTGATCTTTCCCACCTCCCCGATGAGATAGCGTTCCTCTTTAAGGGCATCCGGTTCCCGCTGCGTCATAGCCTGTCCTCCTTGCCTTATATGTGTTCATATTTTACGATTGTACCACAGACCGGCATGGTCATTTTCAATAAAAATCCATATCTTAAATTGTCTGTTCTGCATAAACAACAATGTGGCTGTTATCTTTATAGTTTATTTTGCGTCCAGGTGCGGGAAGTTTTGTCTCAGGGACTACATAAAGGACGATGCAAAGGAAAACGGAAGCGGTCCAGAAAGAAATTTCTTGAGTGGTATAAGAGGATGATTGTCGAAAAGGATGGCTCTGAGGCCATCCTTTTCAATTATAAGAAAATGAAGGAAAGAAAACATGATCTATGTAAAAAGGCCTGCTGCCTTGTCTATGACTATATAATAGCGGAGATTTGTGACTAAAGTGTGGAGGATTCCTAAACATCCTATAAAGCAAATAAAAGAAAATATTAAGGATTCCTGTCGGATCTTTAAAGGGAAGCCAGACGCCTGACAGCCACCACTCCGGCTACTGCCTCCGCTGCCGGGAAGGCGATCCAGATCCCTGCAGGGCCTAAAAACCGTGACAGGATAAACCCCAGAGGCACGATGATCACCAGCTGGCGCAGCAGTGAGATCATCAGGGAATCCTTTCCACGGCCCATGGCTTCAAAGACGCCGGAGGCGATAATGCCAGGGGTGGAGATCAGAAAGCCAAGGCCGATGATCCGCAGGGCGGGAATGCCATATTCCAGAAGCTGGGCATCGGCATCAAAAAGGGAAAGGATCTGGGCCGGGAAGAACAGGGAGGCGGCTGTTCCTGCCGCCATGATGACAGCCACCAGCTCCAGGGCAAAGCGGATCACCTGGCGCATCCGTTTGTTTTCGCCGGCTCCGTAATTGTAGCTGACAATGGGCCTCATCCCCTGGATGATTCCGTTGGAGGGCATGTTTACAAAGGTCTGCAGCTTAAAATACAGTCCAAGCACAGCCACATAGACGCTGCCGAATGCAGCCAGGATCCCGTTTAGTATGGCAGTCAGCAGAGAGGGCATGGCAAGCATCAGGCTGGAGGGGATGCCGATGCTGTAGATAGAGCTTACAGTATCCCGGTCCGGCTTCATCAGCCGGGGATGGATGGTGATGCCGATATTGGTTTTCAGGCATACGATCACATAGATAAGAAATGCCCCCACCTGCCCGATCACCGTAGCCAGAGCCGCCCCGGCTACCCCCATTTTGGGGGCTCCGAACCAGCCGAAGATCAGGATGGGATCCAGGACGATATTGATGACACAGCCGCTGGCCATCAGATACATGGTGGTTTTCATTTTCCCAAGTCCCTGAAAGATCTTTTCCAGGCACATTTGGAGGATCTGGCCGAAGGACAGGCAGAGAACGATATAGGTGTAGTCACAGGCCCAGGACAGGATTTTTTCATCCTCTGTAAACAGGGCTAAAAATGGCCTGGTAATAAAAATCCCGCCCAGAATAAAGAGAAAGCAGTGAAAAATGGCCAGGGTGATCCCCACAGAGGCGCAGCGGTCTGCCCGCTTCCTGTCTCCGGAGCCAAGGCTCATGGAGATCAGGGAGCCTACGCCCACGCCCATGCCCACTCCTACAGATACAATGATATTCTGCAGGGGAAAGGCCAGGGATACGGCTGTGATGGCGTCTGTCCCCAGCTTTGCCACCCAGATGCTGTCCACGATATTGTAAAGGGACTGGATCAGCATGGACAATGCCACGGGAATGGACATAGAAAGCAGGAGACGGCGTACAGGTGTCTCCCGGAGAAATGTCTGATTTGGTTCCATAATAAAAAAATTCCTTTCGTAAGAGTAAACCTACATGCGCCCGGCGGGCACATGGGGCATCCCTGAACTTATGCGGCCTGACGGCGGCGGGGACTTTCAGAGTAAAAAAGCCCTCCCGCCTGTTTTGATGCGGGAAGGCCTGCATGCCGGCGTATCAGTACGCCAGAATTTCATATCCTGTTTCTGTAACGAGTACCTGGATTTCCCACTGGGCAGATGGCTTTCCGTCCGTTGTGTATACGGTCCAGCCGTCCTCCTCGTCAGTAAAGATTTCATCCGTCCCCAGATTGATCATGGGCTCGATGGTAAATACCAGTCCCGGCACCATAAGCATCTCCGTTCCCTTTTTGGAAACGTAGCTGACCCAGGGCTCCTCATGGAAGTCCAGGCCGATGCCGTGGCCGCCGATTTCACGAACCACCGAGCAGCCGTTTTCCCTGGCATAATCGTGGATGGCCTGGCCCATATCGCCTAAAAAGCCCCAGGGCTTTACCTGGGCAAGACCCACCTCCAGGCAGTTTTTCGCCACTTCCACCAGCCGTCTTTTTTCCTCGGACACGGTTCCGATGCAGAACATACGGGAGGAATCGGAATAATAGCCGTTGTAAATAGTGGAAACATCTACATTGATAATATCTCCGTCCTTTAACACCACATCCTCTGAGGGGATGCCGTGGCATACCTGGTCATTTAAAGAGGTGCAGACACTTTTTGGAAAGCCCTGGAAATTTAAGGGAGCTGGAATGCCGCCCATCCTGGTCGTCTCCCCGTAAACCCACCGGTCGATCTCTGCCGTTGTGATACCCGCTTTTATATGTGCCGCCACATAGTCCAGGACCGCAATATTGATCCGGGCGCTTTCCCGTATCCCATGGATCTGTTCTCCGGTCTTGATAAGGCTTCTGGAGGGGACGATACAGCCTTGCTGCTTATAAGAACTCAGCCGTGCGTCAAAATCCCCGTGGCATTTTTTATATTTGATGCCGCTGCCGCACCAGCAGGGATCATTTCTTCCTAATCTTAACATGTGTAGCCGTTCCTTTCTGCGGTCATTGACGAAACCTTATCAATCATAACAGATTTAGCGGCAGGATTCAACCCTTTTCCCTGGCGGCCAGCTCCTGCATATACTGATGCATGGATTCAGCTACCAGCTTGCTGTGGGCTACTGCCTCTACAACGGTGCGGGCGCCGTTTACCACGTCTCCGGAGGCGAAGATACCCGCTCTTGTGGTATGGCCTGTCTCGTCAGCTACCAGAAGCCCCCGGTTGTTGGCGGCCAGCCCCTCGGTGGTGGTGACGATCCGGTTCTGCGGTCCCTGGCTGATAGAGATGATCACGCTGTCTGCGGGATACAGGGTCTCGGAGTCTGGAACATCTGTAAAGGAGCCGTCCTCATTTTCAATGACGTCCTTAAAAATAACTCCCTCATCTGTGATCTCTACCGGCGCTTTATTGTACTCAAACTGCACGCCCTCTAACTGAGCGTAGCTGAACTCGTGGTGGCTTGCGGCCACCTTTTTGGTAATGGAAAAGCAGGTCAGCCATCTGGCACCCTTGCGGACGGCGGTACGGGCCACATCCATAGCCGCGTTTCCTGCGCCGATAACGATGACGCGCTCGCCCAGGTTATAGCTGTCCGGATTATTCAGATAGTTGATGCCGAAATGCACATGGCCCAGGGTTTCGCCCTTGATGTGGAGGGCATTTGGCTTCCATACGCCGGTGCCTACGAATATGGACTTGTAACCGTCACGGAACAGATCGTCAATGCCGATGGCGCTGCCGATATGGGTGTTGGGACGGAATTTGATCCCCTTCAGATCCAGGTGGCGGTATTTGATGTCATCCAGAACACTTTTTGGCAGACGGAATTCCGGGATGCCGTAGCGCAGCACTCCGCCGATCTTGTCCTTGCCCTCAAAAATGGTTACGTCATAGCCGTAGCGCGCCAGGATGATGGCGATGGTAAGTCCCGCCGGGCCGGAGCCGATGATGGCTGCTTTCATGCCGTTAGATGGAGCCGGGCCCTTGGTCATCTTGTTTGCGTAGGTCGTGGAAATATAGGCCTCAATGGTGGAAAAATGAACCGGTGCGCCCTTACGTCCCAGTACACAGTGGCCTTCGCACTGGTTTTCGTGGTTGCAGACAAGGCTGCATACGGTGGTCAGCGGATTGTTATCAAAGAGGATCCTTCCAGCTTCATCCAGCTTATTTTCCTTTAACAGCTGGATCACCTGAGGGATCGGTGTATTGATGGGGCAGCCCTTCTGGCACTGTGGTACCTTGCAGCCCAGGCAGCGGTTTGCCTCGTCCATAACATGTAATGCCATAAAAATACCTCCCTTGTGTAGTTACACTTAGTGTACCACAAGGAAGGCATTTTCGCTATAGATCAGAATGTTCTGAATTAAGAAACAATCGTTAAAAAATCGACTATTTGAAGCCCATGGATTTCTCATAATCCCGCAGGGATTCGATGGCTTTTCCTGACAGGGGGATCAGCACGATCATGTTAAATATGGTCATAAGTCCCACGCCCAGATCACCCAGATCCCATACGAAGGTATAGGCTGCCAGACCGCCGATAAAGAGCATCACCAGAGCCAGAATCTTGTAAAGGGTCTGGGACAGCCAGTTGTCGCCAAAGAGGTAGGCAATATTTGGACGGGCGTAAAAGAGGATCCCGATAAAGGTGGAGAAACTGAACAGCCACAGGATCACAGCAATAAAGACCACACCGAAGGAGCCTAAGTGGTAGTTCATGGCGCTCTGGAGAAGATCCATGCCCTGCAGGCCTCCGGTCAGCTCCGCAGGAGCCAGGAGCATAATCATGGCAGAGCAGGTGCAGATCACGATGGTATCGATAAATACGCCCAGAGCCTGGAGCAGTCCCTCCTTTGCGGGATGGCTGATGTCCGCAGCCGCAGCCGCGCAGGGAGCGGAGCCGGAGCCGGCTTCATTGGAGAACAGTCCCCTTTTTGCTCCGTTCATAATAACAGCGCCGATCCCTCCTGCCACAGCCTGGCGCAGGCCGAAGGCCTCTGCGAAGATCTGCTGGAAAATAGAGGGCAGTAGCGATATATTTTTAACAATGATAAAGATGGTAATGATAAAATAAACCGCCGCCATAAAAGGAACCATAATATCCAGCACCTTTACAGTGGCATTTTTCCGGAGCACAACAACGGCTGCCAGGGCCACCAGTACGATGGTGGTGTAAAGAGGCGGAATCTGGAAGGCATTTTTAAAAGCAGAGGAAACAGAGTTTCCGATAACCTGGCTGATGCCGCACCAGCAGATCAGGCCGGATAAGGCAAACAGGACGGCGATCACAGGGCGTCTTTTTTTCTCCCGATTCCGGTTGAAAAAATCATGGATGTAGTAGGCGGGGCCGCCGCGGAAGCCGCCGTAAAGAGGATCCTTTTCCTTATAAATCTGGGCCAGGGTAGCCTCGATAAAGGCGGTGGAGGAGCCTAAAAGGGCGGTAAACCACATCCAGAAGATGGCGCCTGCACCGCCGGCTGAGATGGCAGCCACTACGCCTACCAGGTTTCCCATGCCCACCCGGGTGGCAGTGGAGATGATCAGGGCCTGGACACCGGAGATGGATTCTTTTTTGCCGTGGTTCTTGTTTTCCACTGTGATCCGGATCATCTCAGGAAACATACGGAAGGGAAGAAAATTGGTCTTAACCGTAAAATAAATTCCGGAAGGGATCAGGATGATGACCAGGAGGGAAAGACCTAGGGTACTGCCGCCCGGAAGGGGAATATTGATAATATCGCCCCACAGGAGATTGAATACTGCTCTGAATAAAGCCATTGTTTTATCCTCTTTCTTATGCGCATTGCATATCTTTTCCCATTAGTATATAATAAAAACTATTATCTGTAAAACAGATAATAATAATCATAAGTATCGAAAAAGTAGATGGTAAATGATGGATATTAAAAATCTTACAACCTTTATTCATGTAGCGGAATTGAACAGTTTTACAAAAACAGCAGAGGCCCTTGGCTATTCCCAGTCAACGGTTTCCTTTCAGATCCGGCAGCTGGAGGCGGAGCTTAATACCCAGCTGTTTGAGCGGATCAATCACACTATTTCCCTGACGGAAAATGGCAGGGAGGTGCTGCGCTACGCCCATCAGATCCGGAAAATGACCAGGGAGCTGGAGGAGAGTATGAGCCAGGACCGGGTCATCAGAGGACATGTGCGCCTGGCCATGGCAGATTCTATCTGCAGCTCCCTTCTGGGGGAGGATTTCTACGGTTTCCACCGCCAGTATCCTGAGATTTCACTGAAGATCATTACCGCAGGAACAGAGGAGATGCTTCGCCTTTTAAACCACAATGAGGTAGATCTGATCCTGACCCTGGACAATCATATCTACAATACGGAATATGTGATCCTTGGGGAGGAAAAAGCAGGGATGCACTTTGTGGCGGGGGCAGAAACCAAATGGAGCCGGATGGGGCACATCGCTATTCCGGAGCTGGTAAAGGAGCCTTTTATCCTCACAGAAAAGGGCATGAGCTACCGGCGGATCCTGGAGGAAAAGCTGGCCGCCAGATCTCTGGAGATCCAGCCCATCCTGGAGATCGGAAGTCCTTCTCTCATCTGCAGCCTGATCAAACAGGGGGTGGGGGTTTCTTACCTCCCGGATTATGTGACAGCCGGAGACATCCAGGCAGGAAGCATGGTGTATCTGGAGGCAGAGGATCTGGGGATCGAGGTGTGGAAGCAGCTGATCTACCATCGGGACAAATGGGTATCCCATCAGATGGAGTCGGTGATCGGGTATTGTATGGAGCGGGAATTCAGGGCCTTTTCCTGTGAAACAAAAGCAGCAGCCCTATATAGCACAGGCTCACAGCCCCGATCCCAAACACCGCCTCGATAAAGGGCGGAAGCTCCAGGCCGGCTTTCAGAGGCTCAAAAAGGGCATAGTAGATCCCTACGGATATAACCAGGAAAAGAACCGGCTTTACCACCATGGAACCGGTACTCCAGCACACAGGCGCCAGGCGCCTGACGCTGTAAAATGCCATCAGCGCCAGAGCCAGCTCGCTGAATAAAAGCCCCCACAGATACCCCAGGATGCCGAAGGAGGGGATGGCAAAGAGCACGAAGGCCAGACGCAGCACCATGGCGGCTGTGTTCTGTAAGAAGGTGGTGGAGGTCTTTCCCAGGCCGTTTAAAATGCTTCCCATGGTGGTGGCAAGGTACATAAAGGGGCAGAGCCAGCAGAGGATGGTGATAAAGCTGCCAGCCTGGTCATCATGGAACACGCTGGTGCCGAGCTGCCCTCCAAAGAGGGTGAAGATGCCGATGCATAAGATCCCCATATAGCAGCTGTAGCGCAGGGACATGGACACCATGGAGGAGATCCGTTCCTCGTTGCCGTCGGCCTGTGCCTGGGCTACGGAGGGAAGGAGCAGGACGGCCATGGAATTGGTGATGGCAGATGGAAAGAAAATAAATGGCAGCGCCATACTGGTAAGTACGCCGTAGACGGACAGGGCCTCTGAGTTGGTCAGGCCGAAGGCCATCAGGCGGCTGGGGATCCAGACGGCCTCGGCGCTTCCCAGGAGATTTAAGACCAGGCGGTTTCCCATAAGAGGAAGGGACAGGGCCATGAGAGGGAAGATGGATGAGAAGCCTTTTTCCTGAGGCGTTCCCTGATCCGGGGGAAAGAAGCCCATGCAGAAAAGGGTAAAGGCAGCCGAGGCCATTTCTCCGATCAGGTGGCCGTATACAGCCAGGGAGACGGTGATCTCACGTCCGGATTTCAGCCAAATATCCGCAATGAGAAAGACAGCTCCCATGCGGATCACCTGCTCCGCCACCTGGGAAAAGGCGGGGATCCGGGCCTTCTGCATACCATAGTAATAGCCGTTGATGCAGGCGTGAAGGGCGGCAAAGGGGACAGACAGGGCGATCACCGGAAGATAGGGGGCACACCGGGGCTCAAGCAGCAGGTTCGCAGCAAGGAAATCAGCCTTTACGGTGATGATCCAGGCCATGAGTAAGGAAAGGCCCAGGGCGGCCGCCAGGCCTGTTTTAAACGCAGAGCGTCCCCGGCTCTGGCCCGCCGCAATATACTGGGACAGGGCCGTCTGGATGGAACCGGCACAGAGAGCAAAGCAGATGCTGAATACAGGATGGACCATGTTGTAGATGCCAAGCCCTTCTGCACCGATGGTACGGGACATGAAGATCCGGTAAAAAAAGCCCAGGATCCGGCAGATAATACCGGTAGAGGTCAGAAGGAGCGTACCGGTCAGAAAAGCCATTTTCCTGGGTGAAAGGGCGGAGAGGGATGTGTTCATAAAAAGGCTCCCAGGCAGTATGATTATTCCAATTATATTGAGGAGGACGGGGGAGTAGAACGGGGAGGCGGTGGGATGACTGAAGCATCGTTATAATTGATATTAAAGGAGATTTGCCTGATGTATTATCGAAGATTACTTTACGAGTATGAGAAAAAAATATCTAAAATGAAGATCAGCTGGAAAGAGCGGACAGATGAAGAGAAGAAAGGCTTCATAATGGTCATAGTATCTGGTTTATTCCTGTTTGTCCTGACAATTTGCTCTGTAAAAAATATGTCTGTCTGGATGGGAGTGCTGACACTTATGTCCTATATTGTTTTAATCTTTCCCCCCAGAGCCGCCCTCTTCCGATAAACCGAAGGACTGCATCCCTTAAACCGCGCAAAGGTTTTTGAAAAGTAATTAGGATCATTAAAGCCGGTGCCGGCGGCGGCCTGGGTGATGGTTATGGAGGAGTCTGCCAGAAGGGGCAGGCTTTTTTCTATGCGGTATTCCAGGATAAATTCAAAAAGAGGCTGGTTCATGTACCGGGAAAAAAGGCGGCTGCACTCGCCGGGACAGAGGTGGAGCTCACGGCCGATGTCCTCCAGGGTGATCCGTTCGCTGTAGTGCACCCCGATGTAGGCCAGGATGGACCGGATCCGGCTGTAATTCTGTGCGTCGTTTACGGACAGGCAGGCGGTGGGCCGCATATGGAGGAACAACAGCTTCCAGAAGGAAAGAAGGGATAGGAGGATGTCAAGCTCCCAGGCAGCCGGCCGGCCCTCGTAAAGGGAAATCAGCCGGAGGATGCAATTCCTTCCCTCCTGGTGCCAGGCCTCGGACCCGTCCAGGGCCAGGGCAGACAGCTCCGGCGCCTGAAGCAGGGGAAGGACGCAATGCTCCTGAATCAGGCTGTTTTCATAGCCATAGATCAGCCGGGGATCAAAGGTGACGGAAATATAGCGGCAGTCATGGTTTGCAATCCGGCTTCCGGTATGGAGGGCTCCGGCACCGCAGAACAGGGCCTGGCCCTCTTTCAGATGGAAGGACTGGTGGTTTACCCGGTAGTGGATCTCTCCTTCCTGGATCAGGGTCAGCTCGATCTCAGGATGCCAGTGCCATAAAAAGGAGCCTGTTTCGTAGCGGGACAGGCACTCATGGCTTACAAGGAGGGGAAGCTGGTAATCGCCGTGGGATTTTAATTCCTTCTGGGCCTTATTCGTGATGATCTGCATAGGATACCTTCTTACTGTGTCTCAAAATAACACTGGATTTCTTCTGAAATTATAGCATATTTGAGAAAAAACACAAGATAATACAGATCTGTCTCAAAATCCTCAAGGCGTCCCGGATGTTTTCAGGTTATAATGAGATCAGAAGCGAAAGGCTGGGAAAGCATGGGAGGGATCAGGATGGATGAGATATTTGTAAAAGCACAGGAGTATATTTCCAAGCATTATATGGAGCCGGATATGAGCCTTACGGAGCTGTGCGGCTATCTGGGGTTCAGCAGTTCCTATTTTTCCACATTATTTAAGGCGAAGATGGGGAAAAACTACAGCCGCTATCTGATGGAGCTGCGGCTGCACCGGGCAGCGGAGCTTTTGCGGGATACAGATGATACGGCTCTCAGCATTGGCTATCAGGTGGGGTACTCGGCGCCCAATTATTTCAGCCGGGAATTTAAGCGGCGGTTCGGTATGTCGCCCTCTGCCTACAGGAAGGAGCAGAGGAAGGGACTTCCGGGTGTTCTGGTTCTGAACTAGAGCTCCCGGATTTATTTTTTGCCCTAGACAACAATCGATTGCAATAAAAACAAGATATTTGTAAAACATAGACAAAATAGCCGGATAAAAACTGTAAATAATTCATATTGCAATCGATTGAAAGCTTTGGTATTCTATTAACACAAAAAGCAATCGATTGCAAATAAGTTGCAGGGTCACAAAAAACATTTACGGAGGCAGGAACCATGATCTACGGACACATTGACGCGCCGGAGAGCGCAGCTGCTTATTCTGAAACCATCAGAAAGGCAATTCAGATTTTAAGAGAGACAGACGTTACAGATATGCACCACGGAAAATATCCTCTGGACGGAGATAAGCTGATCCTTCAGATCAACGAAGTAACCACCGGCCCTAAGGAGACAAAGAAGCCGGAGATCCACAGGGATTATATTGATGTGCAGTACATGGTTCATGGCCATGAGTACATCGGCTTTTATCCGGATACCAAGAAGGGTGAGGTGCTGGAGGATAATCTGGACACCAATGACGTACTGTTTTACAAGGAAAATGATCAGGTTCACGAGCTGATGCTCCCTATGACAGACGGATGCTATGCAGTGTTCTTTCCCGAGGATGTACACCGTCCCTGCTGCCAGATGGGCGAGGCTGAGGATGTTAAGAAGATCGTGCTGAAGATCAAGGTAGATACATTATAATTTCAGAAAATATAAGGAGGATACGAGGATGAGAGTTAAATATGAAGTGATGGTAAAGGAATTTAAGAGAGTGCTTGAAAAATACGGCTTCGATGAGAAGTGCGCTTCTGACGCCGCCCAGCTGTTTGCCCAGAATTCCCTGGCAGGTGTATTTTCCCACGGACTCAACCGTTTCCCAAGAGTGATCGAGTACCTGAAAAAAGGTGAGATCGATCCAAAGGTAAAGGCAGAGTGTGTGATGAGCTTTGGCGCATTTGAGCGCTGGGACGGTCACAGAGGCTTCGGCCCTTTAAATGCGAAGCAGGCTATGGACCGGGCGGTAGAGCTTGCAAAGGAGCACGGCATCGGTATCGTAGCCCTTGGAAACAATAATCACTGGATGAGAGGCGGAAGCTATGGCTGGCAGGCCGCTGACCAGGGCTGCATCGGCATCTGCTGGTCCAACACCTGCCCCAATATGCCTGCATGGGGCGGCATCGACCGCAAGATCGGCAACAACCCTCTGATCTTTGCTGTGCCAAGAAGCAATGGCGAGCATGTAGTCATCGACTGCGCCGTATCCCAGTTCTCCTATGGAAAGCTGGAGGACTGCCGGTTAAAGGGCATCCAGCTTCCGGTACCGGGAGGCTATGATACAAATGGCAACCTGACCACCGATCCAGGGGAGATCGAAAAGACCTGGAGAGTGCTTCCTATGGGCTACTGGAAGGGAAGCGGCATTTCCATCGCCCTTGATCTGATCGCAACCGTTCTTTCAAATGGAAATTCTGTTGCGAAGATCGGCACCTTCGGGGACGAGGTAGGCCTTACACAGGTAATGATCGCCATTGATCCAGGAAAGGCAAACTCTACAGAGCTGACCGATCAGATCGTCAATGACATCATCGCGGATATTAAATCCTCTGTTCCTGAAAAAGAGGGCGGTGAGGTATTCTATCCAGGCGAGCCGGAGCTTAAGAGCATCCGCGAAAATATGGAGCAGGGCATCCCTGTAATCGAAGAAAAGTGGAATGAAGTATTAGCCATGTAAGAAATGCAGGAAAGCGGTAGGATAAAAATGAACAAGGTGAGATTCTTATGGACGGCAGTCCTTGCGGCTGCGTCCGCCGCTGTGCTTGGCGGCTGCGGCTCCTATAGGGAGAGTGAAGGAGCACAGATCATAAGAGTGGCATTTAACCAGTCAGAGGCCCATCCGGAATATATTGCCATGACTGAATTCGGAGAGAAATTCAAGGAAGCCACAGATGGAAGATATGAGGTGCAGATCTATCCCAATGCCATCATGGGAGATCAGGGGCCTGTAACAGAGCTGGTAAGGACCGGAGCCCTTCAGATGGCTATGGTGCCGGTGTCGGTGCCTGAGGGCTACAACAGCGACTTTGCCATTGTATCCGCGCCCTATCTTTATGACAGTACGGACCAGCTTTTAGAGGCTGGAAAACAGGGCGTCTTTGACGAGCTGTTTGAAACCACAAAGAAATTTAATTTTGAGGTGGTATCCCTTTACAGCTCCGCTCTCAGGAGTATTTATACAGATAAACCCATTGAAAAGCCGGAGGATCTGAAGGGATATAAGATCCGTGTCCAGGATTCCGATACCTATATCCGCATGATCGATCTGATGGGCGGCGTAGGGATAGCCATGGGACAGAGCGAGGTGTACACCGCTATCCAGCAGAAGGTGATCGAGGGCGGTGAAAACTCGGAGCGTGTATACACAGATTTCAAGCATTATGAGGTGGCTCCTTACTTCAGCTATACCAATCATCTTGTTATGGCGGATCTGGTCATTGCAAATACAGATTTTGTAAACAGTATGTCTGAGGAGGACCGGGAAATATTTTACCGCCTGATGGACGAGTCCATGGAACAGGAATTTGCGCTGATGGATGAATCCGTAAGGGAGGGGAAGAAAGAGGCCCAGGAAAAAGGCGCCATTTTTGTGGAGCCGGATATAGAGCCCTTTAGAGAGCGCTGCATGCCTCTCCTCATGGAGATTGCTGATCAGTCTGAGACTACAAGGGAGATCTATGACAGGATACAGGCTATTAAGGCAGAGCTGCCGGGAGCAGAGGAAGGAGGACAGTCATGAGCCGGGCAAGAATTATATTAGACAGGATCACCGAGCTGGTGAGCATAGTGATTTTTACGGTGATGGTTCTTCTTGTAACCTTTCAGGTATTTGTCCGCTATGTCTTAAACAGCCCCAGTGCCTTCAGTGAGACTCTGACCCGTTACCTGTTTGTGTGGCTGGTTATGATCACTGCTGCATATGCTTTCGGAAAGAGAGAGCATATGTGCATTACCTTTATAAAGGATAAGCTTTCATGGAGGCAGCAGTACCGGGTCAGCATATGCTTAGAGGCAGTGACCCTGCTGTTCGCGGCGGCTGTCATGATCTATGGAGGGATCCGTATTTCCGCCATGCAGATGGTACAGATCGACTCCGTGCTTAAGATCCCTACAGGACTGATCTATTCTATTATCCCCATCAGCGGGATCGGGATCGCCCTTTATTCCGTCTGTAATATTGCAGATGACCTGGGCGTCCTCAGATCCGGAAAGGAGGAGCGTTAAATGTCTCTTGCTGTTACAACAGCCATTGCTATGACGGTGATCCTGGTGGTGCTCCTTGCTCTGGGCGCCTCCATCAGTATTGCCATCGGCCTTTCCTCGGCTGCGGCCATGCTCTGTATGCTGTCCCCGGATGTTTCCTTTATTACCTCGGCACAGCGTATTTTTTCAGGGGCCAATTCATTTTCACTGATCGCTATTCCCTTTTTTATACTGGCGGGAAATATTATGAATAACGGCGGGATCGCCATCCGTCTGGTAAATGTGGCAAAGGTCCTTTCCGGCCGTATGCCGGGGGCCCTGGCTCAGTCCAATGTAGTGGCCAATATGATGTTTGGAGCTATCTCCGGTTCCGGCGCGGCTGCTGCGGCTGCCATCGGCGGCACCATGGGGCCTCTGGAGGAAAAGGAGGGGTATGACAAGGTGTTCTGCGCGGCAGTCAATGTTGCCTCCGCCCCTACAGGAATGCTGATCCCTCCCTCCAACCTGATGATCGTGTACTCCACCGTAGCGGGAAGCGTGTCTGTAGCGGCCCTGTTTGTGGCAGGCTATGTGCCGGGGATCCTCTGGGGGCTTGGAGTGATGGCTCTGGCAGCAGTATTTGCAAAGAAAAGGGGCTATGTCAGTGAAGAGCGGGTGACTCTGAAACTGGCCCTGAAGGTAATTGTCGACGCTATTCCAAGTCTTCTGCTGATTGTGATCATCATCGGCGGTATCCTGGGCGGCGTTTTTACAGCCACAGAGGGATCTGCCATCGCCGTGGTTTACGCCACAGTCCTTTCCCTGATCTACAGGAGCATAAAGCTTAAGGATCTTCCGGGGATTATCCTGGATTCGGCCAAGATGACAGGCATCATCACCTTTATGATTGGACTGTCCTCCATTATGTCCTGGGGAATGTCATTTACCGGCATCCCGGATCTCATCGGAAACGGTATTTTATCTATGACGGATAATAAATATGTGATTCTGATCCTGATGAATATTATCATGCTGATCGTGGGCACCTTTATGGATCCCACTCCCGCGATTCTGATCTTCACGCCAATCTTCCTTCCGGTTTGCCAGAGTTTTGGAATGCATCCTGTTCACTTCGGTATCATGATGTCCTACAACCTGTGTATCGGAACCATTACGCCGCCGGTAGGCTCCATCCTTTTTACTGGCTGCAAGGTGGGAAATGTTTCCATCGAGGAAGTGATGAGCCAGCTTCTCCCGTATTTCCTGGTGATCCTGGCAGGACTTCTTCTTGTCACCTATATACCGGCGGTGTCCATGACCCTTCCGACCCTGTCCGGTCTGGTCTGATTCCGTTTTAATCCCGGCAGAAAGCAGGCTCTGTACCTGTTTCCCTGCCGGGATTTTTTTGTATACTTTGACATTGCCCAGAAAGTAGTATATAATTTTCTTTAATACATTAGCAGGAGAAACGGGAACATGACAAAGGAAAAACTGGCTTTAGAGGTGATCCGCAGGCTGAAGGAGGAGTACCCGGACGCGGGCTGTACTCTGGATTATGATGAAGCGTGGAAGCTCCTTGTAAGTGTGCGCCTGGCGGCGCAGTGTACCGATGCCAGGGTGAATATCGTAGTAGAGGAGCTGTACCGGAGATTTCCGGATCTTTACAGTCTGGCAGAGGCGCCGGTGGAGGAAATCGAAGCCATCGTAAAGCCCTGCGGGCTGGGAAGGAGCAAGGCAAGAGACATAAGCGCCTGTATGAGGATGCTGAGAGATGAATACGGCGGTCATGTGCCCGAGGATTTTGACGCTTTATTAAAGCTGCCCGGAGTGGGGAGGAAAAGTGCTAATCTGATCATGGGAGATGTGTTCGGAAGGCCGGCCATTGTAACGGACACCCACTGCATCCGCCTGGTAAACCGTCTGGGTCTGGTAGATCAGATCAAAGAGCCTAAAAAGGTAGAGATGGCTCTGTGGAAGCTGATCCCGCCGGAGGAGGGCAGTGATTTCTGCCACCGTCTGGTTTATCATGGAAGAGATGTCTGTACAGCAAGGACAGCCCCCAGATGCGGGGAATGCTGTCTTAAGGATATTTGTCCAAAGATCATAGGAGAGGCGAAGGGACATGGAAGTACGTGAGTTTGAGAGCATACTGGATCAGCTGGAGCACAGTGTGTTTTTAACAGATACCGAGACAGATGAGATTTTATTTATGAACCGTAAGATGAAGGAGGAGTACGGCATCCAGGTGCCGGAGGGTAAGAAGTGCTATGAAGTTCTTCAGAACCAGAGTGAACGCTGCCGCTTCTGCAGGATCCCTGCTCTTATGGAGCGGGAGCCGGGTACAGTGTTAAAATGGCGTGAGAACGATGAAAAAGCAGGACGTACCTTCGATAATTATGACAGCCTGGTATACTGGGCTGAGGGAGAGCTGGTGCATCTGCAGCAGGCGGTAGATATTACGGATACCATGGAATTGAGGATGCAGGCCAAGCAGGACAAGCTCTGCGGCATTTTGAACCGCCGGGGAGGAAAGAACCATCTCTCAGAGGTCCTGGCTCAGGCCAGGAAGGAGGGCAAAAGCCTGGTTCTCGGCATGCTGGATGTGGACAATTTAAAGATGACCAATGACCGGTACGGCTACAGCGAGGGAGATCAGCTTCTGCTGCAGATCGTTACGGTACTGAAACGCCGGATCCAGGAGCCTGATTTTATTTTCCGCCTCAGCGGGGATGAGTTTGTCTATGTGGCTGTGGATCAGGACGAAAAGGAGACGGCCAGATTCCTTTTAGACTGCCTCAGGGAGATGAATGAGGAAAAGGAGAGAAGGAAAAAGCCCTATGAGATATCCTTTTCCTTTGGCCTTTATACGGTAACGCCCCAGGAGAAGCTGACGGTCAGCGATGTGATTGCCAAGGCGGATGAGATGATGTACACCCAGAAGCTGCGCCGCCGTAAGACAAGGATGCTGCAGCGTAAGGAGCAAGTGATCCCTTCTGAGGTGGTTCAGGGAAGGGACTTTGAGTTTGATACCACCCTGCTTTATGATGCCCTGATCAAAAGCACCGACGATTTTATCTACATCTGCAATATGAAAACGGGAAAATTCCGCTACAGCCCAAGCCAGGTTTACTTATTTGACCTGCCGGGGGAGATCCTGTACAATCCCCTTCCTCTGTGGAAGGAGATTGTACATCCCGATGACTGGGCCCGTTTTTACAAGTCCAATATGGAGATTGGGGAGAACCAGATGGACTACCATTCCGTAGAATTCCGTGCAAAGGACCGTAACGGGGAATACCTTTGGCTGCGCTGCAGGGGACAGCTGATGCGGGATGAATGCGGGGAGCCGGTGATCTTTGCGGGGATCATGACCCAGCTTGGCAAGCACAACAAGATCGATCCTGTCACCCAGCTTTTAAACCACAATGAATTTATCCGTGTATTTGAAGGGAAAACGGCAGACCGGATGATCGAGTGCATGGCAGTGCTGGTACTGGATCTGGACAATTTCAAGCAGGTTAATGAGATGTATGACCGCGCCTTTGGAGATCACATTTTAAGGACGGTGGCGCAGTCCATCCAGTCCATCCTGCCGGATAACGCAAGTCTTTTTAAGCTGGACAATGACCGGATGGGCATCCTTTTGGACAATGAAGGGGCCAGGGAGGCAGAGGCCCTGTACCATCGGATCCAGGAGCTTCTGGCTCAGATGCATCTGTGGAAGCAGTACCGGCTGAAAATAGAGGTATCCGGCGGCTGCGTGATGTATCCGGAACATGGCGATATGGTGACGGAGCTTTATAAGTACGCGGATTATTCGGTGCGCTACGCCAAGGAGCATGGCAAGAACCGCCTGGTATTTTTCTCAGAGGAGATCTTAGAGGGCAGGCTTCGTGCCCTGGAGCTTCTTGGTATGCTGCGGGAGTCCATCAATGACCGGTTCCGGGGCTTTGAGCTGTGCTTTCAGCCCCAGGTAGATGCGAAGTCCTGCAGGATTATAGGGGCAGAGGTGCTTCTGCGCTGGAGCGATCCTGAGGGGAAGCCGGTGTCACCGATGGAATTTATCCCCATTCTGGAGGAAAACGGCATGATCAGCCAGGTGGGAGAATGGGTGCTGCACCAGGCCATGGCCCAGAGCCGGCAGTGGGTTCAGGATCACCCCTCCTTCTGTGTCAGCGTCAATGTATCCTCCATCCAGTTTTTAGAGCATGACTTTATAAAAGAAGTGTTAAGGGCTGTCCGTGAGGAGCAGTTCCCCTGCCAGAACCTGGTCTTGGAGCTGACAGAGAGCTACGCCGCCCCAAACATGTCCCTTTTAAGAGATAAATTCGATGCTTTAAGGGTACAGGGCATCCGCATCGCACTGGATGATTTCGGTACCGGCTATTCTTCACTGGAGCTTTTGAAATTCTCTCCAATTGATGTGGTGAAGATTGACCGGGTCTTTGTAAAGGACATTTTAAACAGTAAATTTGACGCCACCTTTATCCAGTTTGTGGTAGCCATCTGCCATGACGCAGGCATCCGGGTATGTCTGGAGGGAGTGGAGACCATGGAGGAATACGGCGTCATCGATACCATGAACCTGGACTATATCCAGGGGTATCTGTTTGGAAAGCCGCAGACCAGAGAGGAACTGTCGCGGAACTATTTTGATCAAGTGCATATTGAACAAAAATAAAGATATAAATATGTATAAAATATAAAAAAACATAACTAAACACAGCAGATTGATTGACAGGGGAGAAATAAAAGAATAAAATCAGTTCATAGAGCGCAGAAACGTTTCGCCGTCAGCATGGGGGATAGCAGGCGGTATGCCGGACCCTGAATACAGAGAGAAGGAGGTTGAAGCATAACGGCAGAGAGGAGCGGACGTTTTGCGGACGGCTTCCGCCAGAGGCTGGAGCCGCAAAAGAATCAAATGCCTTTATGGCTGGTAAGGGGGACATATTATGTTAGACTATTTAATTGCAGCCGTATTGATTCTGTCCTTTGTGGGACTGATATTTTACTGTATTAAGGGGCATAACCTGATGGTGGGCTTTGCCCTGATGGCAACTCTGTGGGTGGTTCTTCCGCTGATTGGTAACGTGTTTTCGCCAAACTCCGCTATGGAGGGAAAGACCATCATCGATGTGCTGACAGATGTATATCAGCAGGGACCTCAGAACTACGGCTCCTCGATCCTGGTCAATATCTTCTTCGGTGCTTTCTTTGGAAGGGTTCTTCTCTATACGGGAATTGCTGCTACCCTGATCCGAAAGACTGTTGAGCTGGGCGGCGATAAGCCGGTTGTGACTATGATCCTGCTGTGCGTGGTTACTACAGTGATCTTTACTGTTATGACAGGTGCAGGCCCTGTAATCGCCATTGCGGTGATCGTGCTTCCGATCATGCTTTCTCTGGGTGTTCCAGGCCCCATTGCCCTGTTTTCCTTTATGGGCTCCATTATGGCCGGCATTTTCCTGAACGTGGTAAACTTTGCTCAGTATCAGGCTATGTTTGTTACAGTGGATCCTGCCTATGAGGCATATACCTTTGATACCTACTACCACTTCGGCCTGGTGGCTCTGGGGGTATCCCTGGTGGTGGTTATCATCATTTCTGTATTTAACCTTCAGAAAAGCAAGGTAACCCATAGCTGGGCTGTTCAGAGGGCGGCAGTACAGACTGACGCTCCGGCGATTTCACTGATCTCCGTGATCCTGCCGGTTCTGGGAGTGATCGTTCTGAAGATCCCCATCATCTTCGGCTTCCTTGTTTCCAGCGTATATGCGCTGGCAGTCTGCGGCAAGCTGAAGGGAAGCTATAAAAATGTCTGCAGCGAGCTGGCTAAGCTGTTTACAGACGGCGCCCTGGATACGGCTCCTATGCTGGGCTTCCTGCTCTGTCTGTCCATGTTTAACTCCGCGGCCAACTACGCGGCTCCGTATTTCCAGATTGTGCTGGGGAACTTTATTCCTCAGACTACCCTTGTTTTGTGTATCGCCTTTGCAGTCCTGGCTCCTCTGGGCTTCTTTAGAGGCCCTATGAACCTGGTAGGCTGCGGCGCGGCTATTCTGGTGATCGTACTGAACAGCCCGGCAGGCTTCCCGCCTACCCTGCTGTATCCTCTGTTCGCGGTAACGACCATTGCCATGCAGCATCTTGATATTACACAGTCCTGGGTTGCCTGGGGAATCGGCTACACCAAGGTGAGCTCCAAGGATTATATGAAGATGTCCATCCCCTGCGGCTGGATTGTAGGTGTGATCCTGTGCGTATCTATTTACTTTATGTACGGGTGATCTGCGGGAAGGGTTTATAAAAGAATAATAAAGTAAAAAACCGGAAAGAGGGATATATTGTTATCCCTATTCCGGTTTTTGTTTTGTGTCACAGTCTGGCCGCCGGCTAAGCCGGTGAAATTGAAAGAATACAATCGTCGTATAGGCGATGCAATTTTTCAAAAAATGCGTTGCCAAAACTGCGGGAAGGAATTTCAGAAACATTTTGTCTATAAAATCGTAAAGAAATAACCATAGCTCCACCTGCCATTCCATGGTAAAATGAAGACAACAGAAAATCCAGGCCGTTAAAACGCCGCTCAGCCGAGCGGGAAGCAGAACCACAAGGAGGAACCCAAATGAGAAGAACAGACTGCGAAGTGACAAACCCGGAGGAAATGCTCATGTGTGATAAAGTAACACGCAATAATTTGATAGACAGCAACCTACTATTCCAATTTGAAATTATAAAGGCTTGTTAATACTTCACTCCTTATACTTTGTAATCCTGTATTGCTTAGGAGATACACCATATTTTTTTCGGAAAGTTTGTATAAAATGTGTTACATTGTTAAACCCGATTTTTTGTGATATTTCTGTTATGTTCCATTCTGAGAAAGAAAGAAGCTCTAAGGCAATTTTCAAACGATATTGAATCAAATAATCATAGGGTGTAGTGTGAAGCATATTGCGAAAACAGCGATTACATTCAGCGTTACTTACCATTGCTGACTTTGCAATATCTGTCAAAGAAATAGGCCGCATATAATTTTGGTGGATAAATATTAGCATAACTTGTGTTCTTTCTACCCATGCGGTTTGCCTTTTATTTTGAATATATTTTTGTTGTTCAAGGCAAATGACAAGATGACGCCAGATAGCTGTAATTAGCAGTGAAATATCGTATTCCCGTAAAAAAGAATCATTTTCGTAAACTAGTTTTAATTTATGGAGATAACTAATTATTTCAGTTCCATTACATACAGAGGTAGTAATTTTAAAAGCAGATAATGCTGCATTGTTTATATATTTTTCTACAAATTTATACTTTATGCGGCTATCTGGAAAAAAGCAAAGTAATTGTTCGCTGAAATTAAAACTCACATACTTTGCCCCCTGTGACATTTTACTGGACATATGCAATGTCCCTTTGTTAATAAAAAGTGCTTCCCCCTGTTCGAGAAGATAGCTATCCCCATTAACTTGAAAAATTACAGAGCCAGACAAGACCAACACATATTGCAATTCTTCATGCCAATGCAAATTTTTATAACCTCGTCCTTTGGGAATGCAGTCGTTTTCAGTAACTTGATACATACCAACTGGGAATAATATATCTTTATAGTTGTTTGTTTCATGTAAATTTTGTTCCATCTCTATCACCACTAAGATAATATTCTTATATATTCTGCAAAGATTATGTAAGATTTTTAAAATTTGAGATGATATAATTATACTCAGTCAAAAAAATATTTCAAGAGAGGAGAAGCAATATAATGAATATTCAATTCAGAAATTATAGAGAACATGAATTAGAATGTATGAAGAATATGTGGAATGAAATATTAGAAGACGGTGTAGCTTTTCCGGGAACTGAACCATACGAAAGTAATTCGTTTTATACTATGCTTTCTGAGCAAACAGCAGTAATTTGTATGGAATTAGATGATGAAATGATAGGGTACTATATTCTTCACCCCAATAATATTGGCCGTTGCAGTCACATTGCAAACGCATCTTATGTATTATCAAAAAATATGCGAGGAAAACATTTAGGGAAATATTTAGTTAAACATTCCATTCAAGAAGCTAAAAAACAGGGCTTTCAAGGATTACAATTTAATGCTGTCGTTGCCAGTAATTTATCTGCACTACACATTTATAAGCAAGCAGGGTTTCAGAAAATAGGAACCATACCAAATGGCTTCTTATTAAAAAATGGAGAATACTCAGATATGTATATTTTGTACTTATCATTGAAAAACATAAAATAGCAAACCCAGCCGAGCCAGTCAACGGCAAGTAAATGGGCTGCGCCCACCGTTGACAGCCCCGCCTGCCTTTGCTGTCTGGCAATCAAGGAGCGACAGCCTAAACTGATATGCTCCCTCTATGAGAGACAGTGAAATAAAACACTGTCAAACATGGAGGGAGCATTGTTATGCCACAAAAGCAAAAACTAAGTTTAGAAGAAAAGGTTGAAATCATACGGGCTTATCTCGAAGGAACAATCAGCAAGAGCGAGGCCGCCCGTAGAGGCGGCGTTACGAGGGATACAATAGAACAGTGGGCGCGCAACTATGAATCAGACGGCGCAGAGGCATTTCTACTGCATAAAAACCGTGTATACAGCTCGGAATTGAAAAGACAGGCCGTGGAGGATTACCTATCTGGCTCTGAAAGCCAGTCAGACATATGCAAAAAATATCATATTCGAAAAAGAACACAGCTTCAAAAGTGGATTCAGGTGTATAATAAGCATGGAGATTTCAACTCCACAAGGTTTTCTGGAGGAGGAAGTTACATGAAGCAGGGACGAGAAACCACATTTGAGGAACGGGTACAAATCGTTAGAGACTGTATAGCTGGTGGAAAAAACTATGGCGAAGCGGCTTTAAAATATCAGGTAAGCTACCAACAAGTCCGCACATGGACGCTTCGCTTTGAGAAGATGGGCGAAGCAGGACTGCAAGACCGACGGGGCCGGCGCAAGAAAGATCAAACGCCTCGTACGGAACTGGAACGGGCACAGATTGAGGAAATCTATTCGGAAAGCCCGGATAAAGGCTATCGGAGGTTAAATGACGATCTGCGTCATGACTATGGCATCTGCGTTAACGACAAGAGGGTGCTGCGCATCTGCCGGGCCAGAGGTATACGTTCTACGGTAAAGTATCATAACCATGGATGCACCATGCAGGCAAAGAACCCTCAGTATCTTGCCGAAAATCTACTGAACCGCCAGTTCTATGCAGAAAAACCGAATGAAAAATGGCTCACCGATGTAACAGAGTTCAAATGGTATGAAGGCATTGAGGTACATAAGCTCTATCTGAGCGCCATTCTGGATCTCTGTGACCGACGTATCGTGTCTTATGTGCTGAGTGAACACAATGACAATCCACTTGTTTACAAAACCTTTGACAGGGCTGTTAAGACAAATCCGGAGGCTCATCCTCTATTCCACAGTGATAGAGGATTCCAATATACAAACAGAGTATTCCATCACAAACTTATACAGGCTGGAATGACGCAGAGTATGTCCCGTGTGGCTCATTGCATAGACAATGGCCCTATGGAGGGGTTCTGGGGCATTCTGAAGCGGGAACGCTATTACGGCAGACGTTTTACCAGTAAGCAGGAACTTGTCCGGATGATCGAACAATATATCTTTTATTACAATACCATAAGAGTACAGCGCAACTTAGGTGTAATGACGCCGATGGAAAAACACGAGTTATGTCTTGCTGCATAAAAAGCGGCCAGCAACACTTGGCTGCCGGCCGGAAAAATTTTATATTTTTTCACTGTCCTCTTGACGGGGAGCATATCAAAAGTGCTGCCGCTCTTTCCCATAATCTAAGAAAGGGGGATTTTCCATGACTGAATATGAAACCTATCAAGAACATATCCAGTATACCCACAATGCCTACTGCAAGGTTGTGATACGCCATGCGTCCTATGACGCATACCGCCTTATCATGGCAAAGTGGAAAAAGGAAATCTCTTTCGATTATCTGACTGATGAAAAGTTTTACCCGTTCGGCACTACGGACATTTACTTTGCAGAACCGGAACAGACAGAGGAATCTTTTTTCACTTCCTGCGGACAGACAGTGCTGTTGCATGACCCGGTTCTTGCCGCTGCACTCCTGCGGCTGCCACCATTCAAGCAGGAAATGATATATCTCTATTACTTTTGCGGGCTGACACAAAAGGAAATTGCGGAAAGTTTCGGGAGAAAGCGGAGCAACACCAGGCAGCATATCCGCAACGCCCTGCGACAGCTATATGAGGAAATGGAGGTGTTAGGTTATGAGCGACCGACTTCTCCCCTTTGAAATTATAGTCAAGTCACAGCAGGGCGATCCGGCAGCCGTAAATGCTGTCCTTGCCCGGTATGCCGGATATATCAAGCACTTTTCCAGAATCAACGGACACGATAACGTAGATATGGAGGACTACATCAAAACCAAGCTGATAGAGAGCCTTTTCAAGTTCCGGTTTGACCGTTGAACTATTTGCAACTGAATAACACCGCCCCGCAGCGGAACATGAGCAGTAAGTCTGAAAAAGATTTGCTGCTTTTTTGTTGCCCGCTTTCGGGAAAGCGGACTGTATCGTGTAAAAAAATATGGGAAATTTCTGTTTTCGTTTGGCGTTTTTTGAAATGCCTTGTATTAAAGCGTGAGGGAAAGGAAAGAGAAATTTTTCGGGTGGAGGTTGCCAAACACATTTTTTCAGATTCCCCCTGCAAAACGGGCAGAACGCAGCTTTCCAAACGCCTTATTGTCAGGAAAATCTGAACCGCCGGAAAAGTTTTTGCCAGAAATTGCGTCCATTCTGCCCTGCCCGGTTTTGTAGGTATTGGGGAAAGAAATTTGCCGCCAAAGTTGGCAGAATCCCCGCCTGCGGAACTAAAGGGATTGAAAGTAGCCATACACAGCGCAATCCGGCAGTTTCTTGGAGCAAGTATCGACCAGTGTACCAAATTTCGCTTTCGCTCCATTTGCTACCCCGGTCTTACTTGTTGGGGTTGCCACCCCAAGCCCGCCTTTTGCGGCTTGCGCCGCTGAAAAATCCCCAAAAAATATTTTTGCCGGATTTTTCAAAAACAGTTCCGCTTACACCCCTGCTTTTTCCAGCTCCTCCAAAAGCCCTCTGGCCTTATCACCCATTTCTCTCAGATGCCCGGCTTCAGGCACCTCTATATCGTGGATCAGCACGTTCCGGATCTTCCTGAGAGATACGATCTGGTTTAAGCACTCCTGGTCGAAGGTGCCAAGGCGCTTCAGAGTATTGATATTGAAGGCGCCCTTCTGTCTGGGAGCGCCCTTGGAGGCGATGCGGTTTAAGTGCTGCTCCAAGGGGATCCACTGGCTGAAGAAATAAGCCACTGCCTGGCCGGCGGGGGTATTTAAGTCAGTTCCGGCAGAGCGGAGCTCCTGGTATATCTTATAGCGCTTTTCATTTCCGGTGATGATCTGGTCGATGATCTGCTGGGAAATGTTTCTGCGGTCTTTTTCAAATTTTACCGATTTAAGGACCGGCTCCACCTCGCGGACGCTGTTCATTTTTAGGGAGGTGATCAGCCGGTACAACAGCTCGATATTTCCCATCCGAAGTTCAATATCCTCCGGGCGGAAGTTATTGCTCAGGTAGTTGTACAGGTAGCTTGCAAGCTCATACTGGCTGTTCAGGGTGGCATTTTTGCTTCGGATCCGGGCATTTCCTGCTTCCTGAAGGCGCTCCAGGGCGATCTCGCCTGTCAGTACAAGGCCGTTTAGCTCGTCTAAGATGGCAAGCTCCTCATTGGAGAGTGTGCCCTGAAGGGGCTTATAGACAAGGTCATGCTCCACCTCGGACCAGGCGTGCATCAGGACAGACGCCACCTGGATCTCGATCCTGGCAGAGGTGTATTTTTTCTTTGGTCTCTCCAGATTTTCTTCCTTCATCCTGGCCCGGTAGTGGTTGGCCCAGTAGCCGGAAAAACGTTTGCTATAGGTAGGGGCCTTGGACTCGTCCGGGAACTGCTTGGTTTCCAGGATCTCAAACAGGTCATTGATGAGAAGGTTTGCCTTGTCCCGGTCTCCAGGGAAATAAAGGGCTACCCGGACGCCGGAAAGGTCGGCAATATCCTCATAGATCTCACGCATATTTTTATAGGGTACGGCCCGCCTGGCATTGCGGCGCTGCACCTTTGTTTTTAACCGTCCCGGATGCTTGGCCCTGGAGGTGACCATGGCGCGGATACCGGCAGACTGGAGGGCGGCCTCCAGCTGACCAGCGGCCAGGCGTCCTGCGGTTTCGTAAAATGTAAGTTTTTTCTTATAATTTTCTATAAACTGGTTGATCAGATCCATGAGTTACCTCCTTTAAGGGTGTGCCGGGGATCAGAAGGGAAGGGCCATCCAGAGCCTTGTAACAAAGAATACAAGGATCAGCGCAGGCACCATATTGATGACCTGATAATGGCGCAGCTTTGAGATCTTAAGCCCTACGGCCAAAGTGATGATACCGCCGGTGGCTTTAAAGTCATTGACCATCTCCGGGCTTAAAAGGGGGATCAGGACACTTCCAAGAAAGAACAAAAGGGTGCCGATGCACACCTGGGGAAGGGCAATGGCCCCGATGAGAAAGCCGCTGGTGGCGCCGAAGATAATGGCGGTAAAAAAGTCCATCACTGCCTTTGCAATCAGGATGGAATGGTCGCCGGAGATGCCGGAATTCATGGCGCCGAACAGTCCGGTGCCGCTGAAGCAGAAGAGGATGATCATACTGATCACATTGTCCAGCTGCTCGTCGGAAAGGGCAGAACCGGGAAGACGGCGGGCGATGCCCCTGACTCCTGCGGCCAGACGGTGCTCCAGGTTGATACATTCTCCTATGAGGGTACCCAGGATGATGGCCATGACCACAGCTGACAGGTTGGAAAGCTGTACGATCAGGAAGATCCCCATGGTAATGGCTGACAGGCCAAAGACACCTGTGAGGGAATCTGAGATGCGCCGGGGGATTCTGGCTCCTGCAAATACACCGATGATGCCCCCGAAAAGGACGGCAGTCATGTTGATGATAACGCCGATTGGCATAAAGATACCTCCTTTCGCGGATTTTTACATACAAAACATTAACACAAGATGGTTTAAAATGCAATCCCTGTTAAGATGGCGTTAAAAAACCGGAGGAAATAGACAAAAAACTACTTTCAGACCTCAAATTTATCCAGAGATATTTCTTAACGTTTCCTTTATAATAAAACCGTTAAAAAACCTGCAGGAACGAAATGAAAAAGTAAGCGAGGGATAGAAATGGTGAAAGGAACAATCAAGAAGCTGATGGTCCTTACCGCAGCGGCTGCCATGATGGCTGCCCTTTCAGGCTGCAGCTCCGTGGCCACCGGAAAGCGGATCATCCGTGTTTCACATGCCCAGTCAGAGACTCATCCGGAGCACCTGGGGCTTCTGGCCTTTAAGGATTATGTGGAGGAGAGGCTGGGAGACAAATATGAGGTAGAGATCTTCCCAAATGAGATTCTTGGATCGGCTCAGAAGGCCATCGAGCTGACTCAGACAGGGGCTATCGATTTTGTGGTGGCAGGAACGGCAAACCTGGAGACCTTTGCGGGAGTATATGAGATTTTCAGCATGCCTTATCTTTTTGATTCCGAGGATATTTATAAATCTATCATGTCTGATACGGAATATATGGAAAATATTTATCAGTCCACCGATGAAGCAGGCTTCCGCGTAGTAACCTGGTACAATGCAGGCACCCGTAATTTCTACGCGAAAACCCCGATCAACACCCCTGATGACCTGGTTGGAAAGAAGATCCGCGTACAGCAGAGCCCGGCCAGCGTATCTATGGTAAATGCCTTTGGCGCGGCAGCGGCTCCCATGGGCTTTGGCGAGGTTTATACAGCTATTCAGCAGGGTGTTATCGACGGAGCGGAGAACAATGAGCTGGCACTTACCAACAATAAACATGGCGAAGTAGCAAAATATTATACCTATAACAAGCACCAGATGGTGCCGGATATGCTGGTGGCAAACTTAAAATTCCTGGAGGGCTTAAGCGATGAGGAGTACCAGGTGTTTAAGGAAGCTGCGGCTGTTTCCACAGAGGTGGAGATGGAAGAATGGGACAAGAGCATTGAGGAGGCCAAGCGCATTGCCACAGAGGAAATGGGCGTGGAGTTTATTGATGTGGACGTGGAAGCATTTAAGGAAAAGGTTCTTCCCCTCCATGAGCAGATGTTGAAGAGTAATCCTAAAATCGCTGATTTTTATGCTCATATTCAGGAAGTAAATGAGGCGGCTAAGGATGCCGGAAAGGGAGGTGAATAAGGATGGAAGCAATGCACAAGCTGAGAAACGGGATCATGAAGGCTCTGGGACTGGTGATCATTGCCCTCTTTATCCTTATGACCCTGGTAGGCTCCTACCAGATCATCACACGTTATTTCTTTAACCGTCCAAGTACCGTATCCGAGGAGCTGCTTACCTACTCCTTTACCTGGATGTCCCTGCTGGCCTCTGCCTATGTATTTGGAAAGAGAGACCATATGCGTATGGGGTTTATGGCGGATAAACTGACCGGTCCTGCAAGAAAATGGCTGGAGGTAGCCATCGACGTACTTACCTTCCTGTTTGCGGCGGTTGTTATGGTTTATGGAGGCATTTCCATCACAAAGCTGACCATGATCCAGATCACAGCTTCCCTGCGGGTATCTATGGGATGGATCTACATTATCGTGCCCATTACCGGAGTGCTGATCATGGTGTTTTCTGTTATGAATGCCATTGATATGCTTCACAGAGATTTTAAGGAACCAGGGGAGGCGAAGATATGACAATAGCTGTATTTTGTGGACTGATCATATTTATATTGCTGGCTGTGATGCTGATCGTGGGCGTGCCTATCGCCATTGCGCTGGCTGTTTCATCCATCTGCGCCATTTTACCGGTGCTGAATATGGGCGCGTCTGTGCTGACAGGAGCCCAGAGGATCTTTTCGGGAATTTCCGTATTCAGCCTTCTTGCCATTCCGTTTTTCATTCTGGCAGGAAATCTGATGAATAAGGGCGGCATTGCCATCCGTCTGATCAATTTCGCCAAGCTCTTTACAGGGAATATCCCAGGAGCGCTGGCGCACACCAACGCGGTGGCAAATATGCTGTTCGGCGCCATTTCCGGTTCCGGTACAGCGGCAGCTTCCGCCATGGGTTCCATCATCGGCCCCATCGAGGAGGAGGAAGGCTATGACAGGGATTTCTCCGCGGCAGCCAATATCGCTACGGCGCCCACAGGACTTCTGATCCCTCCAAGCAACGTTATGATTACTTTTTCCCTGGTCAGCGGCGGTACCTCTGTTGCAGCTCTGTTTATGGCAGGTTATATCCCTGGTATCCTGTGGGGCCTGGCCTGTATGGTGGTAATTTACATTTTTGCAAAGAAAAAGGGCTATCGGAGCACGAAGAAATATACCTCATCTGAGAAGGTAAAGGTATTTCTTCAGGCGATTCCTTGTCTGTTTATGATCGTAGTGGTAATTGGCGGTATTATTTCCGGTATTTTTACGGCTACAGAGGGAAGTGTGGTAGCGGTTGTGTACAGCATGGTATTGTCTGTGTTCTTTTACAAGTCCATTAAGATAAGCGAGCTTCCGAAGATCTTTCTGGACAGCGCGGAAATGACCGGTATCATCATTTTCCTGATCGGCGTGTCCAGTATTATGAGCTGGGTTATGGCATTTACCGGAATCCCCACAGCGGTTAGCGAAGCCATGCTTGGCATCAGCGATAACCGGTATGTAATCCTGTTTATCATCAACATCCTGCTTTTGATCGTAGGAACTTTTATGGATATGACACCGGCCTGCCTGATCTTCACCCCCATCTTCCTGCCCATCTGCCAGGCACTGGGGATGAACACCATCCATTTCGGTATCATGATGATCTTTAACCTGTGTATCGGTACCATCACGCCGCCGGTGGGAACCACCCTTTTCGTAGGTGTAAAGGTAGGAAAAACCAAGATCGAGCAGGTGATCCGGCCGCTGGTTTACTACTTTGGAGCCATCTTTATTGTACTGATGCTGGTGTCCTACATTCCGGCGCTGTCGCTGTGGCTGCCTGGGCTGTTGGGGTATGTGTAAAATAAAAAGACCTTTCTTTGGAGCGTTTCGACTCTGAGGAAGGGTCTTTTCGTTTTTCTGCGCAAATACTTCCGCCCACCCCCGCATATACATAACAAGTATCCTGCAGGTATCTGGGAGGTATGGATGGAGATATATGTAGTAAAACAGGGAGACACGGTGGATTCCATTGCTGCCTCTCTTGGAATCGGTGTGGAGCAGCTTTTATGGGAAAATGAGCTGGAGCCCCCTTACCGCCTGGCAGTGGGCCAGGCTCTTTATATAAGCGGGGCTCCTGAGGCAGACAGAAGGGAGCTTTATTCCTTTGGCTATGCTTATCCCTTTATTGGGGCAGAGCCGCTGGAGGCGGTGCTTCCTTTTCTTACGGACATTTATGTGTTTTCCTATGGCTTTACAGGGGAAGGGAACCTGGTCTACCCGGCAAGTGATGACAGCCGGCTGATACAGGAGGCTGTCAATGCAGGTGTGGGGCCGGTGATGACCCTGACGCCTCTGGGAGCAGACGGAAGGTTCAACAGCAATCTGGTAACAATCCTTCTTCAGAGTGAGGAGGCCCAGGAGCGGCTGATCTGGGAGGTGGGGAGCCTTCTTCTGGAGCGGGGATTTACGGGTGTGGATATTGATTTTGAGTATGTCCGGGCAGAGGACAGGGAGCCTCTGGCGGCCTTTGCGGCCCGGATGACCCGGGTGCTGAATACCTTCGGCTACCAGGTCAGTGCTGCCCTGGCGCCGAAAACCTCGGCGGACCAGAGGGGCGTCCTTTATGAGGGGATTGACTACAGCCTTCTGGGGGCAGCTGTCAACCGGGTTATGCTGATGACCTATGAATGGGGTTATTCCCAGGGGCCGCCTATGGCTGTGGCTCCTATCCATATGGTCCGGCGGGTGGTGGATTACGCCGTCAGCGCTATTCCCAGGGAGAAGATCAGCCTGGGGATTCCAAACTATGGCTATGACTGGCCCCTTCCTTATGAGCGGGGAGTGACAAGGGCAAGGACCCTGGGTCTTCATGAGGCGGTGCAGCTTGCCATTTTTTACGGAGCAGAGATCCAGTTTGACGAACAGGCCCAGTCACCCTATTTTTACTACTGGCAGTACGGCATCCGCCATGAGGTATGGTTTGAGGATGTGCGGAGCCTGAAGGCCAAATATGATCTGATTCTTGAGTACGGCCTGACAGGAGCGGGGTTCTGGCAGCTGATGCGCTTTTTCCGTCCCGGCTGGCTTATGATGAGGGAGATGTTTTCTTTGAGAAAAAATCCTTAAAGAATGATTTACAGATTCTTCCTGATGGGTATATACTGTTATACAGCGTTCCGGATTTCTGTCCGGACCGTCAATACACAGGAAAAGGAAGATGAAAATCATGGAAAATGATCCCCGTACCATGAGAGGAGAGCTGGCGCTCCTTCTCGTTATCTTTATCAACAGCCTCGGCGTTGTGCTGATGCTTTATTCCGGCTCCGGCATATCGGCTGTGTCAAGCGTCCCCTACGCTTTTAACCAGGTATTTCCGGTGCTGAGCCTTGGAACCTGGACCTATCTGTTCCAGGGACTTCTGGTCTGCAGTCTGTTTGTGCTGAGAAAGCGGTTTATACCCCGGTATCTGTTAAGCTTTGTGGTTGGCTTTCTCTTTGGAGTGTTTATCGATATTCAAGAGGCCTGGGTCAGTCTGCTGCCCTGCACCATCCCTCTGCGGGTGCTGTATTTTCTCTTAAGCTATGGTGCCCTGAGCCTGGGGATCGCCCTGTCCAACCGGTGCAGGATGCCCATTATCCCTACAGATCTGTTCCCCAGAGAGCTGACGGATATTTTGCGGGCGCCCTATTCCAGGGTAAAGATCTCCTTTGATGTGATCTGCCTGTTTTTAACGGCTCTTATGACCTTTTTATGCCTGGGAGAGGTGCGGGGACTGGGAGTGGGCACTGTACTGGCTGCCTTTACTCTGGGAAAGGCCATCGGCCTTACAGGAGAGTGGCTGGATAAGCGGTTTCGCTTTGTGTCTGTTTTTGAAAAATAAGATTTGCACCATCAGCGGCTCTATAGTATAATTGTAGCTGATTTGGAACGGACTAGACCGGATCACAAAAGCAAAAGGAAAGGAAGTTGGAATATGACCATCAGAATTGGAATTTTAGGCTATGGAAATCTTGGAAGAGGCGTAGAATGCGCTATTAAGCATAACCCGGATATGGAGCTTGCAGCTGTATTTACAAGGCGTGACCCAAAGAGCCTTAAGGTGCTGACTGAGGGCGCCAGAGTGTGCTCTGTATCGGAAGCTCCTTCGATGAAGGATGAGATCGACGTGCTGATCCTCTGCGGCGGAAGCGCCACAGATCTCCCTCAGCAGACCCCTGAGATGGCAAAATATTTTAACGTGGTGGACAGCTTTGATACCCACGCCAGGATCCCGGAGCATTTTCAGGCAGTAGATGAGGCAGCAGAAGAAAGCGGCCATGTGGGAATTATTTCCGTAGGCTGGGATCCGGGTATGTTCTCCTTAAACCGCCTTTATGCAGGTGCCATCCTGCCGGGAGGAAAGGATTATACCTTCTGGGGCAAGGGTGTCAGCCAGGGCCATTCAGACGCCATCCGCCGGATCGAGGGCGTAAAGGACGCAAGGCAGTATACCATCCCGGTTGAAAACGCCTTAGAGGCCGTAAGGAGCGGCAGCAATCCGGAACTTACCACCAGACAGAAGCATACGAGAGAGTGCTTTGTAGTGGCAGAGGAGGGTGCTGATTTAAAGAAGATCGAGGAAGCCATCGTAACTATGCCGAACTACTTTGCTGATTATGATACGACCGTGCATTTTATCAGTGAAGAGGAGCTTAAAAGAGACCACAGCGGCATCCCTCACGGCGGTTTTGTGATCCGCACCGGAAGCACCGGCTGGGAGGACGAGAATAAGCATGTGATTGAATACAGCTTAAAGCTGGATTCCAACCCTGAGTTTACCTCCTCTGTACTGGCTGCCTACGCAAGGGCCGCCTACCGCCTGAGCCAGGAAGGTCAGAAGGGCTGCAAGACTGTATTTGACATTGCGCCGGCTTACCTTAGCCCGGCAGAGGGAGCAGAACTGAGAAAGCACCTGCTGTAAGAAAGAGAGAACGCAGCTCCATGAAAGGAAGCTGCGTTTCTTCGTAAAGGAGACTGACATGGACTATATACAAAAGACCATATGCCCCTATGACTGCCCCACCACCTGCGGACTTCTGGCCTGCACAGACGGAACCCGGATCCTGGAGATCAAGGGGGATCCCTCCCATCCGGCCTGTAAGGGGCTGATCTGCCGGAAAATGCAGGATTATGAGGCTTCTATCCACAGCCCGGAGCGCATCCTTACTCCCTTAAGGCGCACCGGAAAAAAGGGAGAGGGAGCATTTACCCCCATTACCTGGGAGGAAGCTGTAAGGGAGATCACCGGCCGCTGGAAGGAGATCCTTCAGAAGGAGGGCGGGGACGCCATCCTGCCGGTATACTATTCCGGGGTGATGAGCCTGATTCAGAGAAAGTGCGGGGACGCATTTTTTAACCGTATGGGAGCCTGTTCTCTGGTAAAAACACTCTGCTCTACCGCCAAAACAGCCGGCTATACCTCGGTGATGGGAGGCACCGGCTGCCTGGACCCCAGGGAGCTTTCTGACAGCACCGCCATCTTTGTGTGGGGAAGCGATGTAAAAGCCACCCGGATCCAGACCATGCCCATTCTGGCAGAGGCGCGCCGGAAGGGGAGACGGGTGTATCTTATCGAGGTCTGTGCAGAAGATATGGCCCCCTACTGTGATGAGGTATTTCTGATCCGCCCGGGAACCGACGGCGCCCTGGCTCTTGCCATGATGCAGGTGCTGGAGGAGGAGGGGCGTTCTGACCAGGCCTTTCTGGAGAGCCGGACAGAGGGCTATCAGGAGTTTAAGGAATATCTGAAAGGCTGTACCCCCGGATGGGCCCAAGAGATCACAGGACTTTCCGCTGACCGGATCCGCTTCCTGGCAAGAGCCTTCGGCAGTACAAAGGCGCCGGCCATCCTTCTTGGCAGCGGCCCCTCCCGGTATGGCAACGGCGGCATGAATGTACGGCTGATCACCATTCTTTCCGCCTTTACAGGAGCCTGGGGACGGCCCGGAGGCGGCTTCTGCGGCTGCAATCCCGGAGACACGCCCTTTGTGGATCAGGCGCTGGTTACCCGGCCCGACTTCCGGCAGAGAGAGGGCAGGCGGGTCAATATCAACCTGGTGGGCCAGGCTCTTTCTGAGGTAAAAAGCCTTTATGTCTACGCAGGAAACCCGGCTGCCACCGTATGCAGCCAAGGGGAGATCCTTGAAGGCCTTGAGAGAGAGGAGCTTTTTACCGTTGTCCATGAGCGTTTTATGACAGATACGGCCAGGTATGCCGACATCATCCTGCCTGCCGCCTTTTCAGTGGAGCAGGAGGACTGCTATACGGCCTACGGCTACAGCACTTTCGGCTATGCTCCCCGGGTGATTCCGCCGCCAGGGGAGTGTAAGAGCAACTGGGACACCTTCTGCCTTCTTGCAGAGGCTATGGGCTATGAGGAGGCTTATTTTAAGCGTACAGAGAAGGAAATGGTCCAGGAGCTGCTTGCTCATCCCGGTGAGGGACTTTTAAGGCTTTCACCGGAGCAGTGGGAGCTGCTGCGCCAGGGAGGCACGGTGGAGGCAGGCTTTAAGGATCACAGTCATTTTAAAACAGAAACGGGAAAAATTCAGATCGTAAATAAAGGACTGAAAACGCCCCTTCCCTGCTGGCTGCCCCCTCATGGAGGAACGGAGTCTCTGCGCCTGGTATCGGTTCCGTCCTGCTATACCCTCAATTCCAGCTTTTTAGACAGGGAGGACCTGGCCGGAAGAAATGGAGAGCAGAGCCTTCTTCTGAATCTGGAGGATGCCGCAGAGCGGGGGATCAGTGAGGGAGACCGAATCCTGGCCTTCAATGACCTTGCCCAGGTTCCCTTTACTGCCCGCTTGAGCGCTCTCATCAGCCGGGGCAGCGCCGCGGCTGTGGGGGTTTATACCCGCAGAAACGGCGGCCTTCTTGTTAATGCCCTCCATCATCCAAGGCTGTCGGATCTGGGAGAGGCTACCACCATGAACGACAATACCATCGAAGTAAGAAAATACAAACCGGAGGAAGATGTACGATGAAGTGGGGAATTTTGGCAACAGGAACGATTGCCGCCAAGTTTGCGGATACGGTGAACCAGATGGAGGCCGGAGGGGAGGAGCACAGCCTGAGGGCCTGCGGCTCCCGTTCTCTGGAGCGCGCGGAGGCATTTGCAGGGCGTTTCCATATCCCGGCGGCCTATGACTCCTATGAGGCTCTGGTTCAGGACGATGAGGTGGAGGCAGTCTATATCGCCACGCCAAATCACCTTCACTATGAAAACTGCCGTCTCTGTCTGGAGCAGGGAAAACATGTGCTGTGTGAGAAGCCATTTACCATCAATGAGGCCCAGGCAAGGGAGCTGTTTGAGCTGGCAGAGGAAAAGGGGCTGTTTATTATGGAAGCCTTCTGGATCCGCCATCTTCCGGCGCTGAAAAAGCTGCAGGCCCTTATAAAAGAGGGGGCCATCGGAGAGGTGTCCTTTGCAAGGAGCGACTATGGCTTTGTGGCTGCCGGGGCCAGAAAGGACAGAAAATTTGATTCCGGCCTGGGAGGAGGTGCCCTTCTGGATATTGGTGTTTACAACCTGGGCTTTATGCATATGGTTATGGGAGATGAGGCGCCGGAACACTTTACCTCTGCCTTCCATATCAATGAATACGGTACGGACGACTACAGCTCCATCCTTTTGTCCTACCCAGGGGGACGGACGGCCTGCGTGACTGCCTCCATCGGCACTGTTATGCCCCGCGAGGCGGTGATCTACGGAAGTAAGGGACGGATCCGGCTGGAGGATTTCCAGCACGCCGAGCGGCTGGTGCTGGAGCCATCAGAGGGAGAGCCGGAAATCTTTGAGCTGCCCTTTGATGTAAATGGATTTGAATATCAGATCCGGGAGACGGCCCGCTGTGCGGCTCTGGGGATGACATCCAGTGATGTGCTGAAGAAGGAGGATACTTTGACTATCCTTAAGCTGATGGATGAGATCCGGCAGTCCTGGGGACTTGTATTCCGCTGCGAAACGTAAAAACACAGGTACATTGGAGGAACATACATGAAACAGCTGGACCATTTCCATGAGATGCGTTCATTGACAAGGAAGGAGAAATTTCTTCTCCTTTCTATGCTCCCCCTGTACTTTATCGCGGTGGGGCTGGTGGTGCAGCCCCTGGGGGATATTATGCCCGGTATTGGGCGGATTTTTCAGGAACCGGATTTTCTGATTACCGATTATTTTGTAGTGGGAGGAATCGGGGCGGCGCTGATCAATGCGGGGATTCTTACCCTCTTAAGTATTGCCCTGATCTATTTTACAGGAATGGATATGGACGGCCATACTATTACCTCCAGCTGTCTGATGTTCGGCTTTTCTCTTTTTGGGAAGAACCTGCTGAACATATGGGCCATTCTGGCAGGGGTCTGTCTGTATGCCTGGTATCACAAGACCCATCTGAGCCGGTATCTTTATGTGGGTCTTTACGGCACCAGCCTTTCACCCATCATCACTCAGATGATGCAGGTATGGGAGGGGCCCATCCTGTTTAGGCTGCTGGCTTCCCTGGGTGTGGGGATCATTATCGGCTTTGTGCTGCCGCCTCTCTGTACCCATGTACATTTTGCCCACCAGGGCTATTCCCTTTATAATGTAGGCTTTGCCTCCGGCATTATTGCTACGGTGATCGTATCCCTTTTGAAATCCTTCGGGGTAGAGCTGGAGTCCAGGCTGATCTGGTCTACGGGAAACAATGTGCTTTTTGGGGTGCTTTTGTCGGTTCTGTTTGGAGGAATGATCGTTCTGGGGGTGGCGGTCCGGGGAAAAGGCATCTTTGAGTCCTACCGGCGGATTCTTAAAAGCTACGGCATCGGAGGAACGGATTATCTCAGGGATGAGGGCGGGGCCACGACGGTGTTTAACATGGGCGTGAACGGCCTTTTTGCCACCATGTTTGTGCTGATGGTAGGGGGAGATCTAAACGGCCCCACCATCGGCGGTATTTTTACGATCGTAGGCTTCAGCTCCACAGGAAAGCACCTGCGCAACATTGCCCCCATTATGGCCGGGGTTTATCTGGCAGGCTTTACAAAGACCTGGAACATTTATCAGCCCTCGCCTATGCTGGCTCTTTTATTTTCTACCACTCTGGCTCCGGTGGCCGGCAGGTTCGGGGCAGTGGCAGGGCTCATAGCAGGCTATCTCCATTCCTCTGTGGCTCTGAATGTAGGCATTGTATACGGAGGAATGAATCTGTATAACAATGGCTTCGCAGGGGGCATTGTGGCCATCTTTATGGTGCCGGTGATGCAGTCCATCAGCGACCGGAAGGCCAGGGCCAGAGGGGAATTGTCACTGTAGGATGGTGACGATCACCTGATTGGGCAGGCATACGATGGTGTCCCCTTCCAGGCTCTTTTTTCCCTGGCGGATGCAGAGACCGTCGGGGCAGGAGGCTTCACTGCACCAGATTTCCCCGTCTTTTACGATGAAATGGTTCACGCCGCCGTCCTTACCGGTTATATCCACTTCCGTATCCTTTGAAAGGTCAAGGACCATAATCTCCTTTCCTTCTGCGGATATGGAGGCTGTGGCAGCCGGCTTTTTGTCAGCTCCCAGGAAAAGGGCAGAGAGAAGGGCGGCGGAAAGCAGCGCCCCTAAAAGGATCAGATCCCGTTTTTTAATGAAGGATTTCATAAATAGAAACAGCTCCTTATGGAAGATTTTTCTGGTATTGTAGCACAGCGGGGCTGGCTGTACAAGGAGGAAACGGATGAAGCAGAAAAGAAACCCGGCCAGGCAGGCGGCTCTCTATGGGCTGCTGGCTGCCCTGGCCTATGTGCTGGGCTATGTGGAAAGCCTGGTGCCAATATACCTTGGGGCGCCTGGGGTAAAGCTGGGGCTTGCGAACCTGGCGTCGGTGATCGCCCTGTACAGCCTTGGGGCAGGGGCGGCGGTGTCTATTAATCTTCTGCGCATCGTTCTCACCGGCTTTACCTTCGGAAATATGTCCATGCTGCTCTACAGCCTGGCAGGAGCCGCCTTAAGTCTGTCGGTGATGGTGGTATGCAGAAAATTCAGCCTCTTTGGAATGACAGGAATCAGCATCCTGGGAGGCGTCTGCCACAATCTGGGCCAGTTTTTCATGGCGGCCTTTGTGGTGGAGACCTTCGGGGTATTTGCCTATTTTCCCGTCCTTCTTGGGGCAGGAACGGTGGCAGGGGCCCTGATCGGCCTTTTAGGGGGGATAATCCTGCGCCGCATCCGCCCCATCTTGGATTTTTGATATAGATCACAAAAAAATGACATTGTCTTATATCTGCCGGAAAGCTATAATAAGAGTAAAAAGGAAACATCATGGAGGGGATCGATATGATCAATCAGGCGATTAAGGCGCTGGTAGGATATGGACTGGACACCGGACTTATTACCAGGGCAGATGAGATCTACGCCAGAAACCAGCTTCTGGAGGTTTTGGGGCTGGATGAATATGAGGAGCCTGAGGAGCCCGGAGGTTATGAGGGCCTGGAGGGCATCTTAAAGGAGCTTCTGGACTATGGAGCAGAGACGGGAGTGGTAAAGGAGGACAGTGTTGTATATCGGGACCTGTTTGATGCAAAGCTGATGAACTGTCTTATGCCAAGACCCAGTGAGGTGGAACGGACCTTCTGGCAGCATTATGAGGCATCGCCGGAGGAGGCGACAGATTACTACTATAAGCTGAGCCAGGATTCTGATTATATACGCCGCTACCGTGTATGTAAGGATATGAAATGGACCGCTGACACAAGGTACGGCACTCTGGACATTACCATCAACCTGTCAAAGCCGGAGAAGGATCCAAAGGCCATAGCGGCAGCCAGGCTGGCAAAGCAGAGCGGCTATCCCAAGTGCCTCCTCTGCCGTGAAAATGAGGGCTATGCGGGACGTGTAAACCATCCTGCCAGAAATAACCACAGGATCATCCCCATTACCATCAATGACAGCCAGTGGGGATTCCAGTATTCACCCTATGTATACTACAATGAGCATTGTATCGTGTTTAACGGACAGCATGTGCCCATGAAGATCGAGAAGGCAGCCTTTAAGAAGCTGTTCGATTTCATTCGTTTGTTCCCTCACTATTTCCTAGGCTCCAATGCGGATCTGCCTATTGTAGGAGGCTCTATTTTAAGCCATGACCATTTTCAGGGAGGACATTATACCTTTGCTATGGCAAAGGCCCCTATGGAGAAGCGGTTTGTGATGGAGGGCTTTGAGGATGTGGAGGCAGGTATTGTATTCTGGCCCATGTCCGTTCTCAGGCTGAGAAGTGGGGACGCGGACCGTCTCATTGAGCTGGGAGACCGGGTCCTTGGGGCATGGAGAGGCTATACCGACGAGGCGGCCTTTATCTATGCGGAAACAGAGGGAGAGCCGCACAATACCATCACACCGATCGCCCGCAAAAAGGACGGCCTTTATGAGCTGGATCTGGTGCTCCGCAACAATATTACTACAGAAGAATTTCCTCTGGGCGTATACCACCCTCATCAGGAGCTGCACCATATCAAAAAGGAGAACATCGGCCTCATCGAGGTGATGGGACTGGCAGTGCTTCCTTCCAGACTGAAGGCAGAGCTTGCCCAGCTTGGTGAGTATATTGTAGAGGGAAAGGATATTCGCGGCAGCGAAACCCTTAAAAAGCATGGGGACTGGGTGGAGGAATTCCTTCCTGCCTATAAGGAAAAGGGCATCCAGATAACCGCGGAGAATGTAGAGGATATACTGAAGGCAGAGGTAGGACAGGTATTTGCAAGAGTCTTAGAGGACGCAGGCGTATACAAGTGCACCGAGGAAGGACGGGAGGCCTTTGGACGGTTCCTCCGTTCCATGGGCTTTCAGGAAGCATGATGTTTGTAAGAAAAGGAGAAATGAAATGCTGGACGAGAGATGGGTATTCCACAAGGACACAGAGCCGGTTCAGGCAGGCCCCGGAGTGGTAAGAAGAGTTCTGGCCTACAGTAAGGACCTGATGTGCGTTGAAAATACATTTGAGGAGGGGGCAGCAGGAAGCCTCCACCATCACCCCCACACCCAGATCACCTATGTGGTAAGCGGTGAGTTTGAGTTTGATATTGACGGCGAGAAAAAGATTGTGACAGCCGGAGACACTATGCTTAAGATGAATGACGTGGTTCATGGCTGTGTGTGCAGAAAGGCAGGGATCCTGTTAGACATCTTTAATCCCATGCGGGAGGATTTTGTATCATAAACCTACATGCGCCCGGCGGACAAACGCACCACCACCCCATAAAAGTCCGGCAGGCACATGGGGCATCCCTGAACTTATGCCGCCTGAAGGCGGCGGGACTATCAGAGTAAATAAACCGGAGCGTTCCTGAAAAAGCAGGAGCCTCCGGTTTTTATCTGCAGAGCCATTATTTTTCCGTATGAGGCAGACGCCCCCGGAAGAACCGCTTTTTCAGCTCGCTGAAATGAAAGGGGATCAGGGGATAGATATAGCTCTTTCCGGCGATGGTCTTATTAAAGATAATGGCGCAGACCGCAAAGACCGTTCCCAGGATATAGCCCCAAAGGTTAAATACAGCCGTAAAGATCAGTATGATCACCCGCATGAATTTCATGGCGTAGCCTAGCTCAAAGCTTGCCTGGGAATAATTGGCAACAGTAACAAAGGCCATATACAGCATGGTCTCACTGTTAAACCATCCGGATTTTACCGCGTATTCTCCAAGGACGATGCCGGCGATCACACTGAGGGGGGTGGTGAGCATGCTTGGGGTGTTTACCGCTGCCAGCCGCAAGCCGTCGATAGCAAATTCAAGGATCAGAAGCTGCCAGATCAGAGGCACATTGTACGGGTCCGACAGCCGTATAAAGGCCAGCCACTCAGGAATCAGATCCGTATTCTGCATGAACATGAGCCAGGTGGGAGTCAGCATCATGGACAGGATGGAAATGCTCATCCGGGACAGCCTCAGGTAGGTGCCTGTAATAGGCGGGAAATAATAATCGTCCGCTTCCTCGATGATGTCAAAGACAGAGGAAGGCAGGATCATGGCTGAGGGAGAGGTATCTACCAGGATAATGATATTTCCCTCCAGGATAGAGGCCGCCGCCGTGTCAGGCCGCTCGGAAAACTTAAACTTTGGAAAGGGATTGAACCATTTGTAGGGGAAAAGACATTCTGCAAGGCTTTCCTGGTTCATAGTCAGGGCGTCTACCTTCAGATTTTTGATCCGTCCCTTTATCGTTTCAAGGAGCTGTTTGTCCACCCGGTTCTGCATGTAGCACACCGCAATATCCGTATGGGAGCTTTCGCCGGCTGACAGGATCTCCATGGTAAGCTCAGGGTCGCGGATCCTTCTGCGGATCAAAGCGGTATTAAAGACCAGGGTCTCCACAAAGCCGTCTCTGGAGCCCCGCATCACCTTATCCTTTTCCGGCTCCCCCACTCCTCTTGCCGGGTAGGTGCGGCAGTCAATGGTAAGACACTGCTTGTAGCCGTTGATAAAAAGGCAGGATACGCCGGAAAGAAGCTGTATGATCATATCCTGGTCATTTGATACCAGGCCGATCTCTCCATAGGGCAGGTACTGCTTGGAAAAGCTGTGGGCATCCTGAGGCATGGAATCAGGCTTTAAGGTGGAAAGGGCCTGAAGGAGTTTTAAGAGGGCATCGTCCTTGGCAAAGCCGTCAATAAAATAGAGACAGGCTTCCCGGCCTCCAATCTGCAGTACCCGGTATACAACATCGAAATTCGTATCCACATTCAGCCTCTGATGGAGGTATGTGATATTATCAGTTAGATTTTGGGAAAATTCCATTTCTCTGTCCTTTCTGTGTGACTTTGGATGAAAAAATTATAGTAGTAAGTATGCGCCGCAGATGTGAAAATATGCAGAGGACAGCTGTCTTTATAACACGGACGAATCGTAGAATATTCTATAAAACCTTGAAAAAACTGGAAAATAATTCACCAATATGCACAATATGGATTGACAAACAAAGGATAGGGTGGTATAGTATACCTCGTAAGCAGCACAAAGGAGTGCCTTACAGCTTTTTTGTTTGGTATGGGGATGCCAGATGAACTAAATAGTGTGACGGTTTTTGATCGTGACTGAGAGCTGCCTTCTGTGGGGGAAGGGCAGCTCTTATTTTTGTGTCACAGTAAAAATAACCCCCCTGCTATGCAGGGGGAGGGAAATTCTTTAGATTTAAGTACTCCTATGCTAG
>URNT01000007.1 GCA_900549235.1 uncultured Clostridium sp. | reverse complement strand
GGCGTGGACCGCCCCCACCACCCGGCGCACCGGGTCATAGAGCAGGATGGGCAGGCAGTCGGCGGAGTAGACCGCCAGCGTCACACCGGGGATGTCGGTGACAAGGCCATCCGCCTGCCAAGGCTCCGGCTCGTCCAGGCCGATGCCCAGATCCGCCGCGGTGACGGTGCGCACCGTGTCACCGTGAACCTGGCTGGCGCAGACAATGTTCCCCATGTCCGCCCCAATGGCGGCGCAGAAGCGGCGGTAGTTCTCCCGTACCCGGTCGGGAGCGTCGCCCCGGTTCATGCCCAGGTTGAGGGTGGCGTAGATCCCCTCCGATACCCCGCCCAGGCGGGTGGAGAAGCCGTGTGCCACACCGCCGGCGGCCTCAAAGCCGTCGGCGGTGAGATACACCAGGCCATTTTTGTTGTGCTCGATAATATTCATGGATTTCCTCCATCTGGAAATCGAAATCGGTTTTTCCGGAAACTCGCGTTTCGAAAAACACCTCGACCCGCGCCGCGGGCACGAAGCCGGGGGTATCAAAACCGCTGTGCCGCAAAGCGGCACGGCGGTTTTGTATCTAGGGACCGGAGGCGCTTCCGGTCAAACGCCAGCGAAGCCACATTCCGCTTTTGGATACCCCATAGACTGCTTTTACTCGTCCTCGTGCATGCCGCAGCACTTCTTGTACTTCTTGCCGCTGCCACAGGGGCAGGGGTCGTTGCGGCCCACCTTCTGGCCCTTCTTGACGGGCTGCTTCTTAACGGTGCCGTCGCTGCCCGCGCTCTCGCCGTTGACCCGGCACTGGATCGTAAGCTTTGGCGGATAGGCGATCTCATCCGCGGTGGTGATGCAGGGGCCCATGGGCAGGAAACCGTCCATTCCCTTGCCGAAATACCACTGCTTATGACGGTTCTGTATCGTCCTTGCACTTACATCATTGATCACAGTATATCCAAATATATACTTTCTTGCCTCAGAAGCGGGAACCCTACTAGCTTCCTTTCCAATGATCACCCCAAGCTCCGCCTCATAATCCAGATCCGCCACAATATCACTGTGGCTGGGGATCCCGTCTCCTGTGCCGCTTGCGTGGCTGGCTCTCTTTGAAAAATATACCGCGTAGGGGCGTTCTCCTGTAAATTCTTCTTTTTTGTAACGGGCAGACTCTGCCGCATGGGCCATATAGTTGATCCCCAGGCAGATCACATCCTGCTTCGGCTCTGGGATCGGCGCCAGAAGCCTTACCTCCTCCATGGGCGCTGCCCCCCGGATGGTGTAAGGATCCTGTCCGGCTACATGGGCCAGCAGCTGCATCTCCGATTCGCTGATATTTTCAATCAGCTGCTGCATGGTCTTGTAGTCAACGTCCGCCGAACGCAGCGGATATACCCATTTTTCATCCTTACTGATCACTCCCAGGCCAGTCTTATGGCCTATCTCATATGTAACTAGCTTCATGGTGTCCTCCTGCCTCTCCCTGTGTATATCTTAGTGTCTACTTTACCACATTTTTCCGAATATTACTAGAGAATGATAGAAAAATGCTGACAGCAGGCATCAGAAACTCCAATCTCTCACTGCTTTCCACACCTGGATGACCACTGTGGGAAGCCCCGCCGCTCCAAGGATCAAAAGTACCTGACCTACTCCCAGATCTGCGGCCGCAAACATGATCTGCAGCCCCGGCACAAAAAGGACCGCCGCCAGAAGAAGCACTCCCAGTTCAAAAGCCATCACGCTGTACAGGTTGCTGAAAAGCCCGATCCTTATGATGGAATGACGGCTGCGGCAGTTAAAGCCGTGAAAGAGCCTTGCAAGGGTCAGGGTGGAAAATGCCATGGTACTGGCCACCCCCGGACCGCCGCCCAAAAGCCCGGCGCTGTAGGCCCACATGGTAGCTCCGGCGATCAGCCCGCCCTGGATCAGCAGATCCCGGACAAAGGAAAGGGTGAGGATCCCTTCTGACGGGTCTCTGGGCGGCTCCTTCAAGAGCCCTTCTTCTGCCCCCTCCATACCGATGGCAATGGCAGGCAGTGAATCCGTCAGAAGATTAATAAACAAAAGGTGCACCGGCGCAAAGGGCAGGGGAAGCCCCCGGAGGGAGGTATACAAAACACACAAAATCCCTGCCATATTGCCGGAAAGCAGGAACTGGATGGCATTTTTAATGTTTCTGTATACATTTCTCCCGTTGGAAACCGCTTTTATAATCGTAGCGAAATTATCATCCGCCAGGATCATAGAAGCGGCATCCTTTGAGACCTCGGTTCCCCCGATGCCCATGGCAATGCCGATGTCCGCCTTTTTTAAGGCAGGAGCATCATTTACCCCGTCTCCCGTCATGGCTACGATCCGTCCCTTTTTCTGCCAGGCCTCTACGATCCGTATCTTGTGCTCCGGAGACACTCTGGCATAGACGGACACCTGCTCCAGACGGCGGCCCAAGGCTTCCTCTGAAAGACCGTCCAGCTCCGCCCCCGTAAGCGCCTCATCCCCATCCTTAAAAATGCCGATCCGCCTGGCTATGGCCATGGCCGTTACCCGGTGATCCCCGGTGATCATCACCGGACAGATCCCTGCCTGGCGGGCGCTTAACACAGCGGTTCTGGACTCCGGCCTTGGGGGATCCATCATGGCAGTCAGACCCAGAAACACAAGCTCCTGCTCCCAGTCCGTCCGGGACGCACATTCCTTTAGGGGACGGCAGGCGAGGGCCAGAACACGAAGACCCTCTGCAGACCAGGCTGCATTCTGATCCAGAATCCTGCGTATATCAGAGGAGGTCAGTGTACGGGAGGGGACCGAAGAAATGGCCTCCCCCGCCTCTGCCCGGATCCCGGCCGGATTGACCAGACGGCTGCACCGTCGGATCAGCACATCAGCGGCGCCTTTTACAAAGAGGATTTCTTCTCCGTCCACCTGGTTTACGGTAGTCATCATCTTCCTGGTGGAATCAAAGGGCAGCTCCCCTTTTCTGGGGCACTGAAGGCGCAGCTCCTCAGGAAGCGCACCCCCCTCCTCAGCCATCCGCAGCAGAGCCGCCTCCATGGGATCCCCCTCCTCGGCGGCGCTTCCTTTTCCAGCCGGAGCATTATTATTCAGAACAGCAGCCTTTAAAAACAGGCTGCTGTCCCGCCGCCCCTTCAGAAGGCTTAGCTGAGACGGAAGCATTTCCTGATGATTCAGGTAAACCCGCTCCACGTCCATACGATTCTGGGTCAGAGTGCCTGTTTTATCCGAACAGATCACCGATACGCAGCCCAGGCTTTCCACGGCCTTTAAGTCCTTGATAATAGCCTGCTCCTTTGCCATTTTCTGAGTGCCCATAGCCTGGACAATGGTGACAATGGAGCTGAGAGCCTCCGGGATCGCCGCCACAGCCAGAGCCACTGCAAACATAAGGGCATCCAGCACCGGCTCTTTCCGGTACAGGCTGATGCCAAAGACCAGGGCGCAGACTGCCATAATAGCGGCGGCAAGATGGCCGGAGAAGCGGTCCAGACTGACCTGCAGAGGCGTTTTGTGAGCCTGGGCGCTGTTCATCAGGGCGGCGATCCGGCCGATTTCTGTCTCCATTCCCGTAGCCGTCACAACAGCCGCCGCCCGGCCGGAGGTGATCAGGGAGCCGGAAAAGATCATATTGGTCTGATCTCCCACCGGCACATTTTCCCTCTTCTGTGAAAGAACCCGGCTCTGTTTTTCCACGCTTACGGACTCACCGGTAAGAGAGCTTTCATTTACTGTCAGGCCGTATACCTCTAAAAGCCGTCCGTCTGCGGCGGCCATATCCCCGGTTTCCAGAAGAAGCAGATCCCCTGGCACCACCTGGGAGGAGGGAATAGTCATGGCCCGGCCCTCCCGGATCACCCGGGCCTCCGGTGAGGAAAGGCGGCGCAGGCTGTCAAGGGACCGCTCCGCCTTCTGGTGCTGCACCGTACCGAGGACCGCATTTAACAGAAGTACCAGAAAAATGACAAAGGCGCTTTCCCCGTCTCCCGTCACCATGGACACTGCCGCCGCGATGATCAGGATCACCACCAGAAGATCCTTAAACTGGGCCAGAAATACCTGCCACCACTGAAGGCGGCCCTTCTCCTCCAGTACATTTTCCCCGTATTCTGACAGGCGCCTTTTTGCCTGATCGCTGCTTATGCCGCTCCGGCCTGTGTGGAGGGCCAGGCATACCTCCTCCTCTGTCCTTCTGTACCAGTCCGCCATCCGTCTTCCCTCCTGATTGCTCCGGTTCTGCTCTCAAAGTCTGAAAATGCCCCCGCCGCCCGGTTAAAAGCAGCGGGAGCACTCTCAAGAGCACCCTGTTCAATTTATGAAAGGAAGGGCTGGGATATGCACAGGCTCAGAGGTATGCGGCTTCCCCAAAGATCATGCCAAAGGCCACGCGGTAGCCCGCGCCCAGGGAATCAATTTCCACATATTCCTCTCTGGTATGAGCGCCGGCGCCCCGGAAGCTGCCCAGGCAGATGCTGGGAATCCCAAGGGATAAGGGGATGTTGCAGTCGGTGGAGCCCATGCCCCGCTCCGGCTCTGTTCCAAGAACATCCTTTACCGCCCGGATCCCCCGTCTGAGCCAGACCTCCTTTTTCACCTCGTCCACTTCTCCCTCGCAGGGACGGCGGCCGATCTCCTCACAGGACACCTTAAGCCTCTGTTCCCGGGCCCTGTTCAGGATTCCTTTTAACTGCTCCTCCATATAAGCCAGATTCTCCCGGTGGTCTGAACGGAATTCGTACAGCATCCAGGCCTCCTGGGCTATGGTGTTCACAGAGGTGCCTCCTGAGATCAGGCCCACATTGTAGGTGGTCCGTCCCTCCGGCGGCACCTGGATCCCGTAAAGCTCACAGACCAGGGCCGACAGCTTCTGGATGGCATTGTCCCTGCCGAAATCCCCAAAGGAATGGCCTCCCTCTGTGCGGACGGTAATCCGGTAACGGAGAGAACCTACCGCCCGGTCTACCATTTTTTCCAGACAGCTGTCAAAGGTGCAAAAGCCGGTGATCCGCCCCTTAAAGGCTTCGCATACGGCCCGGACTCCCTTTAAGTTCCCCAGGCCCTCCTCGCCGGAATTGCACACCAGAAGGATACCGGGGGCATTCTCACCACGAAGCTCCTTCCACAGCCCGGTGCCGATGATGGAGGCAATGTACTTGGCTGCCAGAAGGATGCACACCAGGCAGGCTGTATCATCCCCCACTCCCGGACAATAGATCCGTCCGTTCTGTACGGACAGAGGGAGCTCCGTCTCGTCTGCAAATACCACATCTGTATGGGCCATAAATACCTCTACCAGTCCCTGGGGCTTCACATCCACCGGGTAGATCACATTAAGGGCTTCATCTATATAGACGCCCTCTGCCCCCTGTTCCTCCAGCCATTTTTTACAGAATTCCGCCCGCTTTTCCTCGTGGTTAGAAGGCGCCGGTATCCTTGCAAGAGTGAGAAGGAGATGTAAGGCCTCCTCCTCATGTTCTTTTATAAATGCTTCAAGCTCCTGTCTCAGCATGGGCTTCTTCCTCCTGTACAACTGATTTTTTCCCTTTTGCAGGGGCTGATTTTCCTACAAGGACCATAATGCTCCTTGCCATGACCATGCACCGCCTCTGATCCTCCAGAACCGGCTCTCTGCCCGCCTCATAGATTCCGTTGCAGCTGTCCTCATAGGTGTCAAAGGCTGTATGCCAGATCAGACCCTTGGGAAGATGGGGAAGGGCAAATTCATGGGGCTCCCAGTGCATATTGTAGGCTACATAAAAATAATCATCCGGGCTGCCGTCGGGCTTTCTTCCGTACTGTCCGCAGTAAAAAATTCCCAGCTGGCGGCGGAAGCTCTCAAATTCAGGATACCAGGCCTTTACGCCGTGGTAGGACACATCCGGCATCCCCACAGATGCATAATCCATAAGGGCCGGTTCCTTTGGCAGGTGGAACAGGCCGTGCTCCCTGCGGAAACGGATGGCACAGCGCGCAAACTCATAAAGCTCCCTATGGGTTTTAAGAAGGCTCCAGTTGACCCAGGAGATCTCATTGTCCTGGCAGTAGGCATTGTTATTGCCCTTCTGGGTCCGTCCGAACTCATCTCCTGCCAGAAGCAGCGGCGTACCCTGGCTTAAAAATAAAAAGAGCATGGCATTGCGCAGCTGCCTGCGCCGCATGGCAAGTATTTTCTTCTTCCTGGCAGGTCCCTCGGCGCCGCAGTTCCAGCTCTGGTTGTTGTCGGTTCCGTCCCGGTTTTCCTCGCCATTGTCCTCATTGTGCTTCCTGTCGTAGGACACCATATCGGCCATGGTAAAGCCATTGGTGCCTGCCATATAGTTGACTGCCCCAAGGGTTTCCGGATTGTGGCGGGTGTGGTAGATCACCTGGTTCAGCTTCCCCTCATCCCCCTTTAAAAATCCCCTCATATCCAGCATAAAGCCCTGGTTGTACTCGCACAGATGGCGCCTCTGTCCCGGATCCACATTTTCCCAGTTCTCCGCGAAAAGCTTGGTCCGGCCAAGATAAGGATCCTCGCCGATCATCTTTAAAGGCCAGAAGCCGGTGAGATGGATGCCGTCCACATGGTATTCCAGCACCCAGAAGCGGGCCAGCTCCAACGCGTAGGCCGGCGTCCGGGTGCCGTCCAGATACAGCTCGATCACCACCTCAAGGCCGGCGCTGTGAAATGATTTTACCATATCCTTAAATTCCCTGGAGGCAGACTCCCCTCCCAGGCTGCTGTAGGAAGCCTTGGGGGCAAAGGAAAAGGCCGGGGCATAACCCCAGTAATTCAGCCGGATTTTTCCTGCCTCCGGCTCCTCTCCGGCATAAACCTGTTCCGGCTGCTCCGGCAGAAGGATCTCCTGAAATTCCACCGGCGGCATCATTTCCACCGTAGTGATCCCAAGCTCCTTCAGATAAGGGATCCGGGAAACGATCCCCTTAAAGGTTCCCCGCTCCTTCGGACCAAGGCCGGAGGAAGAATGCTTTGTAAAGCCTCTGGGATGGATCCGGTACATGATACAGTCCTCAAAGGCAAGCTCCAAAGGTCTGTCCCCCTCCCAGTCATAAGCCTCCTGACAGCCCAGGGGAGTTCTTAAGGGGCGTTTGCTGTTATTTTTATCTCCCCATCTGTCATGTCCCTTAAAAGCCCGTCCGTAGGGATCCGGGCACTCTCTTCCATCCTCCTCAAAGGCATATTCCAGATCCTTAAAATCACCATACACCATCATGGTCCATACATGGCCAATCCTCCCCTCCTCTGGAAACGGGAGCCTCGCCTTTTTCTGGTTCGTCCCCTTCTGGTACAGAAGCAGAGCGCACTGGCTGGCCGCGGAAGCAAAGGAAACGTAAAGCTTCCCTTCCTCCTCCCAGACTCCCATAGCCCCGGTGCTCCTTCCTCCCCCTGTCACGATCCTATATTCTGTTTTCATACTTGAAAACCGCCTTTCCTGCAGTATCTGCCGGCTTCTTCCGGCTTTTTTCTGTTACATCCGCGAATCTGTATTTATTATAAGATAAATAACTGGGATTTTCCATATAGGAAGGACCTCTTTTTTAACCATTTTTCTATGATTATATTACAGTATTCATACCAAAAGCAAAAAGCAGGCCATCATATCCTCCTGATACAATAACCTGCTTCCCGCTCTTTTATTTTATACGATTATCCATCCCTACTGCTCCGCAATCCTAGCCGCCAGCTCCTCCAGATACATCCATCTCTCCATCTTCTCTTCCAGAGCCGCTTCCGCCTCTTCCTTCTCCGCCATCAGCTGATTCAGCTTCACAAAATCTCTGGCGGAGGCTTCGATTTCCTGCTCCAGAGCGGCGATTCTATCCTCCATCTCTGCCATATCCGCCTCGATGGTCTCATAGTCCTTCTGCTCTTTGAATGTGAATTTCAGCTTTTGGGGCCCCCGGGTACGCTGGCCTTTTTCCTTTACGGGAGTGTTCTGTTTTCCGGCAGTTTCCTCCTGTCCGGCCTCTGCCTCTGCGGCCTTTCTCATGGCATAGTCTGTGTAGCCGCCTTCATACTGGCGCAGCCTGCCTCCTTCTTCAAAGGCAAAGATCCGTTTCATGGTCCGGTCCAGGAAATAGCGGTCGTGGGATACGGTTACTACGATTCCCTCATAGTGATCCAGATAGTCTTCTAAAATGGTCAGAGTGGCTATATCCAGATTATTGGTCGGCTCGTCAAGAAGAATAAAATTAGGTGACGAAGCCAGCACCCGCAGCAGATTCAGCCGCTTTTTCTCCCCTCCGGACAGCTTTCCGATGGGGCTGTACTGCTTCTCCGGCGTAAATAAAAACCGTTCCAGCATAGCCGATGCAGACAGTACCCCGTCCGTTGTCTGAATATATTCTGCCGTATCCTTTACATAATCGATGACCCTCTGCTCCGGATCCATATAGGAAACGTCGATTTCATTTCCCTGCTGGCCCTCCTCCGGCTTTTCGGAAGCGATCTCCTGGGCATAGTATCCCATTTTTACCGTCTGCCCTACAATGACCTGGCCGGAATCCTGGGGGACCAGTCCTGCAATGATCTTCATCAGGGTGGATTTTCCGCAGCCGTTGGGCCCGATAAAGCCTACCCGGTCTCCCTTCAGGAAAATGTAGCTGAAATCGTCGATCAGCTTTCTCTCCCCGTAGCTTTTGCAGATATGTTCCAGCTCCACCGTAGTTTTTCCAAGTCTTGTGGAAATGGAGCTCAGCTCCACCTTGGAATCCTGTACCGGCGCCTGCCGGTCTCTCAGCTCCTCATACCGCTGGATATGGGCCTTCTGCTTGGTGGAACGGGCCCTGGCTCCCCGGCGGATCCATTCCAATTCCACCCGCAGGATGGACTGGCGTTTGCGCTCGCTTGCCGCCTCCATCTCCTCACGCTGAGCCTTCAGCTCCAGAAAGCCGGAATAATTGGTCTGATAGCTGTAAACAGAGCCTTTGTCGATTTCCACAATCCGGTTGCATACACTGTCCAGAAAATACCGGTCATGGGTGACCATGATCAATGCGCCTCTCCATTTTTTCAGATAGTCCTCCAGCCAGTCTGCCATGTCATTGTCCAGATGGTTGGTGGGCTCGTCCAGCAGCAGAATGTCCGCAGGGGAGAGCAGCACCGAAATAAGCGCCAGGCGCTTCCTCTGTCCGCCGGAAAGCTGGCCTGCCGGCTGGTCAAAGTCCCGGATCCCAAGGCGGGTCATCATGGCCTTGGCGTCGCTTTCGATGGTCCATCGGTTCTCGTCAGATACATTTCCAGCCAGCACACATTCCAGACTGGACAGCTCCGGGTCAAACTCCGGGTGCTGGGGCAAATACCGGATCACCGCATGATTGGCGGTGGTGACGGTTCCCTCATCCGGCTCCTCCATCCCTGCCAGCATTTTTAAAAGAGTGGTTTTTCCGGTTCCATTGATGCCGATGACCCCCACCTTTTCCCCCTCCTGAAGGGAAAAGGATGCCTGGTCGAATATCCGGCGTTCCGCAAATATTTTTGTTATTTTTTCTACATTAATTAAATTCATTGCTGTGCCTCACTTCAATCTGTCCCTACCGGATCCGCACCTCCACCGGGCAGTGATCCGATCCCATCACCTCAGTGTGGATCTTCGCCCCTTCCAGCCGGTCCTTCAAGGCCTCTGATACGCAGAAATAGTCGATGCGCCACCCCGCATTCTTCTCCCTGGCCTTAAAACGGTAGGACCACCAGGAATATACCCCTTCCTGATCGGGATAAAAATAGCGGTAGGTATCCACAAATCCTGCCTCTAACAGCTCTGTAAACTTGCCCCGCTCCTGGTCGGTAAAACCGGCATTTTTCCGGTTGCTCTTTGGATTTTTCAGATCGATTTCCTGGTGGGCTACATTCAGATCTCCGCAGAATACCACCGGCTTTTTCTCCTCAAGGCCCTTTAAATACCCTCTGAAAGCGTCCTCCCATTCCATACGGTAGTCAAGCCTTGCCAGCCCGTCCTGAGAATTGGGCGTGTAGCAGGTCACTACATAATAGTCTGCAAATTCTGCCGTAATCACCCGGCCTTCCTGGTCATGCTCCTGGATTCCCAATCCATAAGTAACGGAAATGGGCTCCTCTTTTGTGAAAATGGCCGTCCCGGAATACCCTTTTTTCACCGCGTAATTCCAATACTGATAATATCCCGGCAGCTCCAGCTCAATCTGCCCTGCCTGGAGCTTACTTTCCTGTATACAGAATACATCTGCATCCGCCTCTTGGAAAAAGTCCATAAATCCCTTTCCCACACAGGCTCTGAGACCATTTACATTCCATGATATAAGTTTCTTCATCCTTCCTCCTTATTCCGGATACACCAGCCTTGACTCCTGAAAACTGTCTATATGCTTCAGCACCTGAAGGTATTTTGCCGCCAGGAACCGGGCCATATTCAGGTTCATATCCAGATAATTCCCGCAGTCCCTCGCGGACGCTCCCGGAACCTCTCCCTCAAAGCTCTCGATAAACTCATACATCTCCGTCACCAGAGGCAGGATCTCCTCCGATTCCAGATCCCCTGCCAGCAGAAGATAAAACCCGGTTCTGCACCCCATAGGCCCAAAATAAATGGTCTTATCCCCATACTCCTTATGATTCCTTAAAAATGTAGCCCCCAGGTGCTCAATGGTATGAACCTCCGCCGTATTCATCACCGGCTCCTCATTGGGCGAAGTCATCCTCAGATCAAAGGTAGTCACCACCGACTCCCCCACCCGATCCTTCCTGGACACATACACACCCGGCTGCAGCTTCATATGATCAATCGTAAAACTAGCAATCTTCTCCATCTTCCAACCTCCTAAAATCTCCAAAAGGCAGGATACCACATCCTGCCTCCCAACTCCATTTACATTTCGGCAATCCCCACAACGGGGTGCTCGAGGGCCCTCCCTCGAACTCAATTCACGCAGGTGGAATTCACTTCCACCGAAGTGTGAAAGTACGATTTGTAGGGGCATAGCCCTTGCGCGAGCAAATCGTACTTTCTACCTAAGCTTCTGGACTGAATGGCCCCCTGGTCATTCAGTCCAAACCCACTTAATCATCCACCTCATCACTCTCCGCCACCGTAAACGTAAATCTCTTACGGGCCATCTCATCACTTTCCAGATACTCATCATAGGTAGTAATCTTATCGATCAGCTTACCATTGATAATCTCCATAATACGGTTAGCCGTAGTCTGCACAATCTGGTGGTCACGGGAGGAGAAGATCATCACGCCCGGGAACTTGATCATACCCCGGTTCAGCGCGTCAATGGACTCCATATCCAGATGGTCTGTAGGCTCGTCTAACATCAGCACATTGGCTGCTGAAATCATCAGCTTGGACAGCATACAGCGCACCTTCTCACCACCGGAAAGCACCTTTACCTTCTTTACTCCGTCCTCACCTGCAAACAGCATACGTCCCAGGAATCCTCTTACATAGGTAGCGTCCTTCTCCGGAGAATACTGAGTCAGCCACTCTACAATGGTATCGTCATTGTTAAACTCCGCGGAATTATCCTTGGGGAAATAGGACTGGCTGGTGGTCAGGCCCCACTTATAGCTTCCCTCATCCGGCTCCATTTCTCCGGCAAGTATCTTAAAGAGAACGGTCTTGGCCCGCTCATTCGGCCCTACCAGGGCTACCTTGTCCTCCCGGCCCAGAATAAAGGAAATATCATCCAGAATCTTCTCCCCATCAATAGTCTTGCTCAGGTGCTCCACAGTCAGCACTTCATTGCCGATCTCACGGAAGGGGCGGAAATCAATGTAAGGATACTTACGGCTGGAAGGCTTAATGTCATCCAGCTCAATCTTCTCTAAGGCACGCTTACGGGAGGTTGCCTGCTTGGACTTGGAGGCATTGGCGGAGAAACGCTGGATAAACTCCTGCAGCTCCTTGATCTTCTCCTCCTTCTTGCGGTTGGCTTCCTTCATCTGCTTTACAATCAGCTGGCTGGACTCCACCCAGAAATCGTAGTTTCCGGCATACAGCTGGATCTTGCCGTAGTCAATGTCCGCGATCTGCGTACAAACCTTATTAAGAAAATAACGGTCATGGGATACCACGATCACCGTATTTTCAAAATTGATCAAAAATTCCTCCAGCCAGGCAATGGCGTCCAGATCCAGGTGGTTGGTAGGCTCATCCAGAAGCAGAATATCCGGATTGCCAAACAGGGCCTGAGCCAGCAGCACCTTCACCTTCTGTGCGCCAAGGAGAGATCCCATCTGGGCATAATGAAGCTCTGTCTCAATGCCAAGACCATTTAACAGGCTCTCAGCGTCAGACTCTGCCTCCCAGCCGTTCATGGTAGCAAACTCGCCTTCCAGCTCTGCCGCCTTGATACCGTCCTCGTCGGTAAAGTCCTCCTTCATATAGATGGCTTCCTTTTCCTTCATGATCTGGTACAGTCTTGCATTGCCCATAATAACGGTGTCAAGAACGGTGTACTCGTCATATTTAAAATGATCCTGCTGTAAGAAGGAAAGTCTCTGTCCCGGCGTAATGGCGATCTCGCCGCTGGTTGGCTCCAGCTGGCCGGACAGGATTTTCAGAAATGTAGACTTGCCGGCGCCGTTCGCACCGATCAGTCCGTAGCAGTTACCCTCTGTGAACTTGATATTCACATCCTCAAACAATGCCTTCTTGCCTACACGGAGAGAAATATTATTTGCACTAATCATGTTTTATACCTTTCTTCTGATCTCTTTTTTAAAAAGAGGGGTCAACGCCCGGCCCCTCTCTGCTTGCTTTCCAATATCAGATTGTACAGGGAAAATGCCCATTTTGCAAGGGTTTTTCCAAAAAACCTTTCCGGGGCTGCTAAATGCTCCCGCCCTCCTTAAGGCACTTTGCGATCCCCCTGGCATCCTGATCCGGATTCTGATCCGAACAGGCGCAGACCTTCCTTACAAGCTCCAGATCGGCTCCCAGATTTTCAGCCATCCATTCCGCATCGCTGCCCGCCTGCTTCTGGCGCAGGATCCGGGCAATGAGAAACAGCTTATCCCTTGAAATGCCGTCCTTTTCCTCCTGCTTTTTTTTATAGGCCTTCTGCCGTTTCTCGTACCTGCTTTCCTTTTCCTTCTCCCGTCTGGCAATGGCGTCTCCCGGCGTTCCGTAGCCCTTCTCAAGCCATATGGTCTCCAGCTCATAGGAACCATTTTCAATGGTCATCACCGCCAGGGACAGAGGCAGGGTAAAACGCTTATAGCCGCAGCTTCCGGGATTCAGCCACAGACGGCCGTTTATCTCCTGCTGCTGATACATATGAGAATGTCCGTAAATCACCACCTGGGCCGTTCCCAGGGCGCTTGGAATGTCCTTTCTCTCATGGGCCATCACAAATTGGACCCCGCCCAGCTCAAACCGCTTGACCAGGGGAAGCCCTCCGGACCAGCCACGATCATTGTTCCCCCGGACCCCGTAAAGAGGCCAGTTGGAACTGAATTTGTGGTACAGCAGCTGACTGTCAAAATCTCCTGCGTGTATGATCACATCGCAGGTTTCAAGGATCCGCTCCACCTCCGGGCGCAGGACGCCATGGGTGTCTGCCATCACAGCCGCCCGTATGGGTGCTCCTTCCATCATCTGTTACCCCCCGTTCCATCACTCAGCGCTTTTGATCTCCAGAGGAAAATTCATCCCCTGTGAGTCCACATAGGTTACCTGGAGCTTGTCACCGCTGTCACCAGAGAGGGCGCCCTCCTCTGTCGGACAGTTGTCCTTCAGAAAGCTCAGCTCTTTGCCGTCCTCTGTTTCCATTACAAAGGTGCTCATAGCGTTGGAAGTGGTGGTGCCCTGAACGGTGGCTATGGTCCACTCCTCCTGCTCCGGAAGCGCCACTACCATAACAGAGCTCTCCGGCCCGTCCTCCTGGGACCCGACGCAGCCGATGGCAATCTGGGCTCCCTCCTTGATCTCTGCCTCTACATCCAGGATGTCCCCGATGGAAATGTCATAAACCTGCCCGTCATCGGCCTGAAGGGAAAATACCATCCCCTCTGCATCCGCCTTGGCTACCGTTCCCTGAAGCATATAGTAGCCGGTATCCTCCTTCGCCTCCCCGGTGCTTTCAGTCTCCGAAGACTCCTCAGAAGCTGTGGTACCCTCCGTCTGAGACTGGGCAGGTGTCGTATCTGCTACCTCCGTTTTTTTGGTGCAGGCTGTGCCTAAAATTGAAACCGATGCGACCAGAGCCGCAGCTGCAATCCATGTATGTTTTTTCATATGAAATTACCTCCTGAGTTGTACTGTGTACTCTCGGAATCTCTTTGTGCTCAGATTTGTGAGATGATTTTTTGTTAGCTGTGCACAAAGATGAGTGCAAGGGAGATTCCAAGAGTACACTACTGCGTGTATATGTGACAGCTTACCATTATGGGGGAGAAAATTCAAGAAATTTTGTATGAATGGTTTATTAATTTATTCCCTTTATGAGAGGTGGAGAAGCGTCTGTTTCATGCTTCTATGTATCGCTTGTATTCATGGTAACTCAGACAATACAATTCTGTCATACGCACCATTTTTTGCATCCTCCGAATGCAGCTGATCCCACAGAGCCAGCATTTCCGGAACACCCATTCTGATCGTAAATCCCATCTTTTTCCTCATTAAAAATCAGAAAGATCAATTGCTTCGGATACATTACCCTCTTTTAAATTAGCGATTGCTCTGTCCATGTCCTGCAGAGTTTTTACTGAGATCGTCTCTGGCACTGTCAGCACTCTCGGCTCAAGTATAATGCAGCCATTCTGGTACTCCCTGACATTATAATACTGATAAGCCGCGCCCCGGAGCGTTACACGCTTTTTGCTGTCGAGATGAACGGTATAATCCTTTACTGCTTCCATAAGTCCTGCCTCCTTTATATAAAGTGGGATTTCCCACCTATTTTCAGCATAGTCCTACACACGTTGTCTGTCAACCACTTTCCGTCACCTGCCTGTCATTTCCACTCCCAAAATACAGCCTACTGATTCTGCGCCTTATAATTCTCTCCCCAATTCCACATCGCGTCTAAAACCGGCTTCAGGCTATACCCCAGGTCTGTAAGCGTATACTCCACACGAGGGGGAACCTCCGCGTACACAGTCCGCGTTAATAATCCCGATTCTTCCATCTGCCGAAGCTGGGTGGTCAAAACCTTCTGGGTCACATGGCCGATGGATTTTTTTAATTCACCAAAACGTTTTGTACCCGGCATCAGATCACGCAGAATCAGAACCTTCCATTTGTCACTGATTAAAGTCAGTGTGGTTTCTACCGGACAAGCCGGTAATTCTTTCGCCGGCTTTGAAACAATCTTTGAAATGTCTTCCATCACATACCCTCCTGTTTCCATTCGTATCTATATTATAAATATGACTGGCAGGAAACGCAAGGTTAGAGCGTGTTTGAAAATTGCTCTAACAGTATCCTCCCAGTAACTATACCACAATATTGTGCGTACTTTTCACCGTTAGTAAGTGCTGATACAATGAAGGTATCAAAGGGAACAGCCCTTAAAAAATCATCTGGAGGTAATTATTATGAACGAAGTAGTAACATTTTTGAACGAAAATCCTGTACAGTATCTGGCTACCATCGGCCGGGATGGAAAGGCCAAGTGCCGTCCCTTTATGTTTGCCGGTGAAAAAGACGGTAAGCTGTGGTTCTGCACCAACAATCAGAAAGAGGTTTACAAGGATATGCAGGCCAACCCCTATATCGAGGTTTCCGTTTCCAGCCCTGTCTACGCATGGATCCGTCTGAACGGCAAAGCTGTGTTTGAAAACAACATGGAAGTAAAGGAAATGTGCATACAGAATCCCATCGTCAAGGGCCAGTACCAGACCGCTGACAACCCTGTTTTTGAGGTATTCTATCTGGCGGAGGCTCATGCAGTGATTGCTGATTTCTCCGGCAACCCGCCCCGGGAATACAGCCTGTAAGACAAAAATACCCTTTCCACCGCCGCCATTTCAGTCCGGGGGGCGGTGCGCAGGATCGGAAAGGAACGGCTGGACGAAATTTTTGAGAAAAACCCCTATATGGCAAAAATCTATCCCACCGAAGAAAGCCGGGACGCTCTGGAAGTGTTCCACCTTTATAAAGGAGAAGGGGAATACTTTGATCTCAGCCAGCTTCCTCCCTTCCGTCAAAGCTTTTCTTTTGGCGGCGAAGCGGTCCATGAGACAGGCTACCATATTAGCCCTGATAAATGCATCGGCTGTCAAGGCTGCCGCAGCGTCTGTCCCCAGAACTGTATCAGCAGTACGATCCCCCGCGTAATCGACCGTTCCCGCTGTCTGCACTGCGGAAACTGTTTCCGGATCTGCCCGGTAAAGGCAGTGGAAAAATTGACATAAATAAGGAGGAGACATTTCATCTCCTCCCCTTCACCAGATCATAGCTCTCCGCTACCATCCTCTTTACCACCTCATCCGGCACACTGCCGTCCAAAATCACCGAATTCCAGTGCTCCTTATTCTGATGGTAAGCAGGCACCACCGCCTCGTAGGCATTTCTCCAAAAAACAGCCCCACCGTCCTTTTTCAGGAACAATGAGGCTACCGGTTTTAAAACTGGTTCCTGTATCTTCCCAGAAAGCTCTGGGTTCTCTCATTATCGGAGGCGAATACCTTCTCCGGCGTCCCCTCCTCTACGATCACGCCGTCTGCCATAAAAATGACCCTGTGGGAAATGTCTCTGGCAAAGGCCATCTCATGGGTGACGATGACCATGGCGATATGAAGATCTGCCAGGGACCGTATCACCTTTAAGACTTCTCCCGTAAGCTCCGGATCCAGAGCCGAGGTAGGCTCATCAAAAAACAGGATCTGGGGCTTTAGCGCCAGTGCCCTTGCAATAGCTACTCTCTGGCACTGTCCGCCGGAAAGCTGGCAGGGATAGGCGTCTTCCTTGTCCTCAAGCCCCATCTTCTTTAACAGCTCCCTTGCCTCCCGGTATACCGTTTCCTTATCCCGCTTCTGCACATGGATAGGGGCGTCGGTAATATTTTTCATGACAGAATAATGGGGAAACAGGTTGAAGTTCTGAAATACCAGGCCGTACTGGCTCTGGATCCTGCGAAGCTCCTTTTTTCCCGCGAACATCATTTTTCCGTTTTCCCCGGTCCAGGCCGCCTTCTGCCCCAGATACACCAGTTCCCCTCCGTCCATGGTCTCAAGCATGGTGGCGCAGCGCAGAAGGGTGGACTTACCGGATCCGGAGGGGCCGATGATGGAGACGATCTCCCCTTCCTCCACATCCATGGAAATATCCCGGATCACCCGAAGATCCCCGAAGGACTTTTCCACATTTTTCAGTTCCAACAGCTTCATAATCCACAATCCTCCTGCTTCTAACGGTAATAATCCAGCTTTTTCTCAAGCCATTCCATGCCCACAGCAACCACCAGGTTGAAAATATAATAAAACAATCCGGCTGCCACAAAGGGGATCATATTGGTCTGAGAGGCCGCCAGGGCCTTGGCGATGGAGAACATCTCCGCAACGCTTAAGGTAAAGGCCAAGGATGTATCCTTTACCAGGGTAATGACCTCATTGGTGACGGAGGGAAGGATCCGCTTGATCACCTGAGGAAGAATGATCTTAAAAAAGGTCTGGAAGCGGCTGTAGCCCAGAAGCTTTGCCGCCTCGTACTGCCCCTGGGGCATGGACTGGATGCCGCTGCGGTAGATCTCCGCGAAATAAGCGGCGTAATTGATCACAAATCCAATGAAGGTTGCCCACAGGCGGTAGCCGCTTCCCACCTTGATCCGGAACAGGTAGTAGGGGCCGAAATACACGACCATCAGCTGAAGCATCAGGGGCGTTCCCCTCATGATGGATATGTATACCTTTACAATGGCCTGGAGCAGCTTATTTTTTGACATACGCCCGAAGGCTACTAAAAGTCCCAGAGGGAGCGAGAAAATCAATGTAACCAGAAAGATCTGGATGCTCGTTCCCATACCGCCTGCCAGCTCCATCATCATCTGCTGGATCGTCATTTTGCCCATGTTTCCTGTACCTGCCTTTTATTTTCCTATGGTGGTAATATCTTTACCAAACCATTTCTCAGAGATTTCCTTTAACGTGCCGTCAGCAGCCATTTCTTCCAGCGCTCCCTGCACCTTGTCTCTCAGTGCCTCGTTACCTTTCTTAAAACCAATAGCATACTGCTCAGCTGAAAGAGTATCATCTAATGTAACAAAATCCACATTCCTTTGAGTAATCTGATACTCAGCTACAACTACATCCATGGCGATGGCGTCAACTGCCCCCTGCTCCAGATCCATAAACGCCGTATTGTAATCTGCGGTTGTCAGAAGCTCCTTAAAGGTAGCAGTCAGCTCCGGAACCTCCTTAAGGGCTGCCTCTGCGGAGGAATCCACCTGGCACTCCACTACCTTGCCCGCAAGATCTGCCTGGCTGGTAATGCCCGAATCCTTTGCTACTACAAATACCTGTGTATTTTCCATATATGGCTCGGACCAGGTGTAGGCGTCCTCACGCCCGGTCATAGTAAAGCCGTTCCAGATGCAGTCAATGTTGCCGGACTCCAGCTCCATATCCTTGGAATCCCAGGCAATTGGCTGTGCCTTATACTCAAGTCCAAGGCGGTCTGCCACCTCCTGGGCCAGCTCTAAGTCAAAGCCTGTAAACTCGCCGTCATCTCCTACAAAGCCCATAGGAGGGAAATCCTGGTCAAAGCCGACGATCAGAGTGCCGCCTTCGCCTGCAGTCTGGGCCTGCTCTGCCTCTGCCGCAGTATCTTCTGCCTGTGTGCTCTCTGCCGCTGTATCCTCTGCCGAGGTCTCAGCCTGTGTATCCGCTGCTGTAGTCTCAGCTCCGTTTCCTCCGCAGGCTGTCAGTGAAAATGCCATGATCGATGCCATTGCCGCACATAAAAATCTTTTTTTCATAATAATATCCTCCTCTTGCGCCTTTGTTTTGTCGCTCTATCATAGTAGCACACTAAAGTGCTTTTGTAAAGGAGAGAATTACACGATCTGAAAAATGTCCGCCAGACGCCGTACTTCATAGTCTGCCCGGATCCCCACCTCCCCCGGCTTTCCCTCCGGGTTATACCAGCAGGTATGGATCCCTGCGTTATTTCCCCCTTTTATATCCGAATGAAGGGAGTCTCCGATGATCAGCATCCGTGCCGGGTCCTTTTCCGGGATCCTGGCAAAGCAGTAGTCAAAATATTCCTTCTGAGGCTTCTGGCTTCCCGCATCCTCCGACACGAAAATATCCCTGACATACTGATCCAGACCTGACTTTTTCAGCCTCTTATACTGAGTGGCGGAGGTGCCGTTGGTAACGATATAAAGCTGGTATTTTTCCCTGAGATACCCGCACAGCTCCAGAGCGCCGGGGATCAGCGCCGCCGACTGATCCAGCTGTTCCCTGTAAAATGCTTCCTCCGCCCTTCCGTCTGTTTCCCGTCCAAGACGTTCAAAAAACACCCGGAACCGCTCTGTTAACAGCGCCTCCTTCCGGATCTCTCCCCGCTCAAAGGCAGCCCAGAAAGAGGCATTGATCTCATGGTAAAGCTCTGTATTTTCCTGGCTTGCAGGGAATCCGAAGCGGGTCAGCACCGCCCGGATCCCCTCCTTTTCTGCCTGGGAAAAGTCTAAAAGAGTGCCGTCTACGTCCAGGAGGATGGTGGTATACCCGCTCATTCTACCACCTTCCCCTTACAGATGGTCCATTTCACCTTCCCCGTCAGCTTCTCTCCCACAAAGGGGCTGTTAGAGGATTTGGAGGCAAAGCCTTCCACCACCCATTCCTCCTCCGGGTCAAAGATCACCAGGTCGGCAGGGCCGCCCTCCTGCAGGCGTCCGCAGTCCAGCTTATAAAGCCGGGCCGGGTTATAGCTCATCTTTTCCATCAGCTCCATAAGAGTCAGGTGCCCCGGCTTTACAAGGGCTGTGATTCCTAATGCCAGAGCCGTCTCCAGGCCGATGATGCCGCTTGGAGCCTCTGTCAGAACCCTGTTCTTTTCCTCCGCGCTGTGAGGAGCGTGGTCGGTGGCGATTATATCGATGGTGCCGTCCTTTAAGCCCTGGATCAGCTGCTGGCGGTCCTCCTCCGTCCTTAAGGGCGGATTCATCTTTGCCAGGCTTCCATGCTTTAATACCGCTTCCTCTGTCAGGGCCAGGTGGTGAGGTGTTACCTCCGCCCATACATTCGCCCCCAGCTTCTTTGCCAGACGGACCATTTCCACCGAATGTCCGGAACTGATATGCTGGATGTCAATGCAGGCCCCTGTATCCAGAGCGATCATGCAGTCTCTTGCCACCAGGGAATCTTCTGCCAGAGCCGGAGACCCGTAGATGCCCAGCGCCTGGGAAACAGCCCCGTGGTTGATGCCATTTTCCTTTATAAAGGTCTTGTCCTCCTCGTGGAAGCTGAGCACCGTACCAAGCCTTGCTGCCTCCTCCATGGCCTTTCTGACCAGTGCGCCGTCCATCAGGGGAATACCGTCATCCGTAAAGCCTGCAGCCTCTGCGGCCAGGAGCCCTTCCATATCGGTCAGCTCCTGCCCCTTAAACTCCTTCGACACAGCGGCGCAGCTGAGTACATGGATCCCTGTTTTTTTACCCTCCTCCAGGACATACCGCAGGGTTTCCTCATTGTCCACAATAGGCTTTGTATTTGCCATGCAGACAACGGTGGTAAAACCGCCCTTTGCAGCCGCAGCCGCCCCTGTGTGTATATCCTCCTTATAGGTCAGTCCGGGATCCCTGAAATGCACATGAACATCCACCAGACCCGGCGCGGCCACCAGGCCCTCTGCCTCAATCACCTGGTCAAATGCCTCTTCCTTTCCGGCTTCTCCCGGCCTGCAGATCCGAGAAACCTTCTCTCCCTCCAAAACAATGTCCATCTGCTCATCTCGTTTACTTTCCGGGTCAATGACGCGGGCTCCTTTGATCAATATCATCCCTTATCCTCCTGCATTTTTTTCAGTGTATGGGAACATTATACCCGAAAGCTCTCTCCCTTACAATGGATGATCCGCAGCTTATCTCCGTAGTCTGCCGCACAGGGCAGGGCCAGGAACCGCTCCGTCACCCCAAAATCCCCCCAGAAATGCATGGGAAACACCACATCGGCCCCCACCATTCTCATAAAATCGTCCATTCCCAGCCAAAAGTGCTTCTCCTGCCTGGGATCTAACAGCATAAAAGCCACATCAATATGCCGTCCTGCCATTTTTTTTAGCTCCAGGCGGTACGCTTCGCCCATTTTCCGGTTCCATTCCTCCGGCTCGCCTTCCCAGAACCAGTGATTCAGATCCCCGGCGTGATAGAGGGTCCTTCCCTCCGCCCCGATCAGAAAGGCCACCCCCTCATCCGTAGACCGGAAGGTCTCGATCTTTATCCCCTCTGGAACGCCAGGAAGCGGGAGAAGGCGCATTTCTCCGGCCCCCATAAAGACCGTCCGCTCCAGAAGCTCCTCCGGCACCCGCTTCCTCCATATATCATCGGAAAGCACATAATACACCTGTGGATGCCGCCCTGCCAGTTCAAAGATCACCGGTGAAAAATGATCCCCGTGGCGGTGGCTGGCAAAGACCACCAGAGGCTTTCCCGGATCAAGCTCCGGCAGCTCTCCTTCAAAGTAGTCGAATAAAAATACCGCCTTCTCAAGCTCTGCCAAAAAGCTGCTGTGATGGATATAGGTAATCCTCATACTTATCCCCTCCTGTAAAAAGTCATCCATTTACCGCTCCGATAGCGCAGTACAAAGCAGGCGGCCCGTACCACCCAGTCCGCGATCATCGCCCACCATACACCAATGGCTCCCATGCCAAGCCATACTGCCAGCACATAGCTGAAGCCGATCCTGAATATCAGCATGGACAGGATGGAAATGCACATGGGGAATTTTACGTCATTGGCCGCCCGGAGCACATTTGCAAGGCAGAAGGAGGCCGGCCAGAACAAAATGGCGCAGCCATTGTGAATCATAACCAGGGTCATGCCGATAGCCTTTGCCTCCGGCGTCACCCCGTAAAGCTTCAGGGTCAGAGGCATGGTAAGGATCACCGCCAGACAGCAGAGTCCGCTGACCATATAAGTGATCTTCATCATCTTTTTCGCGTAATATCTGGCCTGATCAAAATCCCCCGCTCCTACGCACCGGCCGATCACAGTGATGATAGCAAGGCTCATGGCCTGGCCCGGCAGTACGCCCATACCGTCCAGGTTGTTTGCAATGGCATTAGCCGCGATCTGCGCCGTACCAAACATGGCGATAATTCCCACCACCAGCACACGTCCCAGCTGGAAAATGCTGTTCTCAATACCATTTGGCACACCGATATGGAGGATCCGGCGGATCATGATCCAGTTAATCCGGCGGCTGGTTCCGATATGTATATCAAGGGCCGGATTTTTCAGCCGGTACAGCAGAATAAAGCAGGCAGTCATACGGGAAACCAGAGAGGCGGCTGCCGCTCCTGCCACGCCCCAGTGGAATACAAAGATCAGCACCGAGTCCCCGATTACATTGATAATGTTCATGATAATGGACGCCTGCATGGAAATCTTTGAGTTGCCCATGGAGCGGAACAGGGCCGCGCAGGAGTTATACACCGCAAGAAAAGGATAGGACACCGCCGACAGGATCAGATAGATCAGAGCGTATTCCATTACATCCGGGGCAATTCCCCCATACAGCAGGTTCAGAAATCCCCTGCGGAATAAAATGCTGAGAGCCATAATCACAACCGACACCGCTCCCGTAATCAGGATCAGCTGATCCGCCGACTCACAGGCCCGCCGCAGCTTTTTCTGCCCCAGATACTGGGACGCCACCACAGCGCCTCCCGTAGCAACCGCCGCGAAAATATTAATAAACAGGGTATTGATCATGTCCACCAGGGATACACCTGAGGTAGCCGCCTCGCCTACGCTTGACACCATCACCGTATCCACCATACCTACAGACACCGCCAGGATCTGCTCCACGATCAGAGGATAGATCAGCTTTTTTAAGTCCCTGTTGGTAAATAAAAGCTCCTTCGTTCCATTTTCCTTCATAGTCCCTTACCATCCTTTGCGCTGCCCCATTTCCCGCCCGTAAGCAGAAAATGACGCAGAATGTGTTTTCTATGGAATAGACTACTCCAACCACATTTCTGCGTCAATCTGTAAAATTCACAAAATCGTTGTCTGATGTTCTAAAAACCTATACCATATAAGACCGAGAAAAAATATCTCTGTGTCAAGGGCGGCGAGGAACGGGTGCAGGAACGATAAGGAAAATCGTAAAATCAAATTGTTAACCTTTTTTATAATTTGGTTGACAATACAGAGATGAAGATGTTATATTTATATCGTTTGAGGAGGTTATATGCAAAAAAATAAAACAAAAAATTTAGTAATGTGTTCTCTCTTTGTTTCGCTGATTGTTGTAGGCGCATTTATCAAAATTCCTGTTCCTGTTGTGCCATTTACATTACAGCTTTTATTTACAATGATGGCAGGTCTTTTACTTGGAGGAAAACTTGGCGCGGTGTCTGTGGGAGTGTATATTCTGATGGGACTTCTCGGGCTTCCTATATTTGCGGAAGGCGGCGGTTTTGCGTATATTCTGAAGCCCAGCTTCGGATATATTATCGGTTTCGCGGCTGCTTCCTACGTGACAGGCATCATTGCCAATCAGGTTCCCAATCCAAGCTATAAACGCCTGCTTACGGCAAACTTTATTGGTCTTGGAATCGTTTATCTGTTCGGAATGGTCTATTATTATTTGATGAGTAATTTTTACCTTGGAAATCCTATTGGCTTATGGCCGTTGTTCCTGTATTGCTTTATTTTGGCTGTGCCGGGGGATATTTTGTTATGTGTTCTTGGAGCATTTCTTGGAAAAAGAATGATTCCGATTATGAGAAGCAGCAGAATGTGAGGATATGTAAATGAACTTAAATGAATTAACAGACAAAGTCTTGAATGGTAAACAAATCACAAAGGAAGAAGCACTGTTTTTATACGAACAGCCGCTTTTGGAACTGTGCGAGAATGCTGATAAAATCCGTCAGCACTTTTGTGCCAATCAATTTGATATTTGCACGATTATCAACGCCAAAAGCGGAAGCTGTTCTGAAAACTGCAAGTTTTGTGCACAGTCAGCTCATAACCATACCTGTGCTGCCACTTATTCATTGCTTTCCAAAGAAGAAATTACAGCACAGGCAAGGATCAATCACGAACAAGGTGTCCTTCGCTATTCAATTGTGACATCGGGAAAACGCTTGTCTGATACGGAAGTGGATGCAATGTGCGAGGCTGTCCGGGAAATCAAAGAAAAAGTCGGGATCTCTGTCTGTATTTCCTTTGGGCTGCTCAATGAACAACAGTTTCGCAGGTTGAAAGAAGCCGGTGTAACAAGGGTACATAATAATCTGGAAACTTCTCGCAGGAATTTTCCCAATATCTGCACCACACATAAGTTCGATGACAAAATTCAGGCGATTCAGGCGGCACAGGCCGCTGGTCTCTCCGTTTGCAGCGGCGGCATTATGGGACTTGGTGAAACGGTCGAGGATCGGATCGATATGGCTTTTAGTCTGCGGGAGCTGGGTGTTCTCAGCGTGCCGGTGAATATGCTGAACCCGATTCCCGGCACACCGTTTGAAAACAATGAGAGATTGACGAAAGATGATATGTGCAGGATCGTCGCTGTCTACCGCTTTATCCTCCCCAAGGCTTCCATCCGTCTTGCGGGCGGGCGGGGCCTGCTGCCGGACAAGGGAAAAAGTTGTTTTACTTCAGGGGCGAACGCGGCGATTTCGGGAGATATGCTGACAACCGCAGGAATTACGACAAAAACAGATATGGCGTTATTAAAGGAACTGGGGTATGAGGTAAAAATTTGCAATGAGTAAAAATTTATTTATTACCGGAACCGGAACGGATGTGGGCAAGACCTATGTGACGGGGCTGATTGTCAAAAAGCTCCGGGAGGGCGGAGTGTCTGCCGCCTACTACAAGGCCGCAATGAGCGGCAACGAACGGCGGAAGGACGGCACTCTGATCCCCGGCGACGCCTTACAGGTGAAAACAATGTCTGGGGTTGAACAGCCCCTTGAAGAGATGTGTCCGTATATTTATGAGACGGCAGTTTCTCCCCATCTGGCGGCAAAGCTTGAGGGGAACCCCATTGAAATGGAATGTGTGCTGAAAAATTTTGACCGTGTGTGCGGCACGTATGATTATGTTACAGCGGAAGGTTCGGGCGGGATCCTCTGCCCGCTCCGCTTTGACGAGCAGAAGATCCAGCTTGAGGATTTTATTAAAGCCCGCAGTTTGGCCTGCCTGATCATCGCTGACGCAGGGCTTGGCACCATCAACGCAGTTGTTTTGACGGCTGAATATATGAAAGCCCGCAAAATTCCCTTGAAGGGCATTATCTTCAATCATTACCAGCCGGGTAACCCATTGCACGAAGATAACAGGCTGATGTGCGAATCCATGACCGGCTTGAACGTAGTCGCCTGCGTCAAAGAGGGCGATACGGACTTGGATATTCCCTTTGAGTTGCTGGAAGGATTTTATGAAGAGAATGGAGGTAGCAGAAAATGATCTGGTATCCATATGAGCAGATGAAAACAATGAAGCCACCCTATAAAATCGTCAATGCGGAAGGTGTTTATCTGTATACCGAGGATCAGAAGCTGATCGACTCTGTGTCCTCCTGGTGGAGTGTGATCCACGGCTATAAACACCCAGAACTCAATCAGGCAATTGAAACACAGCTGAAGAAATTTGCTCATGTAATGCTGGGCGGTTTGACCCATGAGCCGGCAGAAAAGCTTTCCGAAAAGCTCCAGAGTTGGCTGCCTGGGGATTTAGATTACTGCTTTTTCTCTGATTCTGGCAGCGTTGCGGTAGAGGTTGCCCTTAAAATTGCGCTGCAATATTATATGAACCGGGAAGAAATGCAGCGTACCATGGTATTGGCGTTAGAGCATGCCTATCATGGAGATACGTTCAAAACTATGGAGGTGGGCGATGATGAGGACTACCATTTTGTGTTAAAGGCATACGGCAAAAGCAAAAATGTCGTTCACATTCCTACTGAGATCGATGCACTTGAACAGGCGTTTGCAGAGTATCACGACCGTTTGAATTGCTTTATCGTTGAGCCCTTGCTGCAGGGTGCAGGCGGAATGAGAATGTACGACATCTCCTTCCTGAAACGGGCAAGAGAGCTTTGCGACCAATATGATGTGCTTCTTGTCTTCGATGAGGTTGCGACAGGCTTCGGGCGTACCGGGAACCGTTTTGTTGCCGATTTAGTTTTACCGGATATTCTCGTTCTCGGTAAGGCTTTAACAGGCGGGTATATCGGACACGCTGTCACCATCGCAAACCGAAAGGTATATGAGGGTTTTTATGACAATAATCCTTCTCACGCCTTGATGCACGGCCCCACTTTCATGGGCAATGCGCTGGCTTGCAGCGTAGCCCTGAGATCTATAGAAATATTTGAATCCCAGGACTATATGGCGAAAATCCGCAGGATTGAAGAAATCACCCGCCGCGAAATGGAGGGATTTTCTGATCCGCGTATTAAAGAGATTCGTATTATGGGCGCCTGCGTATGTATTGAAGTATATGATTCCAATACAATCAAGGGATACCAGCAATTCGCTTATAAACGAGGCATATTCAGCCGTCCTTTCTTGAACTATCTGTATGCAATGGTTCCCTATGTGATCGAGGAAGACGAACTGGTCAAAGTTTTACAGACGATGAAGGAGTGGTTTTCTAAAAAGTGCTGATAACTATGATCCGGCTGGCCGAGGCCGGAGAAGAGATGTGGAGTTCATTTTCATCTCTCCAGCACTTTTCCTATCTCTCTCTCCTCCTCCTCAAACAAAAGCTCCTTATTATATCGGAAATACCGCTCACATTCATACTGCTCCAAAAACCAGATACATACCTGGCTGGTGTTCAGCTCTGTGACGAAGATCACCAGCTCCTGGCCGGAGCCAAAGGCGGCCTCCATAAAGTCAAAGGCGTATTCCAGACGGCGGCCCCACTGCTCCTTCTGCTCCTCGTACCGGTCGCTGTCCTCCATAAAGCGCTCCCGCAGGCACTGCCAGGCCTCTTCCTTGTCTATCAGTCCGCTGCTGCGAAGGAGCCCGGCCATCCCTTCCAGGCGGACTGCTGCCAGGCGCCGCACCTTATCCTCCTGACGCCCCAAAAGCCCCCGCTTCTTCTCAAGCAGACGCTCCTCCTCAAAGCCCTCCGCCAGCTTCAAAAAGACGGCGGCAGAGTCCTCCTTCTGCTCCTCCTGCTGAAATGCCTTCAGCTGCCCCATTACAAGCTCCATTACCTGATACTCTGTAAATAGCTGCCCAAAGCCCTCTGACAGCTTTGCAAGAAGAAGGCCCTCTACGCTGAGACGCTCGTCAAAAGCCGCTCTTGCCACCTGGCCGCACAGACTTTCTCGGATCACGCCCTCCAGGATCTGCTCTACCTGGTATTCATCCTGATACTTATAATAAAGCTCCAGATAGTTGGCGAAGTCCTTGGCGATCTTGGGGTGCTGAATATACTGGAAGATCACCTCCCGGTCCGCCTTCTTCCCCAGCCGCTCATAGACCTGGATCAGCTGAGACAGGTCCTCCCAGCCTCTTGGGGTGGCAAAAAGCTTTCCATCCACCGTCGTCTCAATCCGGCAGAAATAGGACTCCCGGATGCCGAGATAGGAAATAACCGCCGGATGGATATGTTCCTTCCGGGCATATTCCTTCCATACCCCCAGATCCGGTTCCACCAGAATCTTCTTAATCCGGTCCAGAGTCACTACGTCAAACTCCCGGACAGACTTATTGTACTCCGGGGGATTGCCTGCGGCTGCGATAATCCATCCCTCCGGGATCTTATGGCTTCCGAAAGTCTTGCACTGGAGAAACTGGAGCATAGCAGGAGCCAGAGTCTCCGACACACAGTTGATCTCGTCGATAAAAAGGATCCCCTCCTTAAGCCCCGTTTCCTCGATCCGGTCATAGATGGAGGCCACGATCTCGCTCATAGTGTACTCCGTCACCGTATACTCCCGGCCCCCGTACTGCTTTTTTTCTATAAATGGAAGTCCCACGGCGCTCTGCCTTGTATGATGGGTAATGGTATAGGCCACCAGCCCGATGCCGCACTCCCTTGCTGCCTGCTCCATGATCTGGGTCTTTCCCACCCCCGGAGGGCCCATCAGAAGCACCGGCCTCTGCCGGATCGAGGGGATCACATATTCCCCCTCATCATCCTTTAAAAGATATGCCTGAACGGTATCCTTAATCTCTTGCTTTGCCCGTTTAATATTCATATTGCTGATCTCCCTGCTGACGTTTTTCCTTCCCGTATTCCATTATATCCTCCGCCTCTAAAACCACCTTCATTGCCCAGGGCGGCACCGCCTCATCTGAAAACTGATCCTCTACAAATACAAAGGCCGTATCATAAGGAGGGGCCTGAACCGGATAAATACCCTTTCCGTCTGTAAAATAAATCAGCCCCTTCAGATGGCCGATCTCCCTCTTTGCCCGGAGAACATTTACATATTCAAAAACAGGGCGGAAATCCGTCCCTCCCTGTCCCACAACCTGAAAGTCCTCCATATAAGCCCGAAGCTCCTCCGGGCTTGTGACCACCACATCCGACTGCACCCTGTCATCACACTGTACAATGTGGATCCGCACCTTATGAAAATAGGTCTCCGACTGGGAAAGCACATCATAGGTTTCCTCCAGAAACCGCTGCACCAGTTCCCCGGAGCAGGACATGGAGGTGTCGATGGCCAGAACAAATTCCTGGATCCGGTGAAGCTCCCTGGATTCCAAGGGCTCCATCAGAGGCATATTGCCGTAAAGGGAAAGGCCGTAGGTATAAAAGGCATAGTCAAAGGAATCGGGATCCACCTGAAGCTCCTCCTTCAAAACCGCAAATTTTCTTAAAAACTGCCGGTAATCATACCGTTCCCGGTTCTCCACCTTTACCTGGTCGAGAAGGCTTTTCCCCTCCTCGCCTTCCTCCTTTGAGCCTGTTTCCAGCCTGGTCTGCAGCTTCTCCCGGTTCTCCGCCCATTGATTCTGCCTGGGACGGGACTGTCTGGGCCCCTCCTGCTCCCACAGATCATGCTGATCCACCATAAACTCTGCCTGCAGCAGCCGGATTCTCCGCTCAGGAAGCTTCATATCCATAAGAGCCCGGTAGATCCGCTCCGCGGTCAAAGGGGGAGAAATGGCCTTCTCAAAACGCAGATAGGTCTCCCTTCTGAGAGGCGTCTTTGGTATGTGGACACATTTCTGGTACAGTCCGTCTATAACAGACTCAATGGCAATATCACAGGCCAGATCCCAGTATTCCTTATCCCGGTCCTTCCTGGTATACATATGGCAGAACAGGCAGTGGAACACCATATGAAGATAGGCCCGGTTCACAAGCTGCCGGCCCTGCCGGTAGCGGGCGATAAGGGCGTCGGGCCCGTAGCTTATGATCCGCCCGTCCGTCGCCACCCCGTTCCGCTTCCAGTCAGCCTCAAAACCCAGGCAGCTTAAGGAAATATCCAGAAAACGCATATGGATATACAGCTCATTTCTCGCCTGGTAAAGGATCCTGGTGCACAGCCCCACCTGATCCAGCTCCTCTAACTGCCTGTGCCTTACCGGATCTGTCATGGCTTCTCTCCTGCCGACATTTTCTCATGCTCCTCCTTCAGTTCCTCATAAAGCTTATAAAAGGTCCAGCCGCTGTTGTGCTCCGTCAGCACCGCCTTCAGCCGGATCTTCGGCACTCCCGCCTTTCTCAGATTGATCAGAAGCTCGTCGATCCGGCGGCTGGAAAACTGCTTTAATACCAGCACCTGCTCCGGGATCACAGGAAGAGCGGGGCTTTCCTCTGCCTCAGAAGCCTTCTCTGCCTCCAAAGCGCCCAGACTGCTGTAGCCGTCTACTCCGGCCAGGAAGCCTACAGTCTCAAGGACCTGCTCCGGGGCTACATTTTTGATCCGAATGCCCATGCGAACCAGGACGCCCTTCATCACCGATACCTGCTTTGAAAGCTCCGGAGTTCCCGGGTTATAATATAGTACTGTTTCCATTACTCTCGCCATGATTTCTCTCCTCCCGGTCTGTTTCGTGTCAGTTAAGTCCCAGCTCCCCGCTGTCCAGCATCAGAGTAAATGGGCCGTCATTTAACAGCTCCACCTTCATATCAGCGCCGAAGCGCCCCTTTTCCACCACATCCACATGGGTCCGGCACTGCCTTAAAAAATGCTCATACAGGGCCTCTGCCATCTGAGGCGCACCGGCCTTTATAAAGCTGGGGCGATTGCCCTTTTTACAGTCCGCGTAAAGGGTAAACTGGCTGATAACCAGAAGCTCCCCCTCCACATCTGCCAGGGACAGGTTAGTTTTTCCATTTTCATCCTCAAATATACGCAGGCGGCAGATCTTGTCCGCCATTTTCTCTGCCAGCTGCCTTGTATCTCCCTCTGCCACTCCCAAAAGGATCATAAAGCCCTTGCCGATCTGTCCCAGAAGCTCACCGTCTACGGTTACGCTTGCATGGGTCACACGCTGTACCACTGCTCTCATCTGTATTCCTCCTATCGCAAAACTGCTCTCAAATATTCCAACAGATTCCTGGCTGTGTCCTCCTCATAAAGGATCTCCCTGGCTCTGGCCGGATCATCTGTAATAATGTTGTCCGCTCCTACCGCCTTCATCTGCTCTAACTCCCTACGGCTGTTTACCGTCCAGACGTGGAGAGCCTTTCCATTTTCATGGAGTTCATCTGCCAGGCGTCTGGTGGCAAGGCTGGATCTCAGACTGATAAAATCAATCCAGTCCTGTTCATAGAAACGTCCGTAGGCGGCCGCCAGTATGTAGCCGGTCCGGATGTCCGGATCCGCTGCCTTCACCCGCTGCAGATACTCCGGCTTCACAGAGGTGATGACGCACTGCTCCTCCATGTCATGCTCCTTTATAAGAGCTGCGGTCTGTTCCGGCAGGCCTGAGTCATTTCCCAGATTTTTAAGCTCAATATTCAGGCGGATCCGCCCCTTTGCAAGCTCCAGGGCCTGCTCCAGAGAGGGAATCCCTTGCCCGTCTCCCGCGTCCAGTTCCTGCACCTGCTGCCAGGTCATATCCTCCAGACGCTTATCCACCCCGGTTACCCGCCTTACATTCCTGTCGTGGCAGAGGACGATCACCCCGTCCGCCGTCAGCTGCACATCAATCTCGGCAAAATCAGCCATCTCCCGGATGGCCGCCTCCAATGCCCTCAAGGTATTCTCAGGAGCCCTGAGAGAACTGCCTCTGTGGGCGGTGATCTCCGGCCCGTGAAGGGGCAGGACATCCGCCTGGGAGCCATTGTAAGCCAGGTCAAAGAGCAGGAATACAGAGGTGCCTAAAAGGATGCCTGTTAAAGCCAGAAGGCTTCTGGGCCGTTTGTGAAGGCCCTGGGGCAGGGAACTATTTTTCAGCGGATCCTGTTTTTCATTTCGTTCCAGACGATAGTATACCACTGTAAGGGCCCCAAGATCCAGGATCCCTGCCCCTGCGGAGCCGATGCACAAAAGGATCACCTCCGCCCGCCTGCCCACCTCCAGAAGGACGGCCATGGCCGCGTAGCTGTCTACGGATATAGTCACCAGTATAGCAGAGATCCCCATAATTGCAATATAAAGGAAAATGAGTCCCCCAGCCAGCAGCCCATTGACCGCCAGAAGAAGCCCCAGAGCCGCGGGCCACCGGCCTGCTGTCAGCGCCATGCTGCGCCTGAGCCCGTCCCGGAAATATTTCTGCTCCACCATACAGGCAAAAAATACAAACATACAGGGAATCCCAAGGAGCACCAGCCCTGCCGCCAGTATAAGAAGGCCCCATTTGATCCATGAGGTATGAAGAATCTCCGACATGATAAAATCAAAGGGCCGGATCCTTGTAATGACCCGAAAAAGAAAAAGGCCATTCATCATAAGATAGTCCGCCAGGGCAAGGAACAGAAGCTGCCAGCTTCCCTTTTTCCACTCCTCAAAGCATTTCAGGCACGCCCCCCGGAAGATCTCCAGAGCGTCCACCCGCCGTGAATAGGCTGACGCCTGATAAGCCGTAAGAAGTCCCCCGATCTCAAACACCATCAGGGCCATGCCTGTAAGAAGGAGAAGGATCAGGCTTAAAATGGAAGCCGGGCACAGAAGAAAGGCCCTCAGGTTGCTCATGGTCAGATAGCTGTAGCCTGCCATGCGCAGAGAGAACCTTAAAAGACTGCCTGCCAGCCTGATATAAAATGTACCCGCAGCCAGCCGGTACAGTATTTCAAATACTGCCAGCTGGCGCAGGTTCCGTTTCACTACCTCATCGGTCTGTCTGATCCATTGCTTCACGTTGTTGTCTCTCGTCCTTTTGCTGCTTCGCAAACGCGGTGATCGCTTCATTCAGTGAAAACATCTTTGCATCAAGAAGATCCACCATATCCGCGCAGTTCTTAAGCTCGTCAAGGAGATCCTGAGGGGCGTTCCCCTCAAACTTATAAGCGATCTTATGCTCTAAGCTGGCCCAGAAATCCATGGCCACCGAGCGGATCTGTATCTCTACCTTCGTCTCCACCGGCCCCTCTGTCAGATATACCGGCACCGTCACCACCATATGGTAGCTCTTATAGCCATTTGATTTAGGGTGCTTGATATAATCCTTTACATGGAGCACCGTCACGTCATTCTGAGCGGCGATCATCTCCGCGATCTGGTAAATGTCGGAGGTAAAGGAGCAGATAATGCGGATGCCCGCAATATCGCTTAAGCAGGTCATCATATTTTCAATGGTCACCTCAAGACCGTCCTTCTTCAATTTCTTTACAATACTGTCTGCCGTTTTTAAGCGGGACTTAATATGCTCAATCGGATTATAATCATAGCGGTTTGTAAATTCATTGTTCAGGATCTCAATCTTCGTATTGACCTTTTTCAGTGCGGAATCATATAAAAACATGACGGAACGCCATTGATCCACCTGGTCATTTGCTTTGGGGATATGGGTCATGCTTATCCCTCCTCGATTCAATTTTACAGTGTGCTCTCGGAATCTCTTTGTGCTCAGATTTGTGAGATGATTTTTTGTCAGCTGTGCACAAATTTATGAGGCGTACCTGGAAGGTACGTTGATTAAATTTGTGTGCGGATGGCGGAAAATCAGCCACAAAGATGAGTGCAAGGGAGATTCCGAGAGTACGCATTTACAGCTTCAGACCCTTTAACAGATCTCCAAGACCCGTAGACACGCTGCCTGTCTCCTTATAATCAAAGGTCTCATGCTCTTCCTTCTCTGTCTGCTGCTCCGCCAGCGCGCGCATGCTCAGGCTCAGCTTCCCGTCCTGGGCGGAAAGGATCTTGACGGTCACCGTCTGTCCCTCCTTTAATACAACGCCCGGATGCTTGATCCTCTGGGTGCTGATCTGGGAAATGTGGAGCAGGCCGTCTACGCCCTCTGCCAGCCTGATAAATGCACCGTAGTCCTTGATGCTGTCAACGGTTCCCTCTACAACATCCCCTGCCTTAAACTGAGCCATACGCTCCTTTCTCTGGGCCTCTCTCTTTTCCTTCTCTACCTCGCGGCCGGAAAGCACCAGTCTCTTTTTCTCCGGATCCACAGTGATAATCACCGTCTCCACATGCTTGCCCTGCCAGTCCTCCAGCTTCTCCACATACTCCGTAGACAGATGGGAGGCAGGAATAAATGCCCGTACATCATCCACAAATGCAACCACACCGCCCTTAACTGCCTCAGAGATCTTCACCTTGATCACAGTCTTATCTGCCATCATCTGGGCAAACTCAGCCCATTTTCCTCCGTCCTCATCCTCAGGAACATCCAGAGTTCTCTGGTCAAAGGCCGCATAAGACGCCTCCAGCTCCGCTGCAAAATCTTCCATGGTCTCTTTGTTCATTTCTTCACTCATCGCTATTCTCCTCGCCTTTCGTATATTTTTATACTGTATTACATTATAACAACAACCCACCTAATATTTCTATACTTTTTTAGTAAAATTATTCCTTTTTTCTTTCTTTTCATACATTGGGAAATGTGCTATGATTCAGTTCATAAAATAAGAAGAAAGGATTTCACTCCTATGACGGACTTATTTGATCTCCACACCCATTCCATTGCCAGCGGCCACGCCTACAATACACTCTACGAGATGGCCCGGTCCGCCTCCGAAAAGGGGCTGTCCCTTTACGGCTGCTCCGAACACGCCCCAGCCATGCCCGGAACCTGCCACCTTTATTATTTTTCCAATCTGAAGGTGGTGCCCAGAACCCTTTACGGCACCCCCATCCTTCTTGGGGCTGAGTTAAATATCACAGATTTCGACGGCTCCACCGACCTTGATCCTGCCATGATCCGGACACTGGACTACGCTATCGCAAGCATCCATATCCAGTGCATACCAAGAGGCACTGCCGCCGACTACACCAGAGCCTATCTGGGGGCCATCCAAAACCCGGATATTCATATCATCGGCCACCCCGACGATTCCCGCCTGCCTGCGGACTATGACACCCTGGCTGCAGCCGCAAAGGAGCACCACACCCTTTTAGAGGTGAATAACACCTCCCTTTCCCCGGTCAGCGTCCGTGTGGGGGCCAGGGAGAATTATGAGAAGCTGCTGGAGAGGTGTATGCACTACGGCACCCATATTATCCTTGGAAGCGATGCCCATGTAGAAGCCGATGTAGGAAACCATGCCTTCGCCCACGCCCTTCTTAAGGAAATGAACTTTCCTGAAGAGCTGGTAGTCAATACCTCCCTTTCAAAGGCCGCTGCCTTTATCCCAAAGCTCAAAAGCCGGCTCTCACAGAGTCCCGATGGAAAGGAGCTTATCCTATGATCAATTTCCTGAACCTGGAATATTTCCTGGTGGCCGCTGAGGAATTAAACTTTACAAAGGCCGCCAGAAAGCTGTACATTTCCCAGCAGTCCCTGAGCAATCATATCGCCAACCTGGAAAAGGAGTTTGATGTAGTGCTTTTTAACCGCACCTCCCCCCTCACTCTCACCTACGCAGGACAGGCCCTCCAGTCCCGAGCCAGGGCCCTGCTGGATATGAGGGACGAAACCTACAAGGAGATTGCCGATATAAAGGACTTCTCCACCGGCCAGATCTCCATCGGCGTGTCCCACACAAGGGGGCGCATCATCCTGCCGGAGATCCTTCCCGCCTATCAGGCCCGTTTCCCCGGTATCGACCTCCATCTGGTAGAAGGCAATTCCAGCGAGCTGGCCTCCGACCTGCTCCACGGGAACATCGATCTGATGATCGACCTTCTCCCCTTCGCAGCAGAGCATGTGGAAACCGTGCCCATCTGCCAGGAAGAAATCCTTCTGGTGGTGCCGGATTCCGTTCTGGAGGCCTCCTGTCCGGGACAGTTAGAGGAGATCCAGGAAAAGCTCTCAGCCGCCTCCGACATCCGCCTCTTAGAGCGCTGCCCCTTTATCCTTCTGAAAAAAGGAAACCGGGTGCGTACCATTGCAGACGAGATCTTCGAGGACGCCCAGATCACCCCCAGGATCATTCTGGAAACAGAAAACATCGAAACCGTACTGGCCCTTGCGCGAAAAGGTATGGGAATCACCTTCTACCCCAAAATGTTCATGTTCTCCGAGTCCATGTCCCAGGCCTGGAGCCATTTTGCCGGCCAGAGCGCCCTGAACCTGTACTCCTTAAACTACTCCAGAGCCCATGGAACCCTGGGGATCGGGTATCACAGAGACCACTATATGTCCCAGGCCACCAGGGAGTTTATTGAGATCGCCAAGGAGCGGATTCCTTATACGCCAGGGGATGGGGCGGGGGTGTAAGGTGTATATGCGACTGCTGACAGCTGTTCCCGCCGCTGAAGAAAAAACAGAGGCGGGGACATCTCCATTTTTCCTGTAATGTCTGCTGCATAGTGAGCATTTCTCTAATGCTAAAGTCACTCATAATTTTCTCCTCAAGTTCAAATTTTGTAAATCTCCTTTACCTATATTACTCCTGTCAGTATTTCTTGACTACCCGAACTAGTACTACAGCCAGTCTGCAAAACCCAGGCTCAGTACAATAAAAAACTCTTGACACACTCCACATTTTCTGCTATCATAAAACAGTAACAATTATTATTACTATTTGAAGGAGACGCGATGAGAGTTCTAAAGTATAGCCGTCAGCGGGAATCCATCAAAGCCAGTCTGATGCATCGTACTGATCATCCGACGGCAGACGCCCTATACGCCAGCATCCGCGAAGAGTTTCCCAACATCAGTCTGGGAACGGTTTACCGCAATCTGAATCTGTTGGTAGAGACCGGAGAGATACAGAAGCTGACCTGCGGCGACGGGGCTGATCACTTTGATGGCAACACCGCGCCCCATTACCATTTTGTATGCAGCGAGTGCGGACAGATCTACGATATGCCTGGTGTTCATTTTGAACAGCTGGACGTTTCAGCCCAGGACCACGCTCCCGGCATCATAGACAGTCATTCCATCCTGTTCCACGGACGATGCGCCGGCTGTCTTGAAAAAAATCTTCCGAAAAATGCTTGACAAATCGGAGAAAATGAATTATATTAATATCAGTAACAATTACTATTATTAAGATTCAAAACATCGGAGACGGGTCAGCCGATCCGCTCCACAAACATTATATTAAAAAGAAAAGGAGATTATTACTATGAAGAAATGGGTTTGTACAGTATGTGGTTATGTTTATGAGGGAGAGCAGGCACCTGAGAAATGTCCACAGTGCGGCGTTCCGGCTTCTAAGTTCAAAGAGCAGGAGACAGAAGGCGGCATGGCATGGGCTTGCGAGCATGAGGTAGGTGTTGCACAGGGCTCCCCAGAGGATATTATGGCTGACCTGCGCGCTAACTTCGAGGGCGAGTGCTCTGAGGTTGGTATGTACCTGGCTATGTCCAGAGTAGCTCACAGAGAGGGCTATCCTGAGATCGGCCTGTACTGGGAGAAGGCAGCTCTTGAGGAAGCTGAGCATGCCGCTAAGTTTGCAGAGCTTCTGGGTGAGGTTGTTACCTCCTCTACAAAGAAGAACCTTGAAATGAGAGTTGCAGCTGAGAATGGCGCTACCGCAGGCAAGTTCGATCTGGCTAAGAGAGCAAAGGCTCTGAACCTGGATGCAATCCATGACACTGTTCATGAGATGGCTAAGGATGAGGCTCGTCACGGAAGAGCATTTGCAGGACTTCTGGAGAGATACTTCGGTTAATTTCATAAACACACAGGCGCCAGCATTCAGCCGGCGCCTTTTTTACAGTACAACGGGCCTATATAATGAAAGTTGAGGGAGAAAATATGGCATCCAAATACGCAGGTACAAAAACAGAGCAGAACTTAAGAGAAGCATTTTCCGGGGAATCCCAGGCAAGAAACAAGTACACCTACTACGCTTCCGCCGCAAAGAAGGCAGGCTATGAGCAGATGGCCGCTCTGTATCTGGAGACAGCCGATCAGGAGAAGGAGCACGCAAAGATGTGGTTTAAGGAGCTTCACGGAATCGGCACGCCAGAGGAAAATCTGGCTGACGCCGCAGCAGGCGAAAACGACGAGTGGACAAATATGTATGCCCGCATGGCAAAAGAAGCCAGAGAAGAAGGCTTTGAGGAGCTGGCCGTTAAATTCGAGATGGTAGCAAAGGTAGAGGCCGCTCACGAGAGACGCTACCTTCAGCTTCTGGCTCATCTGAAGGAAGGCAATACCTTTAAGGGTGACGCACCTCTTGGCTGGAAGTGCCGCAACTGCGGTTATGTGCATGAGGGTGAGGAAGCACCTGAGGTCTGCCCGACCTGCGCTCATCCGAAGGCTTATTTTGAGAGAATGACGGTGAATTATTAGTTTTATGAAAGCAGGATTTGCTGAATAAGGTGACAATCACCAGGCGGACGTTTCGGGCGTCCGCTTTTTTTCGTTTGACTGCTTTTTCTGATTTACCAGAGGTATAAAGATATAGATTCCCTTTGCCAGACAGAGAATCGCTGTCAGCTATTTGATTTTTGCTGAATATAATCAACAGCAGCACTTCATAGGTTATTATACCCTGGCTAATAAGTTTGTCTGTGTAAATGACTCTTCTCTCAGCAAGACTATGCAGAAAAAGATAGGAAAATTCTCACAGTATGATGTGGCTTCTCAGCGTTTTATGATACCCATGCCTCTCATTGCACAACTGGGAAAAAATTTCAATCCTGCTCTTCCCTTTTTTATGGACGGAACTGATTTATTGGAAATGGCCTTAGAAAGAGTCATGGAGATCGAACACCTCATCTGCGGAAAAACCATATATATAGAATGCAGCAATCAGCCTAAATTGTTTGATTTCTATTCCGCAGCAGGTTTTTTTCAATTTGATACCCATATTCGCCAAGCGGACGATCTCGACGATACGGACAACACACTAGTCCAAATGCTAAAATATTTTAATCACTAATCATCATATGAGGACAACTATCTGTAAAAACAGAAAAAACGATGGAAATCCATCGCTTTTTCTAATAAGAAGAGCCTCACCACCCGTATCCACTCTACCGGTTCTCAATCTCCATAATCATATTCACCCTGCGCTCATGGCGGCCGCCCTCAAACTCAGCGTCCAGCCAGGCTTCTGTGATCATCTTCGCCATCTCGCTTCCGATTACCCTTGCGCCGAAGGCCAGCACATTGGAATTGTTGTGCATACGGGACAGCTTTGCGGTATAGGGCTCGCTGCACACGCAGGCGCGGATGCCCTTTACCTTATTGGCCGCCAGGGAGATGCCAAGGCCCGTACCGCAGATCACGATACCAAGATCCGCCTCGCCGGAAGCTACTGCCCGGCCTACCTTCTCACCGTATACGGGGTAATCGCAGCTTCCTGTCTCATTAGTCCCCAGGTCCATCACCTCATGTCCCTTGCTCTCTACAAATTCTCTGATAATATTTTTCAGTTCAATAGCAGTGTGGTCATTGCCCATTGCAATCTTCATAGCTGTATCTCCTTGCTTGTTTGGTTTTCGTATGTATATTATAAACATAGAAAGGGTTGGAGACAAGCCCTAACAGGATGAAATATTGCCGTCCTCCCCCATCCCATCTGGACAATCCACCCATCTCCAAGTATAATGTTCTCAGGAACTCCCGTTCCACCAAACACAATCAACACAAGGAGACCTATTACCATGAAAATCGCATTAATCAATGAAAACAGCCAGGCTGGCAAGAATGAGATGATCTGCGAGAATCTGAAGAAGATCGTAGAACCCATGGGGCATACAGTATACAACTATGGTATGTATACCCCTGAGGATGAGACTCAGCTTACTTATGTTATGTGCGGACTGTTATCCGCTATCCTGTTAAATTCCAAAGCTGCTGATTATGTTGTAACCGGCTGCGGCACCGGCGAGGGCGCCATGCTGGCCTGCAATTCCTTCCCCGGCGTACTGTGCGGACATGTGGTAGACGCAGAGGACGCTTATATGTTTGCCCAGATCAACGACGGCAACGCCATCGCCCTGCCATTTGCAAAGGGCTTCGGCTGGGGCGCAGAGCTGCGGCTGCAGTACATCTTTGAAAAGCTCTTCGGCTGTGAAAGCGGCGGCGGCTATCCAAAGGACAGAGTTGTGCCGGAGCAGAGAAACAAGAAGATCTTAGACAGCGTAAAAGAGATTACCCACAAAGATATGATGACCATCTTAAGGGAGATCGATCAGGATTTCTTAAAGACTGCCATCAGCGGCGAGAAATTCCAGGAGTATTTCTTTGCTAACTGCCAGGTTCCGGAGATTGCGGAGTATTTAAAGAATGTTTTAGCTTAAGGATATAAAAAAGGAGGGTCTGTTCAGGCTTTAAACAGACCCTCCTTTCTATTTCCTTTTATCTATTTCCTCCCAAAAAACTCCCTCACCCGGTCCAATCTGGCGCTCATAGACATCAGCAGCAGATCCGCCGCCGTCAGCGCCGCCATGGCTTCTACTACCACTACAGCCCTGGGTACAATAATCGGGTCGTGGCGGCCTTTGATCTGGATCCGGGTTTCTTTCCCGTCTCTGGTAACTGTCTCCTGCTCTCTCGCAATGGAAGGGGTAGGCTTAAAGGCCGCCCGGAACACCACCGGGCTTCCGTCGCTCATACCGCCCAGCACGCCGCCGGAGTGGTTGGTCTTTTTTGTTACATGACCGTCCTCTGTGAGGGCGAAGGCGTCGTTGTTTTCAGAGCCGGACAGAAGGGCGGCGCCGAAGCCCTCGCCGATTTCAAAGCCCTTCACCGCACCGATGGAAAGCATATCTTTTGCAAGGCGGGCGTCCAGCTTGTCAAATACCGGTTCTCCTACTCCTGCCGGCAGTCCTGTGATCACACATTCCACCACGCCGCCGCAGGAATCCTTCTGCTCCATCAGCCCTTCCAGATACTGCTCTGCCTCTGCTGCCGCCTTTGCATCAGGCATATACAGGCGGTTTTCCCACATCTTTTCAATATCAAAGCGCTCCGGAGCCACAGCCACCGGGCCGATGGATTTTGTATAGGCTCTCACCTGGATCCCCAGGCTTTCAAGGAGCTTCAAGGCAATAGCCCCTGCCGCCACCCTGGCGATGGTCTCCCGGCCGGAGGAGCGCCCGCCGCCTCTGTAATCCCGAAAGCCGTATTTTTCATCAAAGGTATAGTCCGCGTGTCCCGGACGGTACAGATCCATAATATTGCTGTAATCATGGGAACGCTGGTCTGTGTTGCGCACTTCAAGGGCAATGGGCGTGCCTGTAGTCCTTCCCTCAAATACGCCGGACAGGATCTCCACCTGATCCCCCTCGCTGCGGGCGGTGGTGAATCTGCTTTGTCCCGGCTTTCTCCTGTTGAGGTAAGCCTGGATGTCCTCCTCACAAAGGGGAAGGCCGGCGGGGCAGCCGTCCACTACCACACCGACCCCTTTTCCGTGGGATTCCCCCCAAGTCATAATCTTAAAAATTGTTCCTGAAACTGAACCTGACATATGATTTCCCTTCCTGCCTTATCCGATCTTTACAATAGCGCAGCAGTTGGGCTCATTCACCGGAATGCTGCGTCCGCTCATCACCAGAAGGCCCTTCTCATAATCCACATTGAAGAAGGTAATGGTGCCGCTGTCATGGTTAATAGAGGCAATGTGCCTGGAGTCCGGGAAAATGGCTACATCCTTCGGATATTCGCCGCTGATCGGCAGGCAGCAGAGCATGGTCAGAAGGCCTGTCTCCTCATCCCGTCTGTAGATGCTGACGGTGTTCTCGCCCGCATTGGTACAGTAGATATATTTTTGATCCCAGGAAAGCCTCATGGCGCAGGCAGCGGTCAGATTGCCCGGATTCCTGGTGGAGGTGGTGGAGATGGTCTGGATTTTCTCGATCACAGGGGCCCGGTCACCGGTTTCATAGGTATATACATCGATCACATTTTTCAGCTCGTACATCAGGTACATAAAGCGTCCGTCCTTGCTGAAGCGGAAATGTCTGGGAGCGGACTCCAGATCACAGCGCAGGGCGTCTACCTGAAACAGCTTCTGATCCTTTTCATTGAAGCGGTAGATCTTTACCTGGTCGATGCCGTTATCTACGGAAAGGACATATTTGCCGTCCGGTGTCCTTCTGGTGCATGTCACATGGGGGCGGAAGTTGCGCTCTGCCACGCTGCCGTAGCCCTTGTCGAATACGCCGTCTACGATATGGCCCACAGAGCCGTCCTGATTCAGCTTAAGGACGGTGGACTTACCGTCATGGTAGCCGGAGACGAACACATACTTGTCCTCCTGATCAGTGCACAGATGACAACCCCTCATCCCTCGGATGGGTGCGCTGTTGAGACGGGCAAGGCTGCCGTTTTCCAGGATACGGAAGGATACGATGCCCTCATCCGCGATGGAATACAGGGTTTTGCCGTCGCTGGAAGCAATAATATAGGAAGAATTATCCACCTCCATCTCGCAGCGCTCCTTAAAGATCCCCTTTTCCACATCTACATCAAATACTGTGATCCCCTTCGCCTTTCCTGTGTAGGAGTAGGATCCTACATATGCCATATATTTGCCTTTCATGCCTGTCAATACCTCCCGTTTCAAGTCAGTTTGATACCTTTTTTCAATCAAAATAATCATACCATAATTTTTACTGTTTGTTAACTATCACTTTTAAGAAAAAGAATGTTTAAAGGTATTGACATCATTTCTATTCAGAGTATAATGAGTATCGCGGCTGTTTATTATTTGTAAACTTTTTGCTTATTTTTACAGTCAGTTAGTATTTCTAAACTTTTTGTTCATACAGGAGGTTTTTCATGGACATCGGAAGTAAACTGAAGGAGCTGAGGATTCTCAAGGGACTGACCCAGGAGGAGCTGGCAGACCGGGCAGAGCTTTCCAAGGGCTTTATCTCCCAGCTGGAACGTGATCTGACCTCGCCGTCTATTGCCACCCTGATCGACATCCTTCAGTGCCTGGGCACCACCATCGGCGAATTTTTCAACGAAGCGCCGGAGGAACAGATCGTATTCGGAAAACAGGATTATTTTGAGAAGATTGACGAAGAATTGAATAATGAGATCCGCTGGATCGTCCCCAACGCCCAGAAGAATGCCATGGAACCCATCCTCCTTACTTTAAAAGCAGGCGGCTCCACCTATCCTGATACGCCTCACGAGGGCGAGGAATTCGGCTATGTGCTCCAGGGAAGCGTGTCTGTCCATCTGGGCGCCAGAACCTACAAGGCCCGCCGGGGAGAAACCTTTTATTTCACCTCGGACAAGGAGCATTACCTTACCAGCAAAGGCGGCGCTTCCATCCTGTGGGTGAGTTCACCCCCAAGCTTTTAATGAAAATCGTAATCACAAAGGAGAATGTAACGTCATGAGCCAGCCTCTTATTGATCTGCAGCATATTTCCAAAAGCTTTGACGGCGAACTGGTTCTGGATGATCTGAACCTTTCCATCAGAGAAAACAGCTTCGTCACACTTTTGGGCCCCAGCGGCTGCGGCAAAACCACCACCCTGCGTATCATCGGAGGATTTACCTCTCCGGATACGGGCCGGGTGATCTTCGACGGACAGGACATCGTAGGGCTCCCGCCCAATAAGCGCCAGCTCAACACTGTATTCCAGAAGTACGCCCTGTTCCCTCATATGAATATTGCGGAAAATATTGCCTTCGGCCTTAAGATCAAGCATAAACCAAAGTCCTATATTGATGACAAAATCAAATACGCCCTTAAGCTGGTAAATTTATCCGGCTACGAAAAAAGGGATGTAACCTCCCTTTCCGGAGGCCAGCAGCAGCGGATCGCCATTGCCAGAGCCATTGTCAACGAACCTCGGGTTCTGCTTCTGGATGAACCTCTGGGCGCTCTGGATCTGAAGCTGCGCCAAGATATGCAGTACGAGCTGATCCGTCTGAAAAATGAACTCGGCATCACCTTCATCTATGTCACCCATGACCAGGAGGAGGCCCTTACCATGTCTGATACCATTGTGGTCATGAACCAGGGCTACATCCAGCAGATGGGCTCTCCCGAGCAGATCTACAACGAGCCGGAAAATGCCTTCGTGGCTGATTTTATCGGCGAAAGCAACATTGTTCCGGGGATTATGCTCCGGGACGAGCTGGTTGAGATCTTCGGCGCGAAATTCGCTTGTGTAGACCGGGGCTTCGGCACCAATAAGCCGGTGGACGTAGTGATCCGACCAGAAGACATCGACCTGGTAGCACCTGAGGCAGGCACTCTCACCGGCATTGTGACCCATCTGATCTTCAAGGGCGTCCACTACGAGATGGAAGTAACCACACCCGACGGCTTTGAGTGGCTGGTTCACTCCACCGATATGTTCCCCGTTGGCCAGCAGGTGGGCATCCATGTGGATCCCTTTGACATCCAGATCATGAACAAGCCTGCGTCTGAGGATGAGGAGGCTATGGGAGTCAATGAATAGCGAGAAAAAAGGCGCCGCCATCGGGCGCTCCCTGATGTCAGGGCCCTATCTTATATGGATGACAGGCTTTATACTGATCCCTCTGGCTATGATCCTCTGGTACGGCCTGACGGATAAGACAGGAGCATTTACCCTGGCAAATGTACTTTCCATTGCCGACGCGGACCTCGCGAAGGCGCTTTGGCTGTCCCTCGGACTATCCCTTTTAAGCACGCTGGTCTGTCTGGGACTTGCCTATCCCCTGGCTATGATCTTAAGAGGCCGGGGACAGGCGGCAAGCGGCTTTATTGTATTTATCTTTATCCTGCCCATGTGGATGAACTTCCTTTTAAGGACACTGGCCTGGCAGACCCTGCTGGAGAAAAACGGCGTGATCAACGGCATTCTCTCCGCCCTGCACCTGCCCACCCAGTCCCTGATCAACACGCCGGGAGCCATTGTTTTAGGTATGGTATACAATTTCCTGCCCTTTATGGTGCTTCCTATCTACAATGTCCTGGCAAAGATCGATGACAATGTGATTAACGCGGCAAAGGATCTGGGGGCCAACAGCTTCCAGCGCTTTGTACAGGTATGGTTTCCTCTAAGCATACCGGGAATCATAAGCGGCGTCACCATGGTGTTTGTACCCTCCCTTACCACCTTCGTCATCTCAGACCTTTTAGGAGGCAGCAAGATCCTTCTGATCGGCAATGTGATCGAGCAGGAGTTCACCCGCGGCAACAACCGCCATCTGGGAAGCGGTCTTTCCCTGGTGCTGATGGTATTTATCCTCATCAGCATGGCCATGATCGCCAAATACGATAAAAACGGAGAGGGGACGGCATTCTGATGACAAAAAGCACAAATATATTACGTAAGATCCTTTCAGACTTTTATATGGTGCTGATACTTATATTCCTGTACGCCCCCATCCTTACCATGATGGTCCTTTCCTTTAACCAGTCCAAATCCAGGACCCAGTGGGGCGGCTTTACCCTGGACTGGTATGTACAGATGTTTGACAGCCGGTCGATCATGAGCGCCCTGTCCACTACCCTGCTGATTGCCTTTGTATCTGCCCTCGCGGCTACCATCATCGGCACAGCGGCGGCCATCGCCATCCAGTCCATGAAGCCGGTGCCGAAAACCGTTATCATGGGAATCACGAATATACCCATGCTGAACGCGGATATTGTAACCGGTATTTCCCTGATGCTGGCCTTTGTCGCCTTTGGCATCTCACTTGGCTTTCAGACGGTGCTCATTTCACATATCACCTTTAATATACCCTATGTGATACTGAGCGTCATGCCAAAGCTTAAGCAGACGGACAAATACACCTATGAGGCAGCTCTGGATCTGGGTGCCTCCCCTGTGCTGGCTTTTTTCAAGGTGGTGTTTCCGGATATTATGCCAGGCGTACTTTCGGGCTTTTTACTGGCATTTACTATGTCTCTGGATGATTTTATCATCACCCACTTTACAAAGGGAGCAGGTGTCAATACCCTGTCCACCCTGATCTACAGCGAGGTCCGACGTGGAATCCGGCCCTCTATGTACGCGCTGTCCACCCTGATATTCCTGACAGTGCTGATCCTTCTTATAATCGTAAACTTCCGCTCTATAAAGAAGACGGAGCATAAATAAACCTAAAAAACAGGAGAATGAAGATGAAAAAGAACATAACACTGACCCTTGCGGCCCTTTCCCTGGCCGGCTTATCGGCTGCGGTCCTCACTGGCTGCGGCGCTTCTGGCAGCAGTGCCGGAGATGACAATAAACTCTATGTATACAACTGGGGCGAATACATCGATGAGGAAGTGATCGATCTCTTTGAGGAGGAAACCGGACTGGAGGTAATCTACGACCTCTTTGAGACGAATGAGGAAATGTACCCGGTGATCGAGGCAGGAGCTGTGAAGTATGACGTGGTATGTCCCTCCGATTATATGATCCAGCGCATGATCGACAGCAATATGCTGGCTGAGATCAATTTTGACAATATCCCCAATTACAAGGAGATCGGTCAGGAGTATCTGGATATTTCCAAGGGCTTTGACCCTGAAAATAAGTATTCCGTTCCCTACTGCTGGGGCACCATGGGCATCCTTTACAACACCAAGAGGATCGAGGAACTGGGCGTTCCCGCCCCAACCAGGTGGGCCGATCTGTGGGATGAGCGCTTAGAGGGCGAGATCCTGATGCAGAACAGCGTAAGGGATTCTTTTACCGCCGCTCTTAAGATGCTTGGCTACTCCTTAAATACCACAAACCCTGATGAGCTGGCCCAGGCAAGAGACCTTCTCATTGAGCAGAAGCCTCTGGTGCAGGCCTATGTCATCGACCAGGTCCGCGACAAAATGATCGGCGGCGAAGCCGCTGTGGCTATGATCTACTCCGGCGAGATGCTCTATATCCAGAACGCCGTTGCCGAGCAGGATCTGGACTACACTCTGGAATATGTGATCCCGGAGGAGGGCACCAACTACTGGATCGACTCCTGGGTGATTCCCGCCAACGCGGAGCACAAGGAGAATGCGGAAAAATGGATCGACTTTATGTGCCGTCCTGACATCGCGAAGAAAAACTTCGAGTACATCACCTACGCAACCCCGAATACAGGGGCCTATGAGCTGCTGGATGATGAGCTGAAAAACAACAAGGCTCTGTTCCCTGACCTTGACAAGCTGACAAACTGCGAGATCATCACCTATCCTGGGGATGAGGCAGACGCTATTTATAATGAGATGTGGAAGGAGATTAAGGCAGAGTAAGGCTGTGTCTCTCCTAACATTTGAAAGAGTGTTGTAAATACAATATCCACGTTGTATTTACAACACTCTTTCTTCTCATTCCGCCTTCTTACTGTGGCTCGTATGGCATCCTCCCGCGCAGCCGGAGCAGCTTCCGCCGCAGCTGCAGCTCTTTCCCGCCTTTTTATCCTGAATCATCACACGCACCACAAGCCCTACTATGAGCAGCAAAATGGCCAGTACCACCAGTGTTCCTATATTGTTCATCAATCATCCATCCTTTCAGGTTAGCAACATCTAACTATATGTACCATAACACTCTTTTTGTTCCTTGTCAATAGGACAAATGTATGATAGACTTTTAAATAAACGCAAATTTACAGCAAGGGGGTACGGATTTTGAAGATTCAGGAATCTGCGGAAAATTATCTGGAAACCATCTATATGATAAGCAGAGAGCGCTCCTATGTGCGCTCCATTGACGTTGCCACAGAGCTGAGCTTTTCCAAGCCCAGTGTCAGCGTGGCGATGAAGAATCTGAGAGAAAACGGATATATCCTGGTAGACGGCCAGGGACACATCACACTGACACAGGACGGTCTGGAAATCGCCCGGACCATGTATGAGCGCCACACCATGCTTTCCAACTGGCTGATCTATCTGGGCGTGGACCCAAAAACCGCGGCCGAGGATGCCTGCCGGATGGAGCATGTGGTAAGCCGCGAGAGCTTTGAAGCCATCAAGTACCACATTACACAGGGACATGAGCTGCCAGAGCAGCTTCTTACAGAACAGGGGGAATAAGGATGTTAAAGGATCTGGTAACTGCCTGCCGTTCCTACAGGCGTTTTAAGCAGGACGCAGCCATTTCACGGGAGGAGCTGGCAGATATGGTGGATACGGCCCGCCTGACCGGCTCTACAGCCAATTCACAGGCCCTTAAATACAGGCTGATCCACACCCCGGAGGAGTGCGCCCGGATCTTTCCGCAGCTTCTCTGGGCCGGAGCCTTAAAGGACTGGGAGGGCCCCGCAGAAGGCGAACGCCCCTCTGCCTATATTGCCATCCTCTGCGATCTGACCCTTGGGAAAAATAAGCAGTGGGACGAGGGCATCGCCGCCCAGACCATTATGCTGGCCGCCACGGAAATGGGCTACGGAGGCTGTATGATCGGGAGCTGTAAGCGCAGCGAGATCCTCTCCATCCTTGGCCTTGATCCGGAGCGCTTCCAGGTGGGGCTTGTGCTGGCTCTTGGAAAGCCGGCGGAGGAGGTTCGCCTGGTTCCGGTGGGTGAGGACGGCAGCACTGCCTACTACCGTGACGAACAGCAAGTTCATTATGTACCAAAAAGGAGCCTTGGGGACATTCTTATATAGGATGTCTCCAAAGCTCCTTTTTTCACACTGTTTTATTTATACCTGAGAGCTCTCATGGCATTGAGGATCGCCAGTACGGACACTCCTACATCCGCGAACACAGCTTCCCACATATTTGCCATGCCCAGGGCGCCCAGAAGGAGCACCAGTCCCTTTACACCCAGGGCAAATACGATATTCTGCCTTACAATCCTCATGGTCTTTCTGGAGATTCGCACCACATCGGCGATCTTGGCAGGATCGTCATCCATCAGAACCACATCGGCTGCCTCAATAGCCGCGTCAGAGCCCATACTTCCCATGGCAATGCCTACATCCGCCCGGGACAGCACCGGAGCGTCGTTGATGCCGTCTCCTACGAAGGCCAGCTTCCCCTTTCCCTGGGTGTCCGCAAGAAGAGCCTCTACCCTGGCTACCTTATCTCCCGGCAGCAGCTCCGCATGAACCTCATCCAGTTCCAGCTTTTTCGCCACCGCTTCTCCTACAGCCCTCTTATCTCCCGTAAGCATCACAGTTTTTGCCACGCCGGCCTGCTTCAAGCGGCGGATGGCCTCCGGGGCGTGCTCCTTAATGGTGTCAGAAATGACAATAGCCCCCTTATACATTCTTTCGCAGGCTATATATACAATCGTTCCTACAGATAGACATTCTTCGTAAGGAACCTGCATCTGCTCCATGAGACGGCCATTTCCCGCAAGGACCGTGTGTCCGTCCAGCTGGACCCGCAGGCCGTGTCCGGAGATCTCCTCTGCTCCGCTGATCCGGCTCATATCTGCCGTTCCTCCCCAGGCCTCTCTTATAGACCGGGAAATGGGATGATCCGAACAGCTTTCTGCCATGGCCGCCAGCTCTAAAAGCTCCTCCTTCTTTACTCCTGATGCCGGAAGAAGCTCTGTTACCTTAAATTCACCCTTTGTCAGGGTTCCTGTTTTGTCAAATACAATGGTATGGATCTGGGATACAGCTTCCAGATAGTTGCTTCCCTTTACCAGGACTCCAAGCCTGGAGGCGGCTCCGATACCTGAGAAAAAGCTCATGGGAACGGAGATCACAAGGGCACAGGGACAGGAGATAACCAGAAAGATGCAGGCCCGCTGCACCCACACAGCCCAGCTCTGTCCAAGAGCCAGAGGCGGGATCACTGCCAGAGCCGCTGCCGCAATCACCACCGCAGGCGTATAATATCTGGCGAACCGTGTAATAAAGTTCTCCACCTGTGCCTTTTTGCTGCTTGCATTTTCCACCAGCTCCAGGATCCGGGCAACAGTAGAATCCTCAAATTCCTTGGTCACCTCTACCCGGAGGGTGCCGCTTCCATTGACACAGCCGCTGATCACCTCATCTCCCGGCGCTGCCCTGCGGGGTACGGACTCTCCTGTCAGAGCGGAGGTATCGATCATAGAATTGCCTGACACCACCCTGCCGTCCAGAGGGATCCGCTCACCGGCCTTCACCACGATCACATCACCGATAGAAACCTCATCCGGATCCACCTGCTCCAGCTGCCCGTCCCGCTCCAGGTTGGCATATTCGGGACAGATGTCCATCAGATCGGATATGGACTGGCGGGAACGGTTGACCGCATAGCTCTGGAACAGCTCTCCCACCTGGTAAAACAGCATCACTGCCACCGCCTCTGAATACTCGCCCACTCCCAGAGCGCCAAAAGTGGCGATCGCCATCAGGAAATTTTCATCAAATACCTGGCCGTTACGGATATTTCGCAAGGCTTTGTATACAATATCCCATCCAATCAGGATATAGGGAATCAGATACAGCCCCAGTCTCCCCCAGCCGGGCATCCCTTGGGAAAATGCTCCCATATGGTCAGCCACGGCCATGGGAATATATATGATAAATGCGGCGATAATACGCGCCAGCATTGTCTTCTGCTTCTTCGTCATAACTGGTTTCCTTCCTTCTTGCTCCGGTCTGTCCTTGTCCAGCGGACAGACCGGAGTGTGTTTGAAACTTGCCCTAGAAGTTGATCTCGCAGTCCGGCTCTACCTTTTTGCACACAGCTGCCACTTCCTGCATGATCGCATCAAACCTTGCCTCATCTGCGTCAATGGTCAGCTTCTGCATGAGAAAGCTCACTGTGGCGTCGGAAACACCGTCAATCTTTTTGATGGCATCCTCCATCTTCGCGGCACAGTTGGCACAGTCCAGGTTTGTCAGCTTAAATTTCTTCTTCATAGTTCTTCCTCCTTGTATTTATGGTGTACACTATGAAATGCCCTGTCAGAAGGCGCATTTCTTACTCTAAAATATGCTCCATTCCCTGATCGATAATCGTCCTCACATGTCCGTCTGCCAGGGAATAATAAACGGACTTTCCTTCTCTCCGGCTCTTTACCAGCCGGTTCTGCTTCAAGATCCTCAGCTGATGAGAGATGGCGGACTGGGTCATATTAAGGAGCTGCGCAATGTCGCAGACACACAGCTCTGACTCAAACAGCACATACAGAATCCGGATCCTAGTGGAATCTCCAAATACCTTAAAAATCTCCGCCAGATCATAAAGCTGGTCCTCCTCCGGCATATCCCTTCTCACCGCAGTCACTACCTCATCATGGACCTGGCATTCCTCACAGCACTCTACATCATGGATCGCCATGGCAGTTCCTCCTTTGATTTCATGTGAATAATTGTTCATATGTTTATATATTCATTATAATCTCATATCGCGATTTGTCAAGTACAGATTTTGGAAAAATAAGTACCAATTCCGGCATCCGGACAAAAAAATGCTGCCTTTTCCATTACGAAAAAAGCAGCATCCATGATCCTAATCATTGTCCGGCAGCAGATGGATCGACACCATAATATATTTTACAAATTCTCCCTCCTTTAATTCCATATCCTCCGTATGGGTCTGGGCGGGAAAGTCATAGGTCTGCTCCTCCACCTCAAGCATAAGCCAGTTGTAGGCGGCGTGGCGGGCGTTTTCCACCGCGTCCTCCAGATCCGGGCCGTCAGCCTCACAGCAGGCCAGATCCGGGAATACGGCATGATAGCCCTTATCCTCCTTATGAGGGGTGAATACTGCAGGATAGGTAAATGTCATATTGTGATTCCTCCATTTTTTAAGCTGGCTTTATTATACACGGTTTTTGAGAGTTTATAAATAGGGAATCTTTATTCCGCGCATACATCCCCAAAACCCCGGATATAATGATAAATATTCCTGACTGGGCCGCTTGCAGCTTCGTAGAGAACCTGCTATTATATTTATGGTTAGTATATGCTAACTTATGCGGATACATTTACAGGAACATGGACTGCCATGGGAAAGGACAATGCTATGAATTATCTTGAAATTGAGAAAGTAATCGGACGGGAGATCATCGACTCCAGGGGAAATCCCACTGTGGAGGCGGAGGTATTTTTAAATGACGGTACGAGAGCCAGAGGGGCTGCGCCAAGCGGCGCTTCTACCGGTGAGTTTGAGGCTCTGGAGCTTCGGGACGGGGACAAGAGCCGGTTTGGAGGCAAAGGCGTAAGCAGGGCTGTGGAGCATATCAACACCACCATCTGCCACGTCCTTAAGGGAATGGATCCCACGGATATATACGCCGTTGACAAGGCAATGATCTGCGCCGACGGCACAAAGGATAAATCCAACCTGGGGGCCAATGCCATTCTGGCTGTGTCCATCGCCTGCGCCAGGGCGGCGGCACAGGCCCTTGAGCTTCCTCTTTACCGGTTCCTGGGAGGTATAAACGGAAACCGCCTTCCGGTTCCCATGATGAATATATTAAACGGCGGGGCCCACGCAGCCAATACGGTGGATGTCCAGGAATTTATGATTATGCCGGTGGGGGCCTGCTGCTTTAAAGAGGGACTCCGCTGGTGTACAGAGGTCTTTCACGCCCTGGCTTCTATCTTGAAGGAACGGGGACTGGCTACCTCTGTAGGTGATGAGGGCGGCTTTGCGCCGGATCTGGCAAGTGATGAGGAGGCCATCCAGGTGATCCTGGAGGCAGTGAAAAAGGCCGGCTATGAACCGGGCACCGATTTTGTCCTGGCTATGGACGCGGCCTCCAGCGAGTGGAAAAGCGGCACAAAGGGAGAATATATCCTTCCAAAAAGCGGAAGGCATTTTACCTCAAGAGAGCTGGTGGATCACTGGAAGGCCCTCTGCGACCAGTATCCCATCCGCTCCATCGAAGACGGTCTGGATGAGGAGGACTGGGAGGGATGGAAAATGATGACCGAGGAGCTGGGAGACCGGATCCAGCTGGTGGGAGACGACCTCTTTGTCACCAATACTGAGCGGCTTTCAAAGGGAATCTCCTCAGGCTGCGGCAATTCCATTCTGATCAAGCTGAATCAGATCGGCTCCGTATCCGAGACCCTGGAGGCCATCAAAATGGCCCACAAAGCCGGCTATACTGCCATTTCCTCCCACCGTTCCGGCGAGACAGAGGACACCACCATCGCCGACCTGGCTGTGGCCCTTAACACCTGTCAGATCAAGACCGGAGCACCCAGCCGGAGTGAACGGGTGGCAAAATATAACCAGCTTTTAAGGATCGAGGAAGAGCTGGGCGAAGGAGCTGTGTATCCTGGGATGGGGGCGTTTCATATCTGATCCGGCAGAACCGGACAGGTTTTAAAACAACACAACCTCCCCTGACCGGGTATGATAATTCCCGCCCACGATCATCAGACCCTCATTGCGGATCATATCCTGAATCAGAGGACTCCGTTTGATCTGCGAAATGCTGTGCTCTATGTTCAGTCTCTCGCAGATCATGGGGTCTGTGTTATCTCCGATGGCCCCTTTTATTTCATCTGTGATATATTTCACAAAACCGGCTCCGGTGCCTTTGATGGCTGCCTCTACCGCTCCGCAGCGGGTATGGCCCATAACCAGGATCAGCTTGACCCCCAGATGCTCCGCCGCGTATTCAATACTTCCAAGCTCGTAGTTTCCGATCACATTTCCCGCTATCCGGATAGTAAAAATCTCCCCGATTCCCACCATAAAGATTTTCTCCGGGATGACCCTGGAATCGGAGCAGGTAATCACAATAGCATAGGGCTTCTGACCGTAGATATGAGTCAGGGCCCGGATCTCCTCAGAAATATTCCCCTTTCCTACCTTTGAATTTACATATTCCTCATTGCCGTCCATCAGGCGGGCCAGGGCGGACTGGCAGTTGGTCACGTCTATGTTATGCATGGCAGCTTCCTTTCTTCTTCGTATTTCAAAAAGGCAGAATCCATATTCCGGATCCTGCCTTTCTGCCTGTTTTATTCTTCTGTGGTTTCTTCCTCTGCGATCTGGATTCCCAGCTCCTCTAACTGCTTTTCGTCCACAGCGGAGGGCGCCTCAGTCATCAGACAGGATGCATCCTTTACCTTCGGGAAGGCGATCACGTCGCGGATGCTGTCTGCTCCTACCATCAGCATTACCATACGGTCCAGACCGTAGGCCAGGCCTGCGTGAGGCGGTACTCCGTACTTAAATGCCTCTAACAGGAAGCCGAACTGCTCCTGAGCTCTTTCCTTTGTAAAGCCTAATACCTCAAACATCTTGCTCTGAATGTCGTTCTGGTGGATACGGACAGAGCCGCCGCCCATCTCTACGCCGTTGAGTACAATGTCGTATGCCTTTGCGCGGACACGGCCCGGATCAGAATCCAGATACTGGAGGTCCTCATCCATAGGCATGGTAAATGGATGATGGACAGCCACAAAGCGTCCTGCTTCCTCATCATACTCAAGAAGGGGGAACTCCGTTACCCACAGGAATTTAAAGTCATCCTTCTTAAGCAGGTCTAACTGTCTTGCCAGCTCCAGACGGAGATTGCCTAACACATCAAATACCACCTTATCCTTATCAGCGGCAAACAGCAGCAGATCTCCCGGCTTTCCGTCCATGGCTGCGATCAGGGCTGTCATCTCCTCTTCCTTCATAAACTTGGCAAAGGATGATTTTACAGTGCCGTCCTCATTAATCGCTGCGTAAGCCAGGCCCTTTGCGCCAAAGCCCTTTGCGAAGTCAACCAGAGCGTCAATCTTCTTACGGGGCATATGTCCCTGGCCCTCGGCATTGATGCCGCGGACGGAGCCGCCCTGCTCCAATGCGCCCTTAAATACGGCAAATTCGCAGTCTCTTACTGCGCCGGATACATTTTTAAGCTCCATTCCAAAGCGCAGGTCAGGCTTATCCGAGCCAAAGCGGTCCATGGCCTCACGCCAGGTCATACGCTGGATAGGAAGCTGCAGCTCATAGCCGCAGATGTCCTTAAACAGCTTCTGAAGGAGACGCTCATTGACGTCTAGCACGTCATCTACGTCCACAAATGACAGCTCCATATCGATCTGGGTAAACTCAGGCTGGCGGTCTGCTCGCAGGTCCTCGTCACGGTAGCACCGGGCCAGCTGGAAATAGCGGTCATAGCCGGAGCACATCAGAAGCTGCTTAAACAGCTGGGGAGACTGGGGCAGGGCATAGAAGGAGCCTGGGTGTACACGGCTTGGCACCAGATAGTCCCTTGCGCCCTCAGGGGTACTCTTGATGAGAGTCGGGGTCTCGATCTCAAAGAATCCCTCCTCTGCCAGAAATGCTCTTGTAAGAGTGGCTACGCGGCTTCTTACCATCAGATTTCTCTGGATGTCAGGCCTTCTAAGATCCAGGAAACGGTATTTCAGACGCAGCTCTTCCTTTGTCTTGCTCTTTTCCTCGATTGGGAAAGGAGGAGTCTCGGACTCGGAAAGGATACGCATAGAGGCAGCTCTCACCTCGATGGCTCCAGTGGCCAGATTTTCATTGACCGCGCCGGAACGGGACTCTACACGGCCTTCTACTGCCACTACAAACTCACTTCTCAGCTTTTCTGCCTTTGCAAAGTTCTCAGCGCCGCAGTCATTTTCCTCGAAAATGATCTGCAGGAGTCCGGAACGGTCACGAAGGTCTACGAAAATGATTCCGCCTTTGTTTCTGCTTTTCTGCACCCAGCCCATAACCGTTACGGTCTGGCCGATGTTGGCTGTGGTTACTTCTGTACATCTGTGGGAACGCTTCATCCCGATCATTGCTTCTGCCATATTTGATTCTCCTTTTTAGTTCTTCAGGCCTTCCCTGTAGAACTCCTTAAATTCAGTATAACCTTCTTTATTCAGCTGCTCCTTCTGGAACTTTTTATTTTTATTCATCTGGGCCACCAGGACCTGAATGCCCTTTTTCCGCTCCTCCATGGCTTCACGGATCACACCTGCAAGAGCTGCGGCATCCAGATTTTTCTCAAAAAGGTATGCCTTCTTTTCCGCTGCTCCCGGAACGGTAAAGCCATTGTCCAGAAGAATGGTTACAATGCGCTCAAAGCCGATGGAAAAGCCGCAGGCCGGAGTTTCCATGCCGGTGAACTTTCCAATCATCTTATCATAACGTCCGCCGCCTGCAACAGAGCCGCCGAAGCCTTCCATGGAAACTTCGAAAATCGTGCCGGTATAGTAGGACATGCCCCGCACCAGAGTGGGATCAAATTCCAGCTTGAAGTCTGTTTCCGCAACCTCTGTCACCGTATCCATGATGTGGGCCAGGTTCTGGCTTACAGTCTCAGGAAGCACCTCTGAAAGAACCGCTCCCAGGCGTCTTACGCTCTCAGCGTCGGTTCCTGCGCCGCCTAAAAGCTCCAGGTACTTTTCAACGCTTTCTTTGGCGTGTCCGCACTCTAACAGCTCTTTTTCCACGCCTTCCATACCGATCTTGTCCATTTTATCCAGGATAATGAATACCTGATCCATGGATTCCTCAGCAAAGCCGCAGTACAGGGCCATTCCCTTAAGGATCCCCCTGTCATTGATGCGGACGGTAAAGGCGTTGTCCGGACAGATCTTTCCAAGGGCTGTGGTGGTAGCCAGGATCAGCTCGATCTCTGCCAAAGAGGTAGGATCTCCTAAAATGTCAATATCGCACTGCACAAACTGGCGGAAACGCCCTTTCTGAGGACGGTCTGCGCGCCATACACTTCCCATCTGAAGGGCCTTGAAGGGGCTCGGGAGATTAGCCGCGTTATTGGCATAATAGCGGGACAGAGGAAGGGTCAGGTCATAGCGGAGTCCGCTGTCGGTCAGGTCATTTTCCGTCTGAGCCTGGTCCAGATTCAGCTTGTCGCCCCGCTTCATGATCTTAAAGATCAGCTTTTCATTGTCCCCGCCCTGCTTGCTTGTAAGGTTGGCAATGTGCTCCACGCAGGGAGTATCGATCTGGGAAAAGCCAAAGCTCTTATATGTCTCTTTGATCTGGTTCATTACATACTCACGGATCTGCATCTCAGCAGGCGTGATGTCTTTCATGCCGGTAACCGGCTTTTTTGTCAATGCCATATATGCGCTCCATTCCTTTATTATCTTAATCTTATCTATTGTTCAGTACGGCTATCTCTATTTTAATGGACTTTTTGTATTTTGCAAGTGTTTTGGGGGAGAAAGTTGACTTTCTGTATTGTCATTTCCCTGACAGCCGCCTTCGTATCCCATTGCAATCCCATTTCCCTTATGTTAAAATAAAAATAATCCTGGAGTTTATCGTGTGTTGATGCGTTTGGCTCCAGGTTTTATATGAGATTTGAGAGAAGGGATTTTATATTGAAAAAGTGGAATCGCCCCGGTAAAAACCAGCATCTGTCTATGGTTTCGGTGATCCTGTGGCTGAACCTGTTGAGCCTTATTCTGCTCACCGCCTTTAACTACTATTTTTTTCACCGAAAGGCAGGAAAAGCTTACCACGAAAGCTTCATCTCCTATAACCTTCAGGTGACAGACCTGGCATTTAAAAATATTGACGAGCAGATCATGCAGTCAGTGCTGAAACTTCCTCAGCTTTATTTTTCCCCCTTGCAGGAAAATGCTCCTATTCTTCTGCCCATGGAACAGTCCATTGAGGGCTCCTCAAAAAATATAATGGCTCTGGCTACGGAGATGCAGAAAATTTCAAAAAGCCATCCTCATGTGGCTGGAATTGACATCTACTACCAGGACACAAATACAGTGGTAACTCATTTTAATAAAGTACATTTTCCCCAGGATGAGCAGCAGTTGAATTTGTATCTTCCATGGCTTCCTACTTTTAAAAACGTGCTTTCACAGGCAGCCGGAACCGGCGTCTGGCTATCCGGAAACGTGTATCTGTCTGACCAGCCCGCCATCCTTTATGTAAGCCCCATCGGAAGCCTCAGCCAGGGAAACGCCATTCTCTGCGCCTATATCAGTCCTGAGAGCTTCAGCGGTTATCTGGACCAGACAGCCGGAAAGCTCCTTATTACCACAAGGGACCATACACCGCTTTACAGCAGCGCTGCCTGGGACAGCCTGCCTGATCCCGATTGGGACAGCGGACCTAAAGAGCTGGACGGATACATGGTATTTCACAATACCTCCCCCACCAGCGGCCTGAATTATTATTATGCCGTAGACAGCAATGGATTTTATCAGGATTACCGTTCCATCAACCATTTATTCCTTTTTAATTTCCTGCTGTCCATTATTTTTAACGCGGTCATGCTTATGATCCTCTCATTTTCCAATCATACAGCTTACAGCAGCCGTGTCCGCCTTCTGTCACAGAAAACGGGCATTCCCCTGGAAGAATCAGAAAAGAGCTTTGACGGGTCGCTGAACCGGCTGGAAAAAGAGATACGCAGGCTGTATAAAACAGCAGAAAGCTCCCATCAGCTGATCCTCCATAAGGCCGTCTATGCCGAGCTTGCCAATGAAGGTGCACAGCCTCCTTCCGACACTCTCCTGCCTTATCTGACCAGAGAATACTGCTGTGCCGCCCTTATTACCCTGCCTCAGGCAGATGCGGACAAACTGCCTCTGGGAGAGTTCCAGGAGGAATATCCCCCTGGCTGCAAATCCTTTGACGTACTGTTTTCCCTTACAAGCCTTCAGTCCCTGGCTGCGGTCCTGGCTTTTAACGGCGACTCTCTCAATCAGGTCCAGGAGGAGTTTATAAAGGATATGGACAGCCGCCTCAGTAATTACAGGATTGCTTTCGGAAATCCTGTTCCTGTAAAAAATGGCGCAATCTCATCCAGCTTTCAGCTTGCTCTGGAGGCGGACCGCTATATGTATATTTTTACAGAGAAACGGATTCTTTCCTACGACCAGCTTCATGTAAGCCAGCGGAAAAATGATGGAAGCCATTTGAAGCTGTTTGAGGCAGTCCAGCGGTCCATTAACAGCCTGAATCTGCTGGAGCTGCAGGTTCAGGTGGAGATGCTGGTCACCTCTTTTAAAAGCGGAAATTATACCATTGATTACTGTCAGTCTACTCTGAGAGATCTGGTTTCCATGCTGTACCGCGCCATGCAGCAGAACCAGCTGGATACATGGAGCGTATTCGGCTATGACATCCGGGCCTATTATAAGAAGCTTGAAAATATCGATGACTTCCGTTCCTGGTGCAGCTCTGTCTGCGAGATGATCCTCCGGCAGGTCAACCAGAAGCGCCAGTCTGTGGACGAAGATTTGAAGAACCGGATTCTGGAATTGGTGGATGAATATCTGGAACGTGATATTACTCTGGATCTTCTGGCCGATAAGCTGAAAATCCAGCCTAACAGCGCCAGCCGCCTGTTCCGCCAGGTGATGGGAACCGGATATACCGATTATATTAAAAACCGCAAGCTGGAACGGGCAAAGGAGCTGATCTCCCAGGGCTATAATGTAAAGGAAACTGCCGAACGCCTGGGCTACAGCTCCGCCCAGTATTTTATCAAGGTCTTTAAGGAGAGCTACAGTATCACGCCGAACCAATATAAGAAGACACTGGAACAGCAGTCATAAAGCAGCAGCCCCCGCAGGATTCCTGCGGGGGCTGCCGCTTTAACGGCTTACTGTTTTTTTCTTCCTTCTTCCCAGACACCGTCTTTATTTACATAATAGGCACCGACCCAGGTATCTGTAAGCATCGCTCCCTTGCTTCCATCGGATACCTCATTCAGATAATACCATTTTTCACCGCTTAAAATCCAACCGGTAAGCATATAGCCATTTTTATCAAAACAGTACCATCTGGTCTGTCCGGCGTATTCCAGCTGGCACCAGCCGTCCTTTGGATAGGAACCGTCTGTATACCGGTACCACCAGCCTGTCTGATCCTGGATCCAGCTTCCCTGAGGCTCTGTCACGCGAATGCCCGGTCCGCCTGAAGAGGCCTTTGAACCGCCTCCGCCGCCGCTTCCACCGCTGCTGCTTCCGCCTCCTCCGCTGCTTCCTCCGCCCGGATTCATGGGCTTTCCTTTTCTTACCAGGCTGAATACAGAAAGGCTGTCTGTCTGGAACTGAGCTGTATTATCTTTGCCGTCATACTCAAAATCCAGCCACCTGTCAATTCCTTCACCTGTCTGATGGATCTGATCCTCAGTCAGAGGGAAATACTCAGGCGGGAGCTCTGCTTTCAAGGTGACAGGAAGCATAAACTCTGCTTTGCGTTCCCCTGTCTGCTGGCTGGCTCCGTCTACGGTCAGGAAGCACTCAAATACGGCTGACTCCCCTTCTCCCGGCTCTTTTAAGGTGACGTGGAGCTGTACTTCTCTGCCTATATCGTCTGCATCCAGTCCGGCTGCTAACAGGGCGCCGTAAATCTTTACATCCTGGATCTGCTTATCAGGCTGGATCTCAACCCCATCTGCAATTCTAATATCCGTTACAGGCGTAATTCCTGTGGATTCCTGAATGAGCTCGTCTAACGCTCTGATCGTATCCTGGCTGAGAGCAGCCTTTTCTTCAGGACTCATGCTATGGATGAAGGCGGCTGCGTCATTGATCGCATCAAAATCATCTGGGAGGATCCCATCGATCATCTGATCCAGCTCTTCGGGAGTTGTATCCTCCTCTATTTTGATCCACTCGCGGATCTTCAGATAACGGTAGGAGCCGATATTCTCCGGGCTGTATTCTTCTCCCGGCCTTCCTTCCGGACTCAGGCTGGCGCTGACTCTTACTTCTTTGCTGTAGGATCCAAGTCCCGGAGCCTTATTCACAGCGGGGCCAGTTCCCTGATTGATCATAGTAACGGCGGGCGTTCCCCCCAGGCTCACACTAGATCCGGCCTCTACAGCGGCATTTGCGCTTTCGGCTGTTAAGTAAGCGATGACATTATCTTTTATAACAATGCTTCCGCCTGCCTTTAAGGCTGCACCGGAACCGCTGTTATTCACCGTAACTGATCCGTCATTCTTTATCGTAATATCCTTTTTGCTTTCAAAGGCTGCTTCTTCGGAGGATGCTTCTACCTCAAGGATGGTTTTATTGATAACAGTCACAGCTCCATCAGCCTGGATCTGGCCTCCGGCCTTCAGGCTGTACTCGTTATCCGCCCGGAGAGTAAGGTCGGATGATGAAAGGATGGCTGCTTCTCCCGCCTCTGGCGTAAGGATAATATTTCCATTCAGCTTGATGGCAGCTGGCTTATCCCCGACAAATACAAGCTGCTTGTTTCCAACGAAACGTTGGTTCAGATTCAGCATACCCAGATTTTCACCAGGATCCCAGTCCCAGCCCTGAGCGCTATCGCCCTTTTTCTGCTCCGAAAGAATTAAAACACCGTTGTTCAGTCCGGTTTCCGGGAGAGGAGCTTCTTTTTCTTTTGTGAAAGACCTTGTTTCATCATCCCATACATAGGTTCCGGCAGTGAGGCTGTCTGAGGAGACTGCTTCGCCGGCAGCTTTTACGGTTACTTCACCGTCTTCCTCAAGGCGGATTCCCTGATCGGTGAAAAGGCCTGCGGCGCCGGACACCTTAGCGTCCTTTTCCAGTCGGATTACACCGCCTGCTTCTCCGGAAAGAGTGCCGCCTTCTTCTATGTTCAGGATCCTCTTTTCAGATACTTGGATTCCTTTTGATGAAGCAGAAGTAAGTTCCCCCCCTTTTCTGACTATGATCTCATTCTCGCATACTGCCTCTGCTTCTCCTTCCAGGCGCATATGGACACCATTTGCTTTTTTATCTTCTCCCAAATAGATCTTGCCATTGAGACAGTCTTCTTTGCCATTTGCCAGGACGGTTCCGTCTCCTATGAAAGTGATTCTGGCTTTCCCGGTTTTGATACTGCCAGTTACTGTCAGCGTTTTTCCTTCGGGAACCTCTACTATTTTATTACTTGTAAGCTCCACTGCATTTTCCAGAGTAATATCTGCTCCCAGGAGGATCGGAGTCGGTTTCGATTCCTGTTTTTGCAGCGCTTCTTTTAACTCCTCCGCTGTAGTAATTCCAGTTTCTGGAGTTTCTGGTTTTTCTTTTGCAAAAGAATTGGTTTCATCATCCCATACATAGGTTCCGGCGGTGAGGCTGTCTGAGGAAGCTGCCGCATCGGCGGCTTTTACGGTTACTACGCCGTCTTCCTCAAGGAGGATTTCCTGATCGGTGAAGAGGTCTGCGGCACCAGATACCTTAGCGTCTTTTTCCAGTCGGATCACACCGCCTGCTTCCCCGGAAAGAATGCCGCCTTCTTCTATTTTCAGAGTCTTCTTTGCAGATACTCGGATTCCTTTGGATGAAGCGGAAGTAAGCCTGCCTCCTTCTCTGACTATGATCTCATTCTCGCAGACTGCCTCTGCTTCTCCTTCCAGGCGCATATGGGCACCATTTGCGTTTTTTTCTTCTCCCAAATAGATCTTGCCATTGAGACAGTTTTCTTTTCCATCTGCCAGGACAGTTCCGTCTCCTATGAAAGTGATTCTGGCTTTCCCGGTTTTGATACTGCCAGTTACTGTCAGGTTCTTTCCTTCGGGAACCTCTACTATTTTATTACTTTTAAGCTCTATTGCATCTTCCAGAGTAATATCTGCTTCCAGGAGGATCAGAGTCGTTTTATCTTCCTGTTTTTGCAGCGCTTCCTTCAGCCCCTCCGCGTCCGTAACCGTAACCGTTCCTTCCTTCTCCTGCACCGTCACCCGGATCTGAGGCCGTTCAAGGTCTACGTCCCATTCATATCCCTCAGGAATCACGGGCTCGTACACATAGGTTCCCGGTACTTCCGAGTCAAACTCCATCTCGGTGCTTTCCATGAGATTTAACTCCCACTCAATATCCCGGATCTTCCTTCTGCCGCTTTTTTCCCGGATTTTCTTATCTTCCCTGCGGTCTTCTGCCCTGGAAGGAGTGGAGGGAGTTGCATCGGAAAGCTCCTCTGCTCTCTCTGCATTAGACGGAGTCCCGTCCTCATCCTCTGCTGTTTCCTCCGTTACATTGGCCCAGATGCCTGAGGGGAAGCGGATGTCATCCTCATCCGCTCCTGCCTTAAGCTCCTGAGACGCATATTTTTCGCTCAGTTCTTCAAAACTGATAATGGTCTTCACAGAATCATCCTGTTCAGCCGCGTACAGCCTCTCTGTTCCCATGGCCGAGAAAACCACTGCCGCTGACAGCACTGCTGCCATTCCCTGCTTTGCCTGCCGTTTCATGCCCTGCTTTCCTTTCCTTCTCCTGCTACTCTTCTACTGTAATGCTGCAGATCTTCTTGTTCTTCACATAAAACTCATAGCCGTCTACATCTGCCGCACTTTTCTTATTCTTTACAATATCCCCGTTTTGTCCTACCAGATAATAGGTTACGCCCGGCGGATCATAACGCACCGTCCATACGGTTTCTTCTTCCTTCTCATCATAGATACCGGAATTGCACACCTCTGAGATAAATTCCTCTACCGGAACCTTCACAAGAGCGCCCTCTATCTTTCCGTCGCCGTCTGTATCCCGGTTTTCAAAGTCCGTCCGCTCCTCTTCGGTGGCATCTTCAGGCAGTGTTTCAAAGGTTTCTTTGAAAATGGCGTATTTTTCTCCTTCCTCCGGCTTCAGGAGCATTCCCGCCTGATAAAGACGTCCGTCCTTTTCCCCGCAGACGCCGGCTCCCTTAAAGCGGCCGCCAGTCTCAAACATAAACTCATAAAATTCTCCGGATTTTCCAAGCTGTACCTTCTGCTTTCCTGTAAGCATGGAGCCGCTGGGGCCGTTAAACAGATATAACCGCATGGAATGAGACGCAAAATCCTCCGCGTAGGTTTCCATCAGATCATGGAACTCTGCTTCATCTGAGTAGGGGCCTCTGCCTGCGCGGACAGAGGCATCAGAATAGAAGCTGTATTCAAACTGGTTGGAGGATCCTTCATCCATTTTTACACATACCATGCCATTAAGCTGTCTTCCCGCATTGTCGAAGGCATATTTTTCTCCGTCAATGGTTTTAATCTCATTTACACAGATGTTTCCGTCTCCGTCTGCATAATAGTTATACATTTCCCCGTCATCGTATTTGGATTTCATCAGGTACTCGCTGGGTCTTGCCTTAAACCAGCCGTTGGCGTATCTGGCTCCCGCCTCAGGTGTTCCAAAATACATAAACTGTCTGGAGTATTCCTCCTGACCCTGGTAGAGCCTTCCTTCTCCCGCCTCAGACCGTGAGGTGGCAAGGGTTAAAATCTCGGGATCCGCATACCAGGTGGCGATCATACGGCCGTACTCATCAAAGCCGTATTTATTGCCGTTAATGGTCTGATATTTACAGTCATTTTCCTTTCCCCGGATCTTCTTTCCATTGGCGTTAAAGTAAAACCACCTGTCCTGCTCCTCTTCCCAGAAACCGGCTCCCGGCTGGTCATCCTCCACATCCTCTGCCTGGATCCGCAGCCGCATCCAGCCCTGCTTCATAGCTCCGTCGTTTTCATCTCCAAAGTAGTAGTCGCTGTTCTCCCAGGCATCTTCCCCAGTCTGGCGCTCTCCCTCGGCTACCCAGCCGTAAAGCATCCGTCCCTCTGTATCAAAGGCATATTTCTTTCCATCTATGGTCTTAGCCTTAAGGGAGCCGGAGGAGGCCCCTGAGGGCCGCCTCATGGCTTTTCCGTTTTCCTGGAAATAATACCAGTAGTTCTCCGGCTCGTCCTCCATGCCGGCGTATTCGTTGGGTACTGCTACCCATTCTCCGCTGACCATCGATCCGTCCCCGCGGAAATAATAATATTCATCCCGGATCTGCCTTAATCCGTCTGCGGCCATTTCTCCGTTTTCATCTAACCAGAACCATCTCTCATTATCCTGGATCCAGTCCTCTGTTACCCGCTCTCCTGCCCTGTCATAGTAGACCCAGCTTCCATTTTCCTGTGCCCAGCCCTCGGCTCCAAAGGAAGCCGCAGCTCCATACAGGGATAACAAGGCCGCTGTAGACAAAACAGCCACAAATTTTATCTGCTTCTTCATGGACGTTTCCCTCATTCCCAATATATTTACTATTTCATCCGCAGATGGTAGGTTCCCGCCTGCCCTGTGAAATAGATGATACCGCCTTCTTCTTTCGCGGTTTTTGTCTGAGTTTCACCGTTTTCTCCGATGATCTCCCACTCTCCAGCGGCAATTCCCGCAACAGCCGCTCCGATCTGGCCTTCTCCCGGAATCGTAACGGTTACTTCTTTTGTAAGACGCTCCTTGTCCTTGGCAAAGAGAGTTACACGGTCAAAGATCCTTGCTCCCAGCATATCCTCTGTCTCGATCAGCACTGCCTCCTCTACCGGGCTTGGATCGTCCGCGTCGGAAGCGTACATAACATTCAGGAAATAATCGGTATTAGAGGGCAGAGACGGACTGATCTCCACACGTCCCCAGCCATGTTCTGAGCTGGCGGCGCTGTCATAATTGCTGTAATATTTTCCTCCTACCGGCGGATAATTCCTGTCTACTACCCAGTTCTGACGCTCCGGTCCCCCTATGGTTGTAATTTCAGGATTCTTCGGATACAGGGTCTGGTTGGTCAGCTTTCCGTTATAACCGATCTGGTCACGCTTAATCACCGTCACATTATCCTTTACCTCAGGGGCCTGAAGAGAGTGAAGAAGGAAGGTTTTCTTAAATGAAGGATCCTTTGCCGTAATCTTGTCCATTACTACAAACACGCCCGGCTTATCCTCGATTCCTGTGGGCATAAAGAGCATGGAACGCCTTACCTCAGAAACCTTGTCTGAATATCCAGGAGCCAGGTCACCACTTATATAGGAATACTCCGGATTTATAGGATCCTCGCCGTATTCCATAGCCAGCAGGTCTGCCTTGTGATTATCCTCACCCGAAAGATCCTCAAGGCTTAAGGCCGCCTTTCCGGGCCTTCTCTGACCGCCGGAATTTCTTGGCTTTGGAATGGTTGTCTCGCTTACCATTTCCTCATCAGGGTCATAGATCAGAAGGGAGTTGTGGGCAATGGTTTCCTTTGCGTAGTTGGCATCATGGGCACTTCCAAAGCTGTCATAGCGTCCATTATCCCATGCAAGCTGTCCCTTATAATAGATCTGGAAGCTTCCGGAGTCCAGATGGGCATGATTTCCCGCATAGGTCTCGCCGATCTTGGCCCATACCAGCATATCCGGCTGTTCCACTCCTTCGTTAAATCCGGTCCTCGCCATCATCATTCCCACTGGCGAACCGTAAAGCCTGGTAAGCGGAAGCTCCGTTCTTGGCTTTGGCTCCACAAACGGGTCATTAACAATGAGAAAATGAACCGGCGTAAGAAGAGGATGGAAGCTCTTATAGGAGAAGAAATTGTATCCCTTGCTGCACCGCTCAAACTCTGACTTCAGGTAGCCGTCATCCCATATAGAGGATGCATACAAAAGGTGGGGCATATCGCCTCTTGTCCAGGTAGGAATCTTAGCTACCAGGGAATCGCCATTGGTATCTCCCTCAGGGAAGGAACGTCCGTCCGGCCTCTGATTGTATACCTCCATATAGGGCACCATTCCCATATCATCACTGAATATCTTTGTACCGTTCATACGGTAGATCAGGAAATAGCTGGACAGGTCGCAGGCAAAACGAAGGGGATTATATCCCAGGCCCTGATGGAAGGTGCCGGAGCGGTACCACCAGTTTTTCGTAGGCGCCAGGCCGTTCATCACATAGCCGCCCACCAGGTTGTACATATCCGGATACTCATCATAGCAGGCAATAGACAGGGACAGGAGATCTCTTTTGATATGGGTCTCCTCATTATGTCCATTTACCGAATACACCTCAGTCATAGGCCAGCCGCCCATACCGGTGATGGTTGCCGCCAGTGTCTCCGCTTTTTCTACAAACAGGCTCTTATCCTCCTGACTCATAAGAGGATAACACCAGTCATATACAATGGCTGACAGATAGATGGTAGAGCCCTTTTCTCTTACCACATCCGCCGCTTTCGGGTTGTATTTAAAGGTATTTACCACATTTCTGGTGGCCTCTACCGCTTTCTTTCCATGTTCTATATTGCCGTTTACCACGTAGTCAAAGGCATAGGCCTCGATTACCGCAAACACATTGTAATCCAGGTTTGCTGCCCCTTTGTAGGTTTCAGGCAGAATACCGTCTACCTCCTGTTCCAGAAGCTTCTGAAACTCACGCATAGCGTTTACGCCGTCAGGTCCTGTCATATTGGCACGGATAGCCGGAAGGTCATTTTCTGTAAACAGCACTCTGGGGTGCTGTCCCTTCGTTGGAAATGTATAGGGCATCCCAAAGCTTGCGGGAAGCACCTTTCTCTGGTCTGATTCCAAAACGCCGTCTGAAGCTCCGGCAGGCACATCCCCGTAGCTTACGCCGGCAAATGAAAGGATCATGGCAGCAGCCAGAATCCCTGCCACTCTCCGCTTCTGTTTCTGTTTCTGTTTCATATGTGGTTTCCTTTCCCTCATGATTCAGACTGCCGGTTCCGCCTGTGTAAGGCGTATGCCGGCAGCTGATCTGTTTTTGCTCTTTCCCTTTTTTAATCAGCCCTTTACAGAGCCTACGATCATACCCTTTACAAAATATTTCTGCAGGAATGGATAGGTACATACGATCGGTATCAGTGACAGCACCAGGGCCGCCATCTTCATGGTTTCTGTGTGAATGACAATATCTGTCATGGCCTCCATATCCGCCGTCTGTCCATTGCTTAAAATCGTCTGAAGCACATACTGAAGCACATATTTTGCCTTGTCTGTCACATACAGCATATTATCCATCCACGCGTTCCAGTGCTGTACGCAGTACCACAGGGAAATGGTTGCTACAACCGGTGTAGATAAAGGCAGGTACACCTTAAACAGCACATCCATATTGGTGGCTCCGTCGATTTTTGCAGATTCCTCCAGAGCCGGAGGGATCCCCATGAAAAAGTTTCTGGTGATGATCAGGGCAAAGCCGGTGATCAGACACGGAAGAATGTAAACCAGGAAGTGATTGGTAAGGCCCAGATTCTTAACCAGCAGATATTTTGGGATCATACCGCCGGAAAAGTACATGGTAAATACCACAAACATCATCAGTCCCCTTCGGTAAGGAAGGTTTGTCCTGGCCAGAGGATACGCTGTCAGCATGGTAACCAGCACACCGCTTGCCGTTCCCACAATGGTCCGGATAATAGTGTTTAAATAGCTTCCCCAGAAATTAGGGTCTGTGGCAATCTGCTCGTAGCCTGAAAAATCAAACTGAGTCGGGATCAAGTGGAAGCCGGTCTGGTTTACAACGGAGGCAGGACTCATGGAAATGGTGATCACCTGCATAAAGGGCACCAGTACGGATATGGACAAAAGCCCTGCAAATCCGTATGCCAAAATGTCCACCAGCCAGTCTTCACCGCTGCGTTTTCTTTTTCTCCTAACTGTGTTTTCCATTTCTGATCCTCCTACCACAGCGCATAATCATTGGTTTTGCGCGCCACATAGTTTGTCAGCATTACCAGGCCGAAGGAGATGATATTTTTAAATAAATCCACTGCCGTTGTAAAGCTGTACTGCATTTTCTGAATACCCATCCGGTATACAAAGGTGGAAATCACGTCTCCTACCTCGTAGGTCGTAGGGGTCAGGAAGTTGTAAACCTGCTCAAAGCTGTCATTTAAGATCTTACCGGACTGCATGATCAGCATCACTGTAATGATGGGAGCCAGAGCCGGAAGGGTAATATGGATAATCCTCTTGATTCTTCCGGCACCGTCCATTTCAGCCGCCTCATATAAGGACGGATCGATGGAGGTTACGGCTGCCAGGTAAACGATGGAACCCCAGCCAATGGATTTCCACAGGTCAGATGCAACTAAAACGCCTCTGAAATACTTTGGCTCTGCCACAAAGAAAATCGGATCAAAGCCCAGGTTCTGAAGCAGGATATTGATAGGGCCCCTGGAAGGGGATAAAAACTCAATGATGATACCTGATACTACAACCCATGAAATAAAATGGGGCAGATAGGATACCGACTGAGCAAACTTCTTAAATTTTGCGTGCTTGATCTCATTCAAGGCAATGCACAGAAAGATCGGCGCCGGGAAGCAGACCAAAAGCTTGTATACACTGATGATCAGCGTGTTTTTCAGCACAGATAAAAAGAAGGGATTTGAAAACAACGCTTTAAAGTGCTTTAAGCCTACAAATTCACTTCCGGATATTCCCTTTAAAGGATAGTAATCCTGGAAGGCGATCACCAGGCCGTACATAGGCCCGTAGCAGAATACCAGAAAGAACAGAATTCCCGGTATCAGCATGATATAGTATTCTCTGTACCGGTATAGGTTTGTAAAAAGACCTGCTTTCTTCTTCCCCGGATTCATTGTCTTGGCTGATGCCATCTTGGTTCCTCCTTACTGCTGTACGGAAGCCAGCTTCTCTGCATATGCCTCCTGTACTGCCTTCTCTGCTGTCTCGCCGCCGGCCTTCTTAAACTCCTCTACATAAGTTTCAAAGTAATCCAGTGGCTTTTCACCTGTAATCATGGCAAAATATGCCTGCTCTGTCATGGAATCCAGAGTGGAGATCACATCAGAGAATTCCTGTACTGGCGGTGCATTAAAGCGTGCGTAACCGTTTCCTGTGATTTCCTTGGCGTAGTTGGTCTTCTGAGGTGTAAGATTCTGAGCATAAAGAACGGTTGCGCCGAAGTCTACCTGCAATACGCCCTCTTTTCTCAGCTCCTGACCATCCATCAGACGGATCTTTCCATGCTCTGTATTCTTAAAGTGTACATTTTCCAAACCGAAGTTTGCCAGCTCGGCAAAATCCATATCTGCGTAGTAAGCATCCAGGATTGCCAGGAATGCGTCTACCTTTCTTGGATCACTTGCACCCTTGGTTGTAAGGCAGGTAAGACGTCCGATATTACCCCATGACTCGGTTCCGGATTTTCCCTCAGGTCCTACAGGTGCCGGGCCAGGTATTACAACTGCGTCCGGGTTTACCGCAACCATTTCTCTCATGCAGACACCCAGGTTATCCTCTGCTTTCATATCAGAACTGTAGGTGAAATAAGTGTAAGGCTGGCCAGAGGTAAGGCCGATTCTTCCATTGATAAAGGAGTGGGACAGGCCTGCGTATCCGCCGTGGTTCTCGCCGGTGATAAATTCCTTATCGATGATTCCTTTTTCATACCAGTCGTGAAGGACAGTCAGCGCTTCCTTTGCCTCAGGTCTGATATATGGGAAGAATGGAACATTGTCCTCTCCCAGCTGCATTTCCTCTACGGTAAAGCCGGAGCCTGCACCCACGCCGGTTACACAGCGAAGGCCGAATGCGCCAAACACAGCACCGAAAATTCTCTCTGCGGCTCCTGCTGTGTCTGCCTTGCCATTGCCATCGGGATCTTCATTTACAAATGCAGTCAGAACCTCCTCATATTCCTCCAGTGTCTCCGGAATGTCCAGTCCCAGCTTATCCAGCCAGTCTTTTCTCCAGAACATAGCCATGGGCTGCTGATCCATAGGATTTGCTACGCCGTAGTTCTTCCCTTCGTAAACCATCGTGCTCCACAGGGAACCATCGTCATATTCGTCTGCCACCTTTGTATAGTTAGGAGCCTTTTCCCTGATGGTTTCGATGGGAAGCTCGCCGATGATGCCTCCTTCTATATAAGTAGCAAGCTCTGCCGGGCTTCCTACTACTAATACGTCAGGCATCTCACCGCCCGCGAATTTTACATTCAGATTTTCCTGGAAGTTGTTGGGATCTACATAGAAGCCTTTTAAGTCAATATTAAACCGCTCCTCGATCATCTTTACAACTTCCGCGTTATCGTCTACCTCAGAGCTGGTCTGGCTTACCAGCCACTCCATCTGTACCGGTCCGTCTCCCTGAGCCTCCGCGCTTCCCTGCGCAGATTCAGACGAGGATCCGCAGCCTGACAGCAGCGTTCCTGTCATAGCGGCTGTCAGCAGGCAGGCTGTAACGCGCTTTGCCTTTTTCATGTTGTTCTTCTTTTTCATGTTCTTCTCTCCTTTTTTCTTTCTCTTTACATACTTACATCTTCCATCACCAACTGGTCCTGAACGCTTTTTCAGTCCGGCGGCTTGCTGTTTCATAGCGGATTATACCGAGCCTTTTTAAACCTTGCAATATTCAATTAAAATCAAAATAACAATTTTCTGCAAGCCCTGAAAAACCTTTGATTTTACTGGGTTTTTTAGGATTTTTACGGGAGTTTTCATGCTCTTTTCTGCATTTTTTTATCATTTTTTCTGCCATTTTCCACCCTGCCTGGGGGTATATTTAACCTGCTCTGGCCCCTTTTGCAGATAAGTGTCATCCTGCATAAAAAGAGAGCTTGAAGGATTTTCCTCTCTCTAATATACTTCTCGTAAGCAGGGTCCCTCCGGACCCTTAAAACGAAGCAAAAGGAGAACAAACCTTATGAAATTCATTCCATCCGATGAACGGACGGTTACTGATCAGGATGTATTTGACGCCCTTGACCTGTCCCTGCCGGACCTTGCACCGGTGCGCCTGGCTCTGGACCAGCAGGACATAACCGGCGCCAAGCGGGAGCTGATCCGGTATTTTGAACACAGGAAGCAGCCCCGGTACTTCTTTGACTACCGCAGCCTTCCGCTGAAAAAAATAGATACAGACACTTCACCCAGGGATTTCCAGTCCTCTATGGGACTGAGCGGAAGCCTGAAAGAATTCTGCCTCTTTGCAGGAAGGCAGATGATGGAGCACTACTATGTACGTCCCGGAAAATCCAGCGATCCTATTTTTCTTGGAGAAAATGATGAGGATTTCCCTCATTTTAACTTCCTGGAGGATCAGGGAAAACGTCCCAGAGCCATTATGGATATATTTGTAAGAGGCCCAGTCTTTGAGTATCTGGCCGTTCTCTACCATGAAACAGGGGATCCGGCCGTTTTAGACCGGTTTGAAGATGTTTTGTATCATTTCTTCCAGCATTATCCTCTGGTTCTTGAATATGACAAACCGGACGCCAGCCGTTTTTCCCTGACAGACGAGCGCGATGTAATGAGTACAGGCTGGCTGACCCTTCAGTATATCAGCCTGTTTTACACCCGTATTCCCTATGAGATCCCTCCGGTAACTGCCTTTGAGATCCTGAAGCGGATCTGGTTCCAGGGAATCCAGTTTGCCCGCTTTGAGACAGACCCATATCGGAAATACAATCATCATATGTGGGAAAGAGGGCTTGTTCCCTTTATTCTTGGAACCCTCCTGCCTGAAATCCCAGCTTTTAAGGCTATGATCCCCCGAGGAGCACAGGTAGTCCGCCGTCACATTATAGATGATTTTAATGAAGCCGGCGGCTACAGCGAGCACTCTATTCCCTACTGGGGCGGCGCGGCTGTATGCGAAATGATCTACCGCGGCATATATCTGGCCCATATCAATGCCCAGCCCCTGCTGGATGATGAATCCGCCAGAAGGCTGAACCTGACCTTTGAGGCTCTGGCCCGTATCAGCCCGCCCCACAGCCATTTTTCCTCTCTGGGAGATAACGGCGGCCCCCTGGTGGACCCGATCCTGCGGATCGGTGAGACAAGTATGAACCATCTCTCCTGCAGGCAGGTTCTGGCCGCACGCCAGGGCAGGATCACTCCGGAGCAGATGGAGATTCCTCTGGATTATGCCGATGAACGCTGCGGCTTTATTTCCTGCAGAAGCAGCTTCCTTATGGATGCGAACTACATGATGATGTCTGCCAAAACAGACTGCGGGGATTCGGGCCATAACCATCTGGATATGCTGTCCATGTTTATTTCCTTCCGCGGACAGGAATTTATCGGCGAGCCATTTGCAAGGCTTTTATACCACAACGTATCCATGGGAAGCCCGCAGCGGGGCTATATGTACAATATGGGCTCCCACAATACGGTTCTGGCCTACGGAACACCCATCCAGCCGGATGAGCTGTACGCCTGGCGCTGGGGCGTGTACCGTCCCGATTCTCCTGTGGCTGATTTTGTATCCACAGAGGACGGCTGCTATTCCAGAGCATTCCACGACGCCTATACCACCTGCCGCCATAACCGCGTCTGCTGGTTCCACCGCCATAAGGGCCTTCTTGTAGAAGACCGCCTGGAACACGGAAACCGGCTTCCTGTTCCCCATATCCAGCGCTGGCATCTGATGCCCGGCGTTTCCTGTACCCAGATAAGCGGGAATACTCTTCTTCTGGAAAAGGAAGGGGTAAAAATCCTCTGTATCTGGCCTGGAATCACAAGCCTGAAGCTGTGGAAGGAAGACTTTTTATATCCTTCTATCGTAAAAGACAAAGCTGATCTTCTCTGGGTCATCGACGCGGCCTTTTCTTCCGCAAAAGAGGGAGCCGAGGACATTGCCACCGTTTCCCAGGCTGTGCTTATGTTAGATGTAACAGACCGGGATACCCTTCCTGACAGCGCCGTTCTTGAAAAACAGATTGACCGGATCCTTAAGGAGCCGGACCGCAAAGCCGCCATTAAGAATATGAACCTGCTTTAAATCACAAGGAGAAATAATATGAATATCAGACAAAAACGCTTTGAAGGCCTTCCTGAAATTACAGAAGATCAGCTGAAACATGCCCTTGAAACGGCAATCAGACAGACAAAAAGCTGTCTTCCTGAATTTTCCAGCACATTTAAGCATATTTTTTCCACTCACAACTTCTATCCCTCCGCTCCCAACGACCAGTGGACCAATGGCTTCTGGACCGGAGAGCTGTGGCTTGCCTATGAAAATACGGGAGATGAAAGCTTCCGTGAGGCAGCGATGGCACAGGTAGAAAGCTTTTTACATCGAATCCAGAACGAAATCGAAACAGATACCCATGACCTGGGCTTTTTATACTCCCCCTCCTGTGTGGCCGCCTACAAGCTTACAGGAAATGCCGCCGCAAAAAAGGCTGCTCTCATGGCTGCTGACAAGCTGGCCGGCCGCTTCCACCAGAAGGGCCAGTTTCTCCAAGCCTGGGGTTCCCTTGAGGATAAAAATAATTACCGCCTGATCATTGACTGTCTGTTAAATCTCCCCCTGCTTCACTGGGCTACGGAAGAAACAGGAGACCCTAAATACAGAGACCTGGCTGTACGCCATTTTAAAACTGCCATGAATACGGTGATCCGGCCGGATTATTCTACCTATCATACCTATTACTTCGACCCGGAAACCGGAGATCCGCTCAAAGGCGTTACCCATCAGGGCTACTCCGCCCAGTCCGCCTGGTCCAGAGGACAGGCCTGGGGTGTATACGGCATCGCTTTGGGATACCGCTATATCAAGGATCCCTCTCTCAGAGAGCTCTTTGACCATGTAACAGAATATTTCCTTGAGCACCTACCTGAAAATCTGATTCCCTACTGGGATTTCACCTTCACAGACGGAAGCAGCGAACCCAGAGATTCATCTGCCCTGGCTGTGACGGTCTGCGGTCTTTTGGAAATGGCGGACTGTGTTGAAGGCGAAGATAAAGAGGAGTATCTCAGCATGGCAAAGAAGCTGATACTGCCTCTGATCCAGCTGTGTGCCGCAAAATCCCCTGAGGAATCCAACGGCCAGCTCCTTCACGGCGTATATGGACGGAAAACACCTTATAATGACTGCATCGACCACGGAATTGACGAGTGCAACCTCTGGGGTGACTACTATTATGTAGAAGCCCTTACCAGACTGTTAAGGAAGTGGAACCCCTACTGGTAAAAAGAAAGGACAGGATAAGAAATGAAAGGCTTATTTTCAATCAACAGCCCCTTTTGGGAAATGACAGACCGCCTGCTCAGGCTTTTGTGGCTCAGTATTCTGTGGGCAGTCTGCTCCATCCCAATTGTGACCATGGGAGCTTCAACCACAGCGCTTTATTCCATCACTTTAAAATATGTCCGGGGAGAGGAAGGGTATCTCACCTCCTCCTTTTTCCGGGCCTTCCGGGCCAATTTTAAGCAGGCTACTGTTATCTGGGCTGTTTTCCTGGCCGCCGGCCTTTTCCTCTTTGCGGATTTTGCCGTATATTACAGGGGCGGGGTGGAACATACCTTTTCTCTTATCCTGTTTACTGTTTTTATGGGTATCTTGGCGGCATATATATTTGCTAATATTTATGTTTATCCCCTTCTTGCCCATTTTGACAACACCATCCGCCGCACCATTTGCAACTCCCTCCTGATGGCCCTGTGCCATCTTCCCTCCAGCATCGCAATGGCTGTTTTTTCCTTTGCTGTGACAGCCGTGGGATTTACCCTGTTTCCTCCCCTGCTCCTTGCAGCGCCTGGAATTACCGCCTATTTCCACTCCCGGTTTCTGAGAAATATTTTTGACCAGTATATAGAAAAGGAGCCCCTATGCACAAGCCTCACGTAATTATCATCTCAGCTGACCAGCTTCGCTATGACGTGCTGGGAAAAGGCTTTACCCCCAATATCGACTCCCTTGGGGAAGAATGCGTTCATTTTGACAACGCATACTGCGCCTGCCCCCTGTGCGCCCCTGCCAGAGGCTCCCTTTTTACCGGCCTCTGCCCCAATACAACCGGCTGCCTGATCAATCCCTGGGAGAAGGATGACGCCCCTGCCGGATATGTAAAAGAAGGCATCCCAAACCTTTATGAGCTGATGGAAGAAAACGGCTGGGACTGCATCCACAGCGGAAAACAGCATCTCTTTACCCAGGGAATCCTTCCGGAGGACCGACCCCGCTCAGGAACCAGGTGGCTCACCACTGAAAAAACCTACAGACAGTATCTGAAGGAGCATGAAATGCCTATGCCCGGAGGCCCGGATTTCCGTTCTCCGGTTCCGGAAATCCTCAGCCGGACAAAAACCATTTTTACTACCTGTTCCAATGCCTCTACCGGACTTTATGAGCCTGGTGAGGACTTCTATTTTGACGGATATTTTACCAGAGAGGCGCTGCGGGGGCTGCGGGAACGGGACCGGTCAAAACCGGTTTTTTTAAGCGCCATGTTCTTAGCTCCCCATCCGCCCTTCCAGATTCCGAATCCCTGGTATTCTAAATATACAGATGAGGATTTCCAGCTGCCGGAAAATACAGGCGTCTGGTATCCCCATCAGTCTCCCCTTCAGCTTTATAACGTAACCGGAGCTCTGGGCAGTCATTATACCAGGGAAGAATGGCAGGAAAGCTGGAGAGTTTATCTGGGACTGGTATCTCTTTTGGATTCCTGTGTTGGGCAGATCATCCGGGAGCTTAAGGAGCAGGGTATTTATGAGGACTCTCTGATCCTTTTTACCTCCGATCACGGAGAAATGCTGGGTTCCCACCGCCTGTTCCAGAAAATGTGTATGTATCAGGAATCTGTAAAGATTCCTCTGTATCTGCGCCTGCCGGGGCCACTCAGACAGACAGGCCTTGTCGATGCCCCTGTGAGCCACCTGGACGTGCTTCCCACTCTCTGCCATTACCTGGGAATCAAGACCCCCTCCGGCCTTGAAGGACAGTCCCTTCACCCCATTTTAGAGGGCCGTCAGTCTCTCTCTAAGCCTGTTTTCATCCAGTATGACGGAAACAGCTGCCTCAGCGGTTTCCAACGCTGCGTGATCGATGGTTCACGGAAGCTGATCCTGGATGTATTCCAGAAGGAAATGTTCTTTGAACTTTACGACGTGGCTTCCGATCCCCAGGAAATGAACAACCTGCTCTTTGAGCCAGGTTATGAGGATGTTGGCGCAAGAATGTTTTCCATTCTCCTTGAGCATATGAGGAGTACAGGCGATGCATTGGAATGTGGTGCAGAGGATTATGATGTTTTTTTACAAAAGCGTGTTTAAAAGGACTGCGGCCCTATGGAGCAATTCCACAGGACCGCAGCCTTTATTCTAACTATAGGGTCCAAATATCTTTTCCTTCCGCCCAATCATCTCATCAATCCGCCCAATATACTGCTCCACTTCCTTCACATTCTCACACCGCTCTCTCCGGTTTTCCGAAGGAAATACCACCTTAGTCGTAGTTCCGGCCCCGCAGGCAGCAATGGTCTGCATCTCCTCCATAATCAAAATATTATAGATACAGGCCTTTCCAGGCAGTGAATACCCCACATTTTCAAAGTTTCCGGCCATATTTTTCTGGCGGTAGAGATAGTAGGGCTCCATCCCCAGTTCTCTGGCGCAGGCCTCGCTGAGGGCGATCATCTCCGGCGTATTATTGATCTTTAAATTTCCATATTCTTCCTTAAACATATTCAGTCTGGCCGCTCTTTTGATCGCCAGGGAATGAACCGTCAGGGAGTCCGGGCCCATGGCACGGATCTCCTCTAAGGTATGACGCACATCGTCCATATCCTCCTCAGGAAGACCCATGATCAGATCCATATTGATATTGTCAAAGCCCATTTCCCTTGCTATGTAAAATTTCTCTTTCACCATTTCCACCGTATGGCGGCGTCCGATGAGGTCCAGGGTTTTCTGGTTCATGGTCTGGGGATTGATGGAAATCCGGGTGATGCCGTGGTCTCTGAGAACACGCAGCTTCTCCTCTGTAATACTGTCCGGCCGTCCCGCTTCCACCGTAAATTCCAATGCATGGCCCACGTCAAAGAGCTGCTCCAGCTTACTGAGAATCGCGTCTATATCCTCTGCCGGAAGCGCCGTAGGCGTCCCGCCTCCAAAGTAGATCGTATCAAGGGGACGTCCTTCCATCTTCTTTGAGGTATATTCCAGTTCCTTAAACAATGCCTCCAGATACAGACCTGTCCTCCCTTTCCACTTGCTGATGGGATAGGAAGTAAAGGAGCAGTAAAGGCAGGTAGTAGGGCAGAATGGAATCCCCACATAAAGACTGTAACCCCGCTCATAATCAAGGGGTTCCAGCAGTTTCTTCTCTCTGGCAGCAATCTCGATGCTGAGGTCGATCTTTTCATCGCTTGCCAGATAGGTTTCCTTCATAAAGGAGCGGATGTCCTCCTCCTTCCAGCCCTCCTCCAGACGTGTGAGAGCGATCTTTGTGGGGCGGATTCCTGTAAGAGAGCCCCAGGGAAGCTTATGGCCGGTACGTTCCACCAACATTCGGTAAAACATCTGCTTGATTACATTTTTTGTGGCAGAATGATCTGAAAGGTCAGAATCCCCATGGCTTACCGCCCTAAGGCTCCAGCCTGTAAGGCCTGCCGGCGCCGGTGTGTCTGTCTCCCCTGCGTCATCCTTTTTTTCCCATATCCCAACTGTGATCCTTCCATCACACAGGCGGGTCTCCACATAAAAATCCACGCCTTCCTGTACTTCATGGGCATAGGTCTCACCCGGATAAAAGGACATCAGAAGTTCTCTGATGTCCTGTTCATATGCATTGTCCTGTATTAATAATCCAATCATGCTGTTCCTGCTTTCTCGCTGTATCTGTATCCTATCTGTAAAATGCAATGGGATTTCTCTTTTTTTCATGCTCCATGGTCGTAGGATCCCCATGACCCGGATATACCATCACCTCGTCCGGAAGCTCAAAGAGCACATCCAGAATGGATCTTACAATCTGACTGCTGCTTCCTGTGGGCAGATCTGTCCTTCCGTAGGATTCCTGAAACAGGGTATCGCCGGAAAGAAGTACCTCCTCCTCAGGAAGGTAATAGCAGGCAGAGCCTGCAGTATGTCCCGGCGTAGCCAGAACCCTCCAGTGAAAGCCTAAAAGCTCCAGCTCGTCTCCATCATGAAGGAGTACATCTCCGTGAAAGCCCACCTGTTTCCCCTCAAAGGAAGCAGACAGATTCAGCCCCGGATCTGCCAGCATGGCGTCCTCCGCCTCCAGGGCATACACCCAGATGCTTCCATAAGCCCTCTTAATATCCGGCACTGCCATAATGTGGTCAAAATGTCCGTGTGTGAGGAACACTCCCACCGGCGTGATCCCCAGTTCACGGCACCGGTTTAAGATATAAGGCCCGTTGGCCGCCGGATCCACGATCACGGCCTCTTTGGTCCTGTCATTGTAAATCAGGTAGCAGTTGGTGCTCACTGCTCCCAGAACGCATGTCTTAATCCTGAAATCGCTCATATACAGCCCTCATCTCCAGGCGGATCAGCCGGTCGTCCTTTCTATATCAAGGACTCCCTCAATCTGACGGATCTTCTCCGTCAGACGGTTCAGCTCCTCCGTACCATGGATGTCAAATGTCATAATAATGGTTGCCTTGCCCTGCTTGCTGGTCCTTACATTCATCGAAGTAATATCGATCTGCTTTTCTGTAAATACCTTGGATATATCCGCAAACATACCGATCCGGTTATTTGCGAAAATCTGGATTTCCGTAGAATACTGCTCCGTACTGGCCTCACTCTCTGTCACCTGCCACTCCGCGTCGATCAGGCGGCTGCGCTCATCCTCCGGCAGGTTCAGTACATTGATGCAGTCGGTACGGTGGATGGACACGCCCCGGCCTCTTGTAACAAAGCCTACGATCTCATCTCCCGGAACCGGATTGCAGCATCTTGAAAAACGGACCGCCAGATCGTGGATCCCCTTTACCATAATGCCGCTCTTGGCCTTGCGGACCGTAGCTGTGCCGGACCGTCCGCCGGTATCTGCAATCCCGTCCAGCACATCGGCATCAGTGATCTCACGCTTCAGCTTCTTTTCCCGCTCCTCCAGCATCTTGTTGACCACCTGGCCCTCCTTCAGGCCGCCATGGCCCAGGGATGCCAGCACCGAATCCCAGTCCTTAAAGGCATACCGGTTCATCACCTTTTCCATGAATTCCGGCTTCCCGATCTCCGTCCAGTTAATCCCCTTGGCCTTGCAGTAGCGCTCTAAAAGCTCCCGTCCCCGGACAATATTGTCCTCCTTCATCTGGGTCTTAAACCACTGATTGATCTTATTTTTCGCCTGAGTGCTCTTGACAATATTCAGCCAGTCACGGCTGGGGCCCTTGCAGTTCTGAGAGGTAATAATCTCCAGCTGGTCTCCGTTCTGGATCACATACTCGATGGGCACCAGCTTTCCATTGGCCCTTGCGCCAACCATCTTGTTGCCCACCGCACTGTGGATGCTGTATGCAAAATCAATGGGAGTGGAGCCGCTTGGAAGGGTTTTTACATCGCCGGAAGGGGTGAAGCAATATACGCTGTCAGAAAACAGATCCAGATCGCCTTTTACCATATTTAAGAATTCTCTGGAATCATCCGTATCCTTCTGCCACTCCAGAATCTGGCGCAGCCAGCTCATCTTCTCTTCTTCCTTACCTGCCGCCACCTGTCCGCTGCCGCTTTCCTTGTACTTCCAGTGAGCCGCGATACCGTACTCTGCCGTCCGGTGCATCTCGTAAGTGCGGATCTGGATCTCAAAAGGCTGGCCGCTGCTGCTGATCAGAGTGGTATGGAGAGACTGGTACATATTTGGCTTCGGCATGGCAATATAGTCTTTAAAACGGCCAGGAATGGGCTTATACATCTCATGGATCACGCCCAGAGCCGCATAGCAGTCCTTCACCGTCTCTACCATAATACGCACTGCGAACAGGTCATAGATCTGATCCAGGGTCTTATTCTGCTTCACCATTTTTTTATAAATGCTGAAGAAATGCTTTACCCTTCCGCCAACGGTTGCCTCTACACCAGCCTCTGCCATATGGTGTTTTACCTCGTCGACGATCTCCTTGATAAAGGCCTCTCTGGCATCCTTGCGCAGATCCACCTTCTCTACCAGATCATAATACACCTCCGGCTGAAGGAATTTTAAAGACAAATCATCCAGCTCGATCTTGATCTTTGAAATACCCAGACGGTCTGCAATGGGAGCATAGATCTCCATGGTCTCCCTTGCCTTCTCCTTCTGCTTCTCCGGCTTCCAATACTGGCCGGTCCGCATATTGTGAAGGCGGTCCGCCAGCTTGATGATGATCACCCGGATGTCCTTTGCCATAGCAAGAAACATCTTCCGCAGGTTCTCCGCCTGGATCTCCACCTTGTCCTTGTCCCAGTTTAACTGAGTCAGCTTGGTCACTCCGTCTACCAGAAAAGCCACCTCCGGACCAAACTCTTTGGTCAGCTGCTCCAGGGTCATAATGGTATCCTCTACCACGTCATGAAGAAGCCCCGCCGCAATGGTTTCCTTATCCATCTCCAGATCCGCCAGAATGATCGCTACGCAAAGCGGATGGATAATATACGGCTCTCCGGATTTCCTCTTCTGCTCCTTGTGAGCCTCGTCCGCTATCTTATAGGCCTTTTCGATCATCGAAATGTCGTCCGACGGATGGTATTTGTGGATCGTTGTGATCAGATCCTGATAAAGCACTTCGGGGCTGGTAAAGTCAGCCGGCGCTTCCAATTCTATATCCAGTTTTTCTTTTGTTCCCTCATTTGCCATATCTGTGGTCACCTTTTCCTATGGATAGTTAAAATACATTATAAATTTTTTTATAAGAAAATGCAAGGGGCGCCGGGAATTTCAGCAAAAAAAGGGCATCTGGCGGTATTTTGTCAGCAAACAGGCAGACCGCCTCCGCAAAACGATCGGGTAATTTTTGAATAATAAAAGAGAGATTTAAGACAGCTGCCGGTCATCCCGCCGGCAGCCCGGATTCATTTTTAGATACTAATATGATACTTATCACACATTTTCTGCAAAAGCTCAGGATCTCCTGTGATAAGAGAAACCTTATCTCCATCCCCGCCATGGTTCATAGCATCGATGAGGCTGAAGATGGACTGCTGGGTCTTCTGGCGGCCGGTCTGGATCCCTTCTTCCCGCCCCTCTATACGCTCCTGGCTCAACATCTCACTGAACAGCATATATTGCACCTCCATCGTGTTGTCATTGTACCTTCACACGCTTAATCGGAAATCCAAGGATACGCTCCAATACTCCCCGGCATATCTCCTCGTCCTCCATCACCGCTGCAAACATGAATGAATCTGAAAATTGTAGGTCTTTAAATGGTTTGTGCATGGTCATTTTCCGCCTTTCTGAATGTATATCAATATAATTACAGAAGCGGCATGGCCTGTTTGCTGATTTTATTATAGCAGGACGGGCAGGGGAATACAAGGTGTACCCGCAAAAAGCGAAAGAATCACTTGCAATTTAGAAGCATTTTGACTATAATATAGACATAAAGAAAGCACCCACTCCAAAAGTGGATGCCTTAAAAGGGAATCAGTGTCCTAGCGGACACCGCCTATCCTGTTGGCCGACAGGATGGGCATTTTTATTTTCGCTTGTTTCTCTTATCGAGAAAGGCGATGAATGCGATGATACAACCAGCAAAGGATATGAGTAATCCCAATATCCCTATGATAACCATGATAGTCTCGTAGGCTGTCATACGCAACACCTCCTTTCCTATGTATTCCCGGCGAACCGGGTTTCAAGTTTGGGAGGCATACCACTCCTGTCATGAGTGCTTTCCGTAAGAATTATTTTACCATAGGGACTCTTGCTTTTCAATCATAAACTAAAGGAATGGGTTCTATCTAAAAAAGCGGAGGGTGAATTAGAAAAAAAGCCGCATCCCCAATCCCCCAGGCACACGGCTTCCCACTCTCCTGCCTACTTCCCCTCATACACAATCGCCGCCTCCACATCATACCCCGAAAGCAGCTTCCGCCCGCAAAGTCCGGCCAGCTCCATCACAAAGCACACCTTCACCACTTCACCTCCAAGCTCTTCAATGAGCTGGATCATGGCCTCCGTCGTACCGCCAGTGGCAATTAAATCATCTACGATCACTACCTTCTGCCCCGGCTTTATGGAGTCCTTATGCATCTCGATGACAGCTGTACCGTATTCCAGCTCATATTCCCTGGAAACGGTCTCGCAGGGCAGCTTGCCCTGTTTGCGGACAGGCACAAAGCTCTTGTGCTCGGCGTAGGCTACAGGCACGCCGAAGATAAAGCCTCTGGACTCAGGGCCGACTACCACGTCATAGTCCAGATCCTTTACCATGGCCCGCAGGCTGTCAATGGCAAGAGCCAGGCCGTCCGCATCCTGCAGGATGCTGGTCACATCTCTGAAAATAATCCCCGGTTCCGGAAAATCCGGTATGCTTCTTACATATTCTTCCAGTTTTTTCATACATGTCCTCTTTTCTGCTTATCGCTCCAGCCGTTTTACGGTATCCCGGATGATCAGCTTATTATTCAGATAAATCCTTCTGTTGTCCACGATCCCCTCATCCAGCCGTCTAAGAAGGACTCTGGCGCCCTCTCTGGCAATCTCACCCATATTTCTCTCAATGGTGGTCAGGTGCATATCCGAATACCCGGACAGATCCCAATTATCAAAGCCGATCAGGGATACATCATCCGGAACCTCAAGCCCCGCCTCGCTGATGGCCGTCCTGGCTCCAAAGGCCATCTCATCATTAAAACACAAAATAGCCGTAGGGTGATAGGACAGAAGCTGCTTGGCCGCCGCATAGCCGCTGGCATAGCGGTAGTTGCCGCTCATCACCGGCAGCCCGTCCGGGTCGATCCCGTGGCGCAGGCAGGAGGTCCGCCAGCCCCGGTGGCGCAGGCGGTTAGAGTCCAGCTCCGGATTCCCCTCGATCACCGCGAGCCTGCGGTGCCCGTTCTCAATCAGATAATCCATTGCCCGTTCCATGGCCAGAGCTTCATCTGTGGTCACATTTGGCGCATCAATATCCACGGCTCGGCAGATAGTCACCATAGGGATCTTTTTGTCAAGAACCTCCCTCATAAAGGCCAGGTCATTGTCCCGCTGGGAAAGAACGATCACGCCGTCATAATAGCTGGGATTCAGCGTTCCCGGCTCATGCATATCAATACCCTTTACCACTACATTATACTTAGTTCCCGTTACGCTGTAAACCCCTGTCAGCACGTCATGGAGCACATAAGGAGAACTCATCTTACTGATGGTTGAAAAATAAAGCCCGATCATATAAGAACGGGCTTTTTTCAAGCTGACTGCTGCCTGGTTGGGCGTATAGCCCATTTCTCCCGCGATCCTGATTATATTTTTACGGCTTTCCGAATTTTCCATCCCGATGCCGTTCAGCGCCCTGGATACTGTCGAATATGATACCCCCGCTGCCTTCGCAATATCCTTGATTGTTACTGCCATACTATCCTTCTCCTATCTCCTGAGTATCACTCCACTTTACCCCATATTTCTTTTTCTGTCAAACTCTGTATGCAAAATGGGGACTCCCCTGAGAGAATCCCCATATCATTCTTATAATGAACAATTTTTAACCCTTTACACCGCCGGCTGCGATACCATCGATAAACGCATCCTGAGCGCAGAAGAATACGACCAGAGACGGAATGATGGAGATCAGCGACATAGCAAGGATACGGTTCCACTGGAAGCCTACATCACCGTCCATAGACATACGCAGGTATACGGAATTGGTATATTTCTGCATATCCGCAATGTAGATCAACGGGCCCTGGAAGTCATTGTTGGTCCACATAAACTGGAACAGGGCGCAGGAAACCAGTGAAGGCTTTAACATCGGCACAATTACATACCACAGTGTCTTTAAGGTATTGCAGCCGTCGATCTTGGCTGCCTCCTCCAGCTCCTTTGGAACGCCTCTTAAGAACTGGATCAGCATGAATACAAAGTAGGTATCTGCTGCAAATAAGGACGGAATGACCAGCGGAAGGTAGGTGTTTACCCATCCCCATTTGTTGAACATGATGTACTGAGGTGCATTGAGTACCACCTGAGGCAGGAACAGGGTGGACATCAGAAGGGCGAAGAAGATCTTCTTTCCCTTAAAATTAAAACGTCCGAAGCCGTAGGCTGCAATGGTGGCAGAAACAACGGTAAAAATAACCTTCGGAATCACGATCTTATAGGTATTGATCAGGGATTTGAACAGGTCGATCTTACCGCCGTAGCTCTTAAACGCATTAGAATAGCCGTCAAATACAGGATTCTTCGGAATAAACCACGCGCTGGTAAAAATCTCTGAGTTGGTTTTAAAAGTAGCACCTACCATCCAGATCAGAGGATAAACCATAATAAGGCCTACCAGTACCAGAAGGGTATAGCGGATCACGGTGCTTACTTTTCTTCTCTGCTCTCTTGTCATCTGCTCTACCTCCCATCCTCATCAGAGTAATATACCCACTTCTTCTGACTGATGAACGCAACTGCTGTCATGGTCATAACGATCAGGAACAGGATCCACGCCTGGGCGCTTGCCATACCCATCTTATGACGCAGGAAGGCGTTGTTGTAGATCAGCATAGAGATCAGTGTGGTGGCGCCGTTTGGTCCGCCCTTGGTTACCAGGAATGGAGCGTTGAATTCCTGGAATGCCTGGCACAGCTGTGTGATCAGGTTGTAGAAAATAACAGGAGTAATCAGCGGAACCGTAATCTTAAAGAACTGTGTCCACTTACCGGCGCCGTCGATGGAAGCCGCCTCATAAAGATCCTCCGACACTCCCTTTAATGCTGCGAGGAAAATAACCATGGCCGAACCAAACTGCCACACTCGCAGAAGCACGATCACCATCAGAGCGCTCATATCTCCCGCCATCCAGTTGATCTTGGGGCCTCCGAAAAATGTGATCACCGTATTGATCAGACCATCTGTATTAAATACAGCTCTCCACAGGATCGCGATGGCAATGGAGCCTCCCAGGATAGAAGGGATGTAATAGGCGGTTCTGAACAGGTTCACACCCTTTAATTTGAAATTGAGAATGTACGCAATGAAAAGAGCGAAAGCCAGCTTCAGAGGCACATCAAAGATGGCGTATTTAAAGGTTACCGCAAAGGAACGGATAATATCCTCATCGGTAAAGATCTTTTCATAGTTTAAAAGTCCCGTCTTGGTAATACCATTGAACAGGTCGTAGTTTGTAAAGCTGTATACCAGTGAGGATGCAAATGGATATACCTTAAAAAGAATAAATCCCACAAGCCACGGCAGAATATACAAAAGTCCGATATTCAGGGCCCAGAATCCTTTCTTATTTTTCATACGTCTACCTCCAGAATGAAATAGTAGGTCAGCCTTTTCCTCAAAGCAGACCGCCCCTCTGTCAAGGAACCGGGCCGCCGGATTTTCATACTCCAGCGGCCCATCTGTGTCAGTCTTTTTAGAAGTTATAGCACTCGTTGATTCCATCGATCAGATCCTGTGCCGCCTCAGCAGAGGTAATGTCGCCTGCGCTGAGCTTGCCGAATACCTTGTAGTATACGCCGTCAGGATTTGCCTTTAAGTCATTATGCTCAAACATTGGATCCAGAGGGAACTTGCTGTATTCAAGAACCTTAGCATTTGCCTCTGATACCAACGGATTGCCGATACCCTTTTCATTCAGGATCTTTACACCCTCTGTGGAGCATGGAACGCCGCGCTCTGTACCGATGATCTCAATGCCTTCCGGATCATTTAACAGATAATTGATCAGCATAGCTGCTTCCTTGGGATGCTCTGAGTTTGCTGAAACGGCATAAGCCATAGAAATTTTTGTAAAACCACCGTTATAATCACCAAGCTTGATGAAATCGCCGATGACGAACTCCTGATTTGGCTTTGTTGTACTCTCTGCAATCGCCTGCTGGAACTTGGAAGCGGAGGAATCCCACTCAAAGATACCTGCATACTTGCCATCGATCCACTTGGCGTTCTTGTCAAGAGAGTCTGCCATATCGCCATCCAGTGTTGATAAAGTAGGGATCACATGTCCCTCTTCCAGTTTTGTAATGAAATCCATACCTTCCTGGATTTCTTCTACCGTATACTGTACCTCGCCGTCCTCTACCCATGGCTTGCCGTATACGCTCTCTAAGTAATATACAAGGAAGATCTGACGGTCGTACTGCCCCAGTGCCAGAGGATAGTAATCCTCGCCGTAAGCCTTAAAGGCCTCGCCTGCTGCAAACAGGGATTCCTCATCGGTAGGGATCTCACATCCGATCTCATCAAAGGTAGTCTTGTTCCAGTAGAACAGACGGCCTGTTAAAGAAATCGGAACAGCCATCAGCTTATCTCCTACCTTACACTGATCCAGGCTTTCCTGGGCGAACTGTGTCAGATCCAGTACATCACTGTACTGATTTAAGTCTACAAAGTTATTTCCACCGCCGCTGTAGGAGGTGATCCAGTTCCAGTTGATCTGCATTACATCGGCTGCGTTGCCGCCCTGGATCGCCAGAGCCTGCTTCTCCTCCCAGCCAGTCCATGCGCCGTACTCAGCCTCAACGTGGATATTAGGATACTTGGCTTCAAATGCCTCAATGGCCTTCTCTGTTGCCTCATGTCTCGTATCGCCGCCCCACCAGCTGAACTTGATAGTTACATCACCGTCGGACTCTGCCGCACTACTGCTTTCTCCCTCAGTGGCTGCAGTATCTGCAGCTCCGCCGCTGCAGCCTGCCAGGGATAATGCCATCACAGAAGCCAGAGTCAGTGACATTGCCTTTTTTAAATTTTTCTTCATCATCTTTCTCCCTTTCTTTCCCTTCCCTTTACATACAAATTTGCAAAGGTTTGCATCGTTTACCTTTAAATTATGCATATTTGCCATGTGTAAGCAATTACATTTGTGATGTATTAAGCAAACATGCATTGTTTCTACTGATGTTTTTATAGTAGCATTAAACTATATGGTTGTCAACTGTTGATTATGCATATAATAGTGCACTTTTTTTATGCATTATATCTAATTTATTTCTATTTATTTTTATGATAAGATGGTTTTAGGAGTTGCAAGAATCGGGATTTTCATTTTATAGGATATTTTAGACGTATTTTAATCAGTAATCTCCGGAATTTCTTAGAATGTTTTACCCAGTTTTTTGTTGCAAACGTTTACAGAGCCTTAAGCCGCCCTCGCTCGAAAAAAGAGATGTGCTCCGGCCAAACTTATTTTATAATGAAAGGGAAAGAGGAAACCTGCATGAAAATTTTAGACCGTTATATCAATGAACTGCTTGAAAAAAGTACACCCCAGGCCCCCGTCTGGAATATCGAGAAGATCCATGCCGGTGCAAAGAGCACCTGGAACTATATCGACGGCTGTATGATCAAGGCGATCATCGAGCTGTATCATATTACCAGGCATGAGCCCTATCTCAAATTTGCCGATGCCTTCATCGATTACTTTGTCCGTGAGGACGGTTCCATCGCTTCCTACGATCCTGCCGAATACAACCTGGACAATGTAAATGCAGGAAAGACTCTTTTTGACCTTTACAAGCTCACGGGAAAGGACAAATACCGCAGGGCTATTGATACCGTTTACAGCCAGCTGAAGGGCCAGCCCCGCACCTCGGACGGGAATTTCTGGCACAAGATGATATATCCCAACCAGATCTGGCTGGACGGTCTCTACATGGCTCAGCCCTTCTATATGATGTATGAGGTGGAGTACAATGACTGCAGAAACTGCAGGGACTCCTACCAGCAGTTCCTTACTGTATACAACCGCATGAGAGACACCCGCAACGGCCTGTACTACCACGCCTATGACGACTCCCGCCAGATGTTCTGGTGCGACAAGGTAACCGGACTTTCTGATAACTTCTGGCTGAGAGCCCTGGGCTGGTACGCCATGGCCCTGATTGATACCATGGAGGTCATGCCTGAGTCCATGGCCGCTGAGAAGCAGGAGCTGAACCGTATTTACAAGGAGCTCATCGATTCCATGCTGCCCTATCAGGATGAGAAAACCGGCATGTGGTATCAGGTGGTAAACCGCGGCGGCATCCGTCCAAACTACCTGGAGACCTCCGGCTCCGCCATCTTCGCCTATGCCATCATGAAGAGCGTCCGTCTTGGATTCCTTGAGGATTCCTACTTCGCTTACGGCGAAAAAGCATTTAATGGCATCTGTGATACCTATCTGTCCGAGGAGGACGGACAGCTCCAGCTGGGCGGCATCTGCCTGGTCGCAGGACTTGGAAACAAGGAAATGCGGGAAGGAACCTTCGATTATTATATGCGTGAGCCCATTGTTAAAAATGAAGCCAAGGGAGTTGCGCCTCTGATCCTGGCTTATATCGAAATCATGTTCCGCCAGGGCGCCGGAAAGTAAAGCGCCTCTAAAGCAGGTGCCTGGCGGGATCCTCTGAATCTGAAAGGAGATTTATGGAAATCAAACACATTTCTATCCAGGTCACATCTGAAGAATGTGGCTTCAAACGTTTTACTGAGACTGCGGCAGATCTGACTGCCTACATTCTCTCCCCCCTTTCACAGGCCCCCGGCCGCCTGCGTCCCGCTGTCATCATCTGCCCCGGAGGCGGCTACGGCTTCGTATCCCAGCGGGAGGACCAGCCCATCGCCATGGCCTACAGCGCGGCCGGATTTCAGTCCTTTGTGCTTCATTACCATGTGGAGCCGGAGGTATTTCCCTTAAGCCTGATGGAGCTGGCCCGCTCCATAGCCTGGGTCCGTGAACACGCAGCTGAGCTTTCTGTAGATCCGGAACAGATCTTCGTATGCGGCTTTTCTGCCGGCGGCCACCTTGCCTGCAGTCTGGGTATGTTCTGGAACCGGCCATTTCTTTATGAGCCCCTTGGTCTTTCCGGGGAAATGCTCCGGCCAGCCGGTATGGTCCTCAGCTATCCTGTTATCTCCTGCGGTGAAATGGCCCACCAGGGCTCCTTTATCAATCTCCTGGGCGACCGAAAGGATGACGAGGAAATGAGACGTCTGGTATCCCTGGAGCTTCAGGCAGGGCCTCATACGCCTCCCGCTTTTATCTGGCATACCTGGGAGGACCAGTCCGTACCGGTGGAAAATTCCCTCCTATTGGCCATGGCCCTGAAAAAAGCAGGCGTCAGCACAGAGCTGCATATTTTTCCCAGAGGAAAGCATGGACTTTCCCTCGCCAATATGGAAACCTCCAACGAGGAAGGCGACTGCCTGGTTCCTGAGTGCCAGTGCTGGATGCCCCGTTCTGTGGAGTGGATCCGAAACTTAAAAACAGGAGCTCAGGGCATATGCTGAAGGAAGAACGCCAGGCCGTCATACTGAATCAGCTCCACACCTCAGGAAAAGTGGTTGTCAGCCGCCTTGCAGTGGAATTTAATGTATCAGAAGACACGGTGCGCCGGGATCTTCTGGATCTGGATCAGAAAGGACAGCTTAAGCGGGTATTTGGCGGCGCCATCCCTTTAGAGCGCCCTGTGATCAACTTTTTTGACCGGGAGACAGCCGATGTAGAGTTAAAGCAGCGGCTGGCCCAGAAGGCACTGAGCTTTTTAGAGCCGGATCAGCTTGTGGCCATCGACGGCAGCAGCACCAACCTGCAGCTGGCCAAAAATATCCCAAGCAATCTGAAGATCACTGTCCTTACTAACAGCTACAGCATCGCCCACGCCTGCTCCATGAAGGAACAGGTGGACGTGATCGTCCTGGGCGGACGGCTTTTAAAGGACTCCATGACAAATGTAGGGGAAACCGCGGCGGCTCAGGCGGCCCTGTACCATCCCGATCTGTGCTTTATGGGGGTTTACGCCATTCACCCGGAATACGGCATGACCATCCCCTATCCCGATGAGGTAAGCATCAAACGGCAGCTGGTACAGTCCTCCAGCCGGGTCATCGCCCTGTTAAACCCTATCAAGCTGAACACCGTATCCAGGTATCATGTATGCGGCATCGAGGCATTTACCACCCTGATCACAGACGAGGATGTGTCCGGAGAAATGGCCTCGGATTATAAAAACAAAGGACTGGATTTCATATGATCCCCATCCTGTCTGTACGCCCGCAAAACTCACGCATAAACCCGCATGTGTTTTGCGGGTTTTTTATGTTTACCCTCTGTTATACAAGGTTTTTACGAATTTAATCTCAGCGAAACCGCATACTATCGCATATTTTTGCTATTTTTTGCTTTTTTGTGTTGACAATACGCGTATGTGAGTTATAATACAGATAAAGAAAAAAGGAGAAGGACAGGACACCTGTCCAGACTGTTTCAGGAGGGTATTTACTATGAGATTTTTTGTTGACACAGCCAATGTAGAGGACATCAGAAAAGCAAATGATATGGGCATTATCTGCGGCGTTACCACCAATCCATCCCTGATTGCAAAGGAAGGCAGAGACTTCGGCGAAGTGATCAAGGAGATCACCTCCATCGTAGACGGCCCCATCAGCGGCGAGGTAAAGGCAACCACCACAGACGCAGAGGGCATGATCAAAGAAGGCCGCGAGATTGCAGCCATCCATCCTAATATGGTAGTTAAGATCCCTATGACCGCAGAAGGCTTAAAGGCAGTAAAGATTCTGTCTGCCGAGGGTATCAGGACCAACGTGACCCTGATTTTCTCCGCCGCCCAGGCACTTCTGGCGGCAAGAGCAGGCGCCACCTATGTATCCCCATTCTTAGGCCGTTTAGATGACATCTCTATGCCAGGCATCGATCTGATCTACGACATCACCGAGATCTTCCAGATGCACAACATCGAAACCGAGATCATCGCCGCCAGCGTCCGCAACCCCATCCACGTAATCGACTGCGCAAAGGCAGGCGCTGACATTGCCACCGTTCCTTACGGCGTACTGGTGCAGATGACCAAGCATCCGCTTACTGATCAGGGAATTGCGAAGTTCCAGGCTGATTATAAGGCTGTGTTTGGGGAGTAGTGAAATAAATCAAGCTCGGAGATCCGTTTTTTCAGACGGGCTCCGGGCTTTTATTTTCTTATACTCACTTTCCTCACAATCTCCTCCCCCAGCATCTGTGCCCCCTTCACCACTTCCTCAATCTCCTCCCCCGTAATCCCATCCACATGAAATCCTCCCGTACATACCACAACAGATCCCAGGGCCGCCGATACCATTTCCGCCAGGCGGCGGCATAAAAATTCATCTTTATGCCCGGTAACATTCAAAACGGAGGAGGTGCTGCTCCATGTGCCATCCCCCTTGAGAGAGGGGCGGGGAAAGGCGATGGCGGTGCAGCCGATATGAGGCTGTTCTCCGCCGGTGAGCAGAATATGACAGTCTGCTCCCAGGAAGACCACACGGACCTCCAGGGTAGAAAATGACAGTTTTCTGGTCAAAGTGATTTCATCCGGCCTCCGGTTCATCTTTTAAATTCCCTCCCATCTTCTGTAGCCTTCAGGCACGATCCCGAAGGGCTCCAACAGCCGGGCGGCTGTGTGATGCAGCATATCCTCTATGGATTCTGGCTTATGGTAAAAGGTCATCATCGGCGGCACGATCCTGACTCCAGGGGTTTTTGAAAGCTCGTAGAGGTTTCTGAGATGAATGGAGCTTAAGGGCGTTTCCCTGGCGGCCAGCACCAGGGGGCGCTGCTCCTTGATGGTCACATCCGCCGCCCGCTGGATCAGATTATCCCCGTAGCCCGCCCATATGCCCGCCACAGTTTTCATACTGCAGGGCACAATTAACATCCCTTCTGTCCGGAAGGAGCCGCTGGCAGGCCCAGCTCCGGTTTCCTCCGGCCTGAATACATGATCCGCCAGAGCCTCCACCTGCTGCCTGGTCCAGTCTGTTTCCTGCAAAAGAGTAAGCTCCGCGCTGCCGCTCATGATCAGACAGGTCTCCCATTCCGGCTGCCTGCGGATGAGAGTAAGGCAGTGGATCAGAAGAGGCATTCCGCTGGCCCCGCAGGCGCCTACTACAAGCCTTTTTTTCTCCATGTCCTAGTCCTCCTTCAGCCAGCGGTCCGGATCCGTTTCCATAAACCTGGCCCTCTTAAACCGCTCCTTCTGATCGAAAGGCACAGTACAGTCAAAAATGGTCTTGCAGGCGATACCGTGATCCCGGATGCCAGGTGAACAGGAAGGATCATTGGAAGGATCCAGAGGATGGCAGCGGACCCCCGGTATAGTAATAATGTCCGCGTCTCCCTGGAAGCGGGTGTTCATGGCCCACAGCACGTCATTCATGTCAAAACAGTCTACATCCTCGTCTACCAGAAACACATGCTTTAACTCGCTGAAAGCGGAAAATGCCAGAAGGGCCGCCTGTCTCTGCCGTCCTTCATCACTGGGAGACAGCTTTTTAAACTGAAGGACTGCCATATATTTTCCGCCTCCTGCCGACGGACAGTATACATTTTCAAGGCGCCCCGGCATGGCTTTTTCGATCATTCCGTAGATGCTTGCCTCCGTGGGGATCCCTGCCATGGACACATGCTCCTCGCTGGGGCCGATGCAGGTCTGCATAATGGGATTCTTTCTGTGGGTCACTGCCGTTACCTTTATAAGCCAGCACTGGCTGCTGGCCGGGCCGGTATAGCCCGGAAATTCAGGCATGGCATAGCCGGTATGGCTGTTCTGATCCTCCTGTACCCGGACATGAGGGATCACCTCGCCCTCAATGACATATTCCGCATTGGCAATGGCTCTCTCCTTTACCGTAAGGCAGGAACACAGCTTTACCGCCTCGCCCCGGAGTGCGCCTGCTACGGACAGTTCATCATAGCCCAGAGGTGTTGTAGGCGGCTCAAAGCAGGAGCCGATCTCGATGGCCGGATCCACGCCGATGCTGATGGAAATCGGCAGCCTCTGCCCCAGCTCCTCCGCCCGCTCTGCCATGGCCCCGATATGGCGGGCACCCGGCGTAAAGAAAATGGACAGTTCATCCTTCCCCTGGATGCAGAGACGGTGGATGGTTACATCACTGCGCCCTGTATCCGGGTGGGTGGCATAGCACATGCCAAGTGTAATATAAGGCCCTGCATCATCCGGTGTATTGGTCGGCGCCGGAACCAGCTTATAAAGGTCAAAATCAGGGTCTGTGGCTCTGTGGACCACCTCTTGACAGGGCGCAGGCTCACTGTCAAGCACCGGTTCAATGGGATGCTCCGCACTTTTATAAAGGAGTTTTCCCAGCTCCTCTGAAGGACTTCCAAGAAGCTGCGCCACCCGTTTTCTGCTTGCCAGAACGCCGATGGCCACCCTGGCTCCCGGATGCCCCTTTATATTGTTAAAGATCATAGCCGGCCCTTCCTTTGTAGGCCGCATCACCGTTCCCCCGGCTCCCACATAGCGGTATACACCGGAAAGCTCTGCCTGGGGATCCACCTCAACATCCGTTTCAGCCAACTGGCCCTCAAGACCTTCAAGAAGCCTGAGGGCGCTTCTGAGATCATTTACCTGTGACATGCTTGATTCCTCCTGATTTCCGAAACTACTCATTTTTCTAAAAATAATTTTACTAAATTCATCTGTAAAATCAATTCAACATAAGGTATAATTAATTCCATATTGGAATGAATCAGGAGGTACTCAGCATGACTTTTGAACAGCTTGAAATCTTTATTTCCGCCGCATCCCAGCCCACCTTTTTTGACGCAGCAGAGGCCCTTCATATGACCCAGCCCACCCTTTCCAAGCAGGTAATGAGGCTGGAGCAGGAACTGGAAGTGAAGCTTTTTGACCGGAGCCGCCGGAGTGCCACTCTGACAGAGGCGGGAAAATGTTTTCTTCCGGAGGCCAGAAAGCTCTTAAAGCAATACCGGCAGTCCCTTCAGGTACTGGAGCCATTTTTACCAGACCACACCCTTAGGATCGGCACCCTTCCTATCCTTACCCAATACCATCTCACCGAAGGCTTCAGGGATTTTTCCAGGGAGCACCCGGATATACAGGTGATCCTTGAGGAGGTGGAGGAAGCCGCGCTGGCAGACGGCTTTGCCAGAGGCTATTATGATATGATCATCGCCAGGGAGCAGATGGCGGAGGCAGACTTTCCCTTTGAGACAAAGGCCTGCGTTCTGGCCCAGGATGAACTGACTGCAGTGCTTCCAGCCTCCCATCCCCTGTCAGAACAGCCGAAGGTGGCACTTTCTCAGCTGGCGGAAGGGCCATTTATCCTGATGAACCCCTATACCTCCGTCCACCAGCTCTGTATATGCCTGTTTCGTGAAAATGGCCTGAGCCCCCGGATCCTCCGCACCGCCCGGGCGGAATCCATTATCAGCGCTGTGGAGATAGGAGAAGGCATCAGCCTGCTTCCAAAAAGCAATCTTAAGGTATTCCGCCAGCTCTCCAGCGTGGCTGTACCCCTAAATCCGCCGGTATACCTTCCTGTGATGCTGATTTCTAAAAAGGGGAAAAATGGAAATGCCGCCAGAACCTTCTGGGAGGTATTTTTCCGTTCCCGCCGGGTTTAGGGTTGACATTTTACTGTTTCCGCTTACTATAATAGTAGACAAATAACCTTCAGGAGGCATTTCATGAAAAAGATCATTTTAACCGGCGGAGGCACAGCCGGTCATGTTACCCCGAATCTGGCCCTGCTGCCTTCCCTTCAGAAAGCCGGTTATGAGGTGCGCTATATCGGTTCCTACCAGGGCATGGAGCGCAAGCTGATTGAAAATGCCGGGATCCCATATGACGGTATTTCCTCCGGAAAGCTGCGCAGATATTTTGACCTTAAGAATTTTTCTGACCCCTTTCGGGTGTTAAAGGGCTGCGCGGAGGCAAGAAAGCTGATGAAACGCTATAAGCCGGATGTGGTATTTTCAAAGGGGGGCTTTGTGTCGGTACCTGTAGTTCTGGCGGCAAAGCACTATAAGATCCCTGTGATCATCCACGAATCCGATATGACTCCGGGCCTTGCCAATAAGCTGAGCTTCCCCTCTGCCACAAAGATATGCTGCAACTTCCCGGAGACCCTTCCCTATCTGCCGGCCGATAAAGCCATCCTCACCGGCTCGCCTATCCGCGCTGAGCTTCTTAAAGGCGACCGTCTGGCAGGCCTGTCCTACGCCCACCTGTCCCCGGACCGTCCGGTGCTTCTGGTGATCGGCGGCAGCCTTGGCTCCGTTGCCGTCAATACAGCGGTGAGAACAATCCTCCCCCGGCTCCTTCAGGTATTTCAGGTAATACATATCTGCGGGAAGGGTAATCTGGACGAAGCCCTTATCGGAACCCCAGGATATGTACAGTACGAATATGTAGACGCCCCCTTAAAGCATCTGTTCGCAGCTGCGGATGCTGTTATTTCCAGAGCCGGCGCCAACTCCATCTGTGAGCTTCTGGCTCTCAGAAAGCCTAACCTTCTTATCCCTCTGTCCGCTGCCGCCAGCCGCGGTGACCAGATCCTGAACGCCAATTCCTTCGCGAAACAGGGCTTCAGCAGGGTTTTAGAGGAAGAAGCCATAACAGAGGACAGTCTTTATGAGGCTGTTATGGAGATCTACGAGAACCGGGAAAACTACAAAAAGGCCATGGAACAGAGCAGTCTGAACCATGCGGTAGAAACCATCCTGTCTCTGATCGAGGAATGTGCCGCAAAATAAATACAGCAGGCACAGGACCCCGGTGAATACCACCAAAGTTCCTGTGCCTGCCGTTATGAAAATCCATCTGCAGGTCTGCCTTATCCTACAGCCATCCTTCGCTTCCAAGCTGCTGCCTCAGATGCTTTCTGATCCGGCCCATTCTTGAATAAAATGCCTTTTCTGAAATATTCAGGCGTCCGCATATCTCCTTTGTAGAACGCCCTTCTATCATCCGCAGAACAGCTACCTCCCGCCAGTTCTGAGGCATCCTGTCAATCTCCCTTAAAATGGTGAGAAAGCGCTCTCTGCCTATTACGATCTCAGGGATACCAGGTCCATTTTCCTCCAAAACGACACCTCTTTCCTCTAATGTGCTATCCTCCAGCACCAGAGCTGCCCTGTATTTCATCCGCCTGTGATAATCCGCGCACTTGTTCTTAAGAATCCTGGACAAAAGCAGCTTCATACGCCCGGCAGGAAGATCCAGTGAATATCCGTAGTAGGTAAATGCAACAAACGTATCCTGTACCATATCATCCACATAATCCGGCGGTATATCATTGGCACAGGCAAGCTTTCTTAAAGCAGTCTGGTATTTCAGATAGATACCCTCTAACTGCTTTTTATCTTCTGTATCCATTTTCCTGTTCATGAGCAGCTGTTACAGATTGCTCCGGATCCTGTCTGCAACTGCCTGAAGCTCCTCGGGAGCAGCGCTCTGTGGCGCCCAGCTTACCATATCAGGCCCGTCCTCATATCTTGGTATCACATGCATGTGAAAATGGAATACCGTCTGTCCGGCCGCCCTTCCATTGTTCTGCACCAGGTTAAAGCCTGCACAGCCCAGGGACTTCTTCATAGCCTCTCCGATCCTCGCTGCCAGAGGCAGTACCTTCGCCGCAATCTCCCCATCCAGCGCACAGACGTCTGCGTAATGCTCCTTGGGAAGGATCAGCGCGTGTCCCTTCGATGCCGGTCCAAGATCCAGTATGACGCGGAACTGCTCATCCTCATACAGGGTGCTGGAAGGGATCTGGCCCCCTGCAATCTTACAAAAAATACAGTTTTCATCTATCATCGGAAAGTCCTCCTTCTATTCCGCGAGTATACCCGCTTAACCTGCTGTTTCTTAACTTTTATATTAACATAATTTTCCATAATTGTTAAGTGGGGGAAATGTAATATAAGTAAAGGAGTATATACTTTTTCCCGTCATTATCTCCAAATATAGGCCGCGTCCGCGATGATCACTTCATCCCCCGGCTGTACCTCAACGGTCTCGTTGGCCGCCAAAAGCCGCCCCCCTACTCTGGTTCCATTGGTGGAATTCAGGTCGGTTATGGAGGCCTGATCCCCGCTGCAGTCACAGCGCAGGTGGAAGCGGCTGACAGTGTCCCGATTGATCACATAGTCAGACAGATCCTTATGCTTGCCAATGACAAAAGGAAAATAGGGGATGATAATGTCCTCCCCCTCCGGTCCTGCTGCTTCCAGGCGGTGGAGACTGTTTTCAGACTCAGCCCGCAGAAGGACGGTCTGGAAATCCTGGGCGGCAGGAGGATCCTGTCGGAGCGACTCTCTGGATACCGGCTCCTCCCACTCCTCCTGCCATTCGTCCTCACTCCAGTCCTCCTCCTGGAACAGGAATTGCTCACGGGCATCAGCTTTTATGGAGGCAGACTGTGCTTTCGAATCCTGTCTCTTTCCAAGACTGCGGATCACTGCCGTCACAAAACCGGCAGCAAGAAGAAGTGCCCCTTCCCCTGCCGCCAGAATAGGCAGAACTTCCATCAGCCGTTCCTTCCCCTGGAGAACCCAGAGAGCGGAAGGAGGAAGAAGCGGCAGAATGATAAGCAGGGGTAGGATTTTCCCAGGCTCCTGAACCGTCTCTTTTATGTATTGTGTTCTCTGATTTCTTTCGGGACTTTCCCAGTCCACCACTTCCTTACGATTGCCCGGTTTTTCCCGGCTTCCTGACGCCTCACCGCTCCCCTGCTTCTTCCACCTCCCTGGTTTCTCATCTCCTCCTGACCTCCCATAATTTCCCGGTTTTTCCCATTTCTCTGGTTTCCCACCGCCGTCCGGCTGCTCACGCCCCTCATAAGCCTCCTTCTTTCCCTTCTCCCCGGTCCCGTCTCCGCAGGCCAGCTTCATAAGCTCCTCCATTCCGCAGTTTTCCTTCAGACTCTCCTGGTACAGGCCATAAGCAAGCACCACACATTCCCTGTCCCTGTGATCCACGTGCTTCAGCAGATACTGAAACAGCCGTCCCAGCTCCTCCAGAAAATCCCCGCCCCGGCCCGGAACCACACAAAATTCCAGGGAAAATTCCTCCGGCTCCAAATAGATATACTCCGGCTCCAGGATCAGTCCCCCTTCCCCCAGAAGATGGCTGTCCATCCGGTCTACTGTATCATTCAGCTGGATCAGGAAGCGTTTCACCTCCCCCCGTGTCATGGAATGACTTTCCAAAATCCTGGACAAGGGCTGTTTTGAGGTAATGTCATAGCAGTAGGAATAGTTCCCATCCCTGTACTTCAGCTTCATGCCCAGCAGCCCCGGAATCCGGTTATCCGACAGCATCCTGGCCTCATACTCCGCCTCTGTCTGCTCTCCCGGCTCCAGCACCATATAGCTGCGCTTCATTTCCCTGATATAGCTAACCTTCATCCTTCTCCCCCAGCCCCTCTATTAACGTGATCTTTCGTAAAAATGTCTCCGGCCGGAAGGCTTCCGCTGAAATCCGTTTTTCCCATTTTCCTCCCCGTCCTCTTCCTTCCAGCCTTTTTCCCTTTTCCTCCAATTCGATTCCATAGTCTGAAAATGTCATCCAGAAATCCCCCCGGTCTCTCAGATCCTGTCTGGCCTCCTCTGCCAGCAGCTCCTTTTCATGGCGGTATTTCTCCGTCATCTCATGGAGGATCATGGCCCCCTTTGTCTCATCATGGAGCCGCCCTGCCGCCTGCAGCATAGTTCCAAGAGACAAAAGCACCACAGCCATCACACCGGCCGCTTCTACCGTAAGACTTCCCCGCAGCTCTCTTTTTTTCATAAAAACAGCACCCCGATCCCGGCAGGGACAGTAAAGGGGAGAAATGGCAGCCGCACCCCTCTGGCAGACCTTCCTTCGCTTATGCACCGCAGAAACAGCACCATGCAGAAGGGCAGGGACACCAGAAGGCTTCCCATAAAAAATACCGCATTTTTCCACAGCCCCAGATACAGTCCCAAAACCAGAAAAAACCAGCCGTCCCCTTTTCCGATCCCTTCCTTCGTCACATCAGACAGCACCAAAAGAATCACTCCGATTCCTGCCGCGCCCGCCAGGCTTCCCGCGCTCCTCAGCTGTTCCATTGCCAATCCCCCCTGCTCCCATATCCCGATGCAAAGCATCAGACTCTGGCAGATCACCCCGTACAGGGCAAAGCCCTGAAAAGTCCGCAGATCGATGGCCCCCTTTCTGGCGTCCTGCCAGGAGGCCGCCGCCAGAAACCCCAGAAAACCGAGGCGGAGCCCTGCATGGATTCCGTTCCACATCATATCTGTATCCCCCTTCCTTTTATTCATTTCCTCACTTACCGCAGTAAGAGCATTCTCCCAGATGGCTCACTTCCTTTAACGGCACCGCCTGCACATAGGCTGTAATGGCCCGGCAGCTTCCAGAGGTGTGATAGCTGGTGCCGTAAGGCATCACATAATACACTGCCTGTCCGGCAGATGCCCCACAGCTGCGGCAGGCCTGATAGCGTTTTCCCTCCTGGTTCCTGATCTCCTGGATCTGGGAGGCGGGAACCTGCTTTAAGTCATTATAAAGATAATGACAGGTGCGCTTCCTGTGATACCGGGTGGGAGATTTTCCGATGTATACAATCTCATCTTCCTGGCCGCCTTCTCCCTCCCCTCCACTGCCGCCCCGGCCTCCCTCGGCCCCATTCCAGATCCTGCGGCTGCACACTGCCTCCATAGGCAGGCTCTTAAGCCCAAATACGGAAAATGGAAGCCTCATGCGAAAGGCCATACGGATATGGATCATATCGTCCTCTCCCACTGTTGTCCCCGCAAAGGAAACATCTTCTACCCAGTCCCCATTGATCCTTCCAAGAACAGAGGCTGCCGCGTAAGCAGTGCTTACGATCCCGGCCCCCAGTCCGCCGTCCTCCCGCTCTGTATCTACCTTCTCTGAAAATGCATCGTCTCCCATGGCATACAGCACATACCCATACTGGCTCATATCCTCTCCCACTGCTTCTACGGCTCCCTGAATCTGACGGCAGCGATCCATCATCTTTACAGGCATCATCAGGCAGACACAGAGAAACAGAAACAGCGACAGGCTGAGGGCCGCTTCCAGAGCCAGGCTTCCATGAAGCAATACAGGCTCCCCGCAGGCCCATGATAATGCCCTTTTTCCAGGTGATTCTGGTTTCATGCAGCATGTTCGTACTTGGAGAGGTGCGAGATTTTTTTGAATGTGCAAACCATTGATAGAGTGTTGTTGTTTTATTTTTTTATTCTGGAAAAAGAGCATGATCACAGGCCTCCTTTCTAACTGTGTGCTCTCGGAATCTCTTTGTGCTCAGATTTGTGAGATGATTTTTTGTCAGCTGTGCACAAATTTATGAGGCGTACCTGGAAGGTACGTTGATTAAATTTGTGTGCGGATGGCGGAAAATCAGCCACAAAGATGAGTGCAAGGGAGATTCCGAGAGTACACTAATAACTTCCTGATACTGTCATCGCCGTATCATAGGGCGCCGTCTGTCCCTCCCTGTTTTTCCACAATCCCAGCCCGAAAAAGACATGTTTTCCACTGGCCAGGAGCTTCATATCCACCTTCCAGGCACAGCGCTCCAGCCTAAAGCCGGGCTGTTCCTTCCTGATGTTCAGCTGCATCATATCCATCATGCGGTAGGCTGTGTCCTGTTCGTATCCGGCGAACAGAAGCAGTCTGAGATAGCCTTTGTAATCAAGCCCCTTTCCCTCTGCCCCATCTCCCGTTCCGGCCAGTGTCCTGGTCTTTCCCATCTCCAGAAGCCCTTCCAGGCTCAGGCTCCAGTCCCCGGCTTCCTTGATCAGAGGCACCCGTTCTCCGTCCAGCAGACGCCTTACATCCATAAGGGATTCTCCCAGCGCCCAGATACACATGATAAAAAAGGTGAGAATGGATACCAGCGGCAGAATCCCTGTTCCTCCGGCGATAGCCGCAGCCAGGGTCCTTGCCTCCTGCCGTTTTCCGCTGTCAGAAAGGATATGGACCAGGTTCAGTCCCTCCCGTACTGCCAGAAGCCTGGCTACCGTTCCCGACAGGTTATCTCTGTCCTTTTTTTCCCCCTGGATCAGATATTCCAACTCGTATTGTCCGTCCTGTGAGGACTCTTTTTGAAAGGATCGGAAAAAACGGATACCGTATTCCCCTATAATCAGGCGTTCCAAAATTCCCCTTTCACCGCTGTCTCCCTCTGGCCCATCATCTGACCGGCTGCCCGAAGGACAGTCCAAAAGCTCCAGGGTCCGTCCCGATACAACGGCCCCCTCAGGGACAACCAGCTCGAGAAAGCCCTGGCGGGCCATGGCACCAACCTGCTCTAAAAAGCCTTCCTTCTCCTTATCTGCCACTCCAAACTTGATTCCCAGAGATAACTTCGGATATCTTCTCCATCTTCTCTGCACCGGACGCCACAGGGCCTCCTCATCCAGCTCATCATCCTCATCTGAGGGCTCCCAGTCCGCTATATACTCCATCACCGACTCCGCTTCCTCAATCGTTCCCTGGATAAAGGATCTGTTTTCCCTGCTCATTTCCGTCAGGGCTGCTACCTCCTGCCTGCGCTCCCCGTCCTCCGCCGTATAGGCCTCATACTGGCGGATTTCCTCCTCCAGCCCCTCTCTCACCGAAGGGCTTAAATCCTCCCTTCCCTCAAAATCCCTCCGGCTTTCCGCAAGAGCCTGGGCCAGGCGGTCTGCCTGTCTTTCATATGAGGACACCAGCCCCGGTATCCGTTCCAGCTGGCGCTGCATCCGTTCTCCTTCTCGGATGAATCCGCCTCCGTCCAGGTCAGCCAGCTCCCCATCAGCCCTTTGCCAGCGGTCATTTTGCTCCTCAAGGCAGGACTGGATGGCCTCCAAAGCCTTCTCAAGCCGTACTGCCTCCTTTGTATGCCCCTCATAGAATCCGGATACCTGGCTGATGCTTCCCGCCTCCTTAAGAGCCCCAAGAAGTTCACCGGCTCCATTTTCATCCATTTCATCCCATAATACTCCCACCAGGCCGTACCTCATATAGTCCAGAATCTCCTCCTCCAGATACCGGCCATTTCCCTGGGTCAGAAGCACCACATCCTCCGCCGATGCCTGGGACACCTCCATGGGATACCAGTTTGACGCCTCCATATAGGGCGCCAGAAAGGCGGAAAGTTCCTCCTCCAGCATTTCCTTATCCTCATGCTCCAACCCCAGGATCCGGTACTGCTTCCACAGTCCCCTGTGGTACTGGGCCATCAGAGAATCCATGGACGAATCCAGGGCCGTCCGCAGGTACAGCCTGGCCCCTGCTGTGCGGGCCGATTCCGCGAGTCCGCACAGCAGGGTACAGATACTGAGCAGTACCATAGAAAGGAAAATGGTGATCTCCCCTCGTCTGGCCATCAGTAAACCTCTTTTGACTGACTGTTGATCTGCTTGAAAATATTATCCAGCAGGGTATTGATCTGTTTTTTAAATACGATCACAAGTCCTATAAGGACCACAATAAAATCCAGTACCTGCCCCGGAATGCTTGAAAATACTTTTCACATCTTTCACA
>URNT01000006.1 GCA_900549235.1 uncultured Clostridium sp. | reverse complement strand
GATTTATTATTTTATCATAGAAGACCTTTTAAATCTTTATTTACAGAAAAACTTTAATAGACTCATTTTCGACCTCGATTTTTTGCCTTTTTGGACTTATTGGCTGTCCGGTTGCCATGGACTCACAGTTTCTGTTTATAACGGATTCCCCATTCTTCCATAGCCACAATAATCGGACGTATGGATTCGCCCACGTCATTCAGTTCATATTCTACGCGGGGCGGTACTTCCGGGTAAACAGTCCGGGTAATAATTCCATCTGCCTCCGTAGACCGCAGACTGTCAGTTAAGACTTTTTGACTGATACCTTCCAGGGATTTCTTTAATTCGCTAAAACGCCATGGGCGTTGTAAAAGGTTTCTCAAAATCAGCAATTTCCACTTGCTTCCGATAAGCTGTACCGTTGTTGCTACGGGACATTCTGGTAATTCATCTTTTGTCAGCATAAGAGAATTCCGCCTTTCCAAAAGTTCAAAAAAGAGAGTTACATTCTGATTATAGTATATCGTGTCTTGTTATACAAGGGAGAATGGGGGTACAAAAACAGGGGGACAACTCAGGCCGCATCCGCTAATTTCGGTTTGATGGTCCGTTTTTTTCAGAGTTTTTACATAAGTTTTACTACGATGAACTTGTAAACACTGCAAATAAAGAGATATAATCCAAGCACAAACAGTAAAAAACAGCAAAAATAAGCAAAAACAAGCAAAAAAGGAGAAAAAAGATGGAACAGGGTATTCAAATGGTTGTTTTTGATTGGGCGGGAACCACAGTGGATTATGGATCAAATGCGCCAACAGAAGTATTTGATCAGATTTTCAAAGCGGAAGGAATCCATTTTTTGCGAAATGAGATTCATGGTCCCATGGGTATGGAAAAAAAGGATCATATCCGTGCATTGCTTTCTCTGAAAACAGGAAGTGAGGAGTGGGGAAAAAATCATGGGAGATGCTGGACGGAGGAGGATGTAGAGCGGTTATATGAGAAATTTGAAGAAACACTATTCCAGGTGGTGGCAGCGTATAGTGCCCCTATTCCGGGGGTTGTAGAAACAGTAAAAAAACTTCGTCAGCAGGGGATAAAAATTGGCTCTACAACAGGATATCATTCGCAGATGATGAAACAGGTGCTACCTAAGGCAGAGCAGGAGGGCTATGTGGCAGATTGTGTAATTACGCCAGATATAACAGGAATGGGAAGACCGGCGCCATTTATGTTGTTTGAATGTATGAAGCGGCTTCAAGTATATCCGGCAACCAGAGTAGTAAAGGTCGGAGACACTGTAGTGGATATTTTGGAGGGGAAAAATGCCGGGGCATGGAGCATTGGAATTTTGACAGGTTCAAATCTGCTTGGTTTAACAAAAGAAGAATATGACAGCATGGATGAGGAGGAATTGAAGCGACGTAAGAAAAAAGCCCAAGAACTTTATATAAAAGCCGGGGCAGATATGGTCATTGATTCTATTCTGGAACTTCCTGCAGCTGTGGAAACTTTAAATAACCGCTTGGTTTAATAATTAAGGAGAAAAAAAATGAAACGAGCAATGAGTATTTTTGGGGTACTGGTACTTGGTATTTTCTTGACTGCATGTGGAAATACGAATCAGACAAATTTTACAGAAACGGAACCGATTACAATCACATTCTGGCATACGGTTGAAGAGCAGTACAGAGATGATTTACAGGCGCTTGTAGATCAGTTCGAAAAGGAGAACCCCTTGATATCAGTGGAAGTAATTTATACTGGAAGCGCTGGGGAGACGGAAGAAAAATTTATTGCGGCAAATGCAGCAGGCGGCCAGGATTTACCTGCAGTCCTTACTTCCAACTCGGACAGTGTGGCAGCATATCAGGAATCTGGGGTAATGGAGCCCCTTCAAAAATATTTTGAGGCAGATCATTTTCCCATTGAAGAATTTGCACAAGGTATGGTAGAGACTTTTTCCTGGAATGGGGACACAATTTTTCTTCCTTTTTTGAACTCTGCCTGCGTATGGTTTTATAATAAGGATATGGCAGAAGCGGAAAGAATTGCAATGCCTGCCAGTTGGGATGAGATGGAAGCGTTTGTTAATAAGGCGGCAGCATCGGATCGAAAGGCCCTTTGCTTTGGTGGATGGGATGCATTCTATGAAGATCCTGTCTGGGTAAATGCCGGTGTGGACTGGGTAAAGGAGGACGGAACTACCGATGTGGCAGAAGGTTCTGCGCTGAAATTGTCACAGCAGATTCAGCAGTGGGTAAGGGATGATAAAGTAGATTGGGCTTATGGAAAAGGAGCCTCTGCAAATATGCGTACGGCCTTTTCAGAGGGAAAATATTTTGCGGTAATTCATTCCACCGGAATCTATCAGACATATCAGGATCTTTGCGATTTCGAAGTGGGCATGATGTTTCCGCCGGCAGGCCAGGTAAATCATATTTCGGAAGTCGGTGGTACAGGGTTGGGGATTCCGGCAAATATCAGTCAGGAACAGAAAAACGCGGCATGGCAGTTTATTAAGTTTATGACTACTCCTGAGAGTAATATGGCCATGGTAGAGGCAACTGGCTATCTGCCCACAAGAACGACCACTGTGGAGGGGCCTTTAGGGCAGGCATATCTGGAAAAAAATCCTGAGTATGCAGATGTTTTTGAGCGCCTTGACTCCATTATCCCCAGAGAAAGGGGAACAGGCGTTTCTAATATGAAAACGTTGTGGGAGAGTGCCATGGGCGAAGCCATGCTGGAAGATAAGGATGTCAAAGCGGTATTGGAAAGCTATGTGCCGGACATGAATGATGCTCTGGCAGGCGAATAAAGCAGGAAAGACGTAAAAGAGAAAGAGGAGACGGGATGGTGCGAGGCGTGAGACAGGGTAAAAAAACAAAATGGAAAAAATATTGCCTGGATTTTTTGTGTGTCTTTCCTGTAGTTGCGTATTTTCTGGTTATAACATATTATCCTATCGCAGACCTTCTGAATACTAGTTTTACAGATTGGAATCTTTTGCGAAAGGAATACGAATATGTGGGACTGGAAAACTGGAAATGGCTTGTAGGCGGGAAAGGCGGATATCAGTTTCTGCAGACATTATCAGTGACTGCCGTTTATACATTCGGAGAGGTAATTGCAGCTTTAGCGGGCGGAATGGCACTGGCACATTTGTTTAATAAATCAAATAGAATCTTCAATGCCATGCGTTCCATCCTGGTACTTCCTAAATACATATCCGTATCTTCTATCGGTGTGGTATTTGTATGGATGATGAATGATCAGTATGGCCTTTTTAACAAAATCCTTACCACTGCCGGTCTTAGCCCTGTAAGATGGCTCACTGCGCCGGAACATGCGATCTGGTCAGTTATTCTGGTAGCGGCCTGGAGAAATGTAGGGTATGCCATGATTATTTATCTTTCGGCGATGAAAGGAATTTCTCAAGATTACTATGAAGCGGCATCTTTGGATGGCGCGGGCAGATTTCAGCTTTGGAGATATATTACGGTACCGCTTTTGGCACCTACTACATTATTCATATTTGTGACAACCTTTTTAGGCGCAATGAATGTATTTCAGACTGTTGATGTGATGACAGAGGGGGGGCCGTACGGAACCACAGAAGTGATCGTGTACTGGATCTATGATCTTGCGTTTAAAGATTATCGCGTGGACAGAGCAGCCTGTGCAAGTATTGTATTTTTTGTCATATTGATGATCTTTACGGTTCTGACTATGCGCTGGTCCAAATGCAAGGTAAATTACGATGCATGATCTAGCATTCTGGTGATATGTCAAGAACTTTTTGAAAAAGATTTTGATGTGTTTTTCTGAAAAAAGGGTAACTTTAATAGACTTTCGGTATATATTTCAAAAAACCGAATGTCGGTTCGACTCGATATTATATTCGGTGTCCAGCTTTTCGCCGGTGTACAGTTGGTTTTTGACCAGCAATCCAAAAACGAGTCGTACAAATTTACGAGATGTAAGCGCGAGTGCTCTTTTGTGCTGATGTTTGGTTACCTCAGCATATTTTCTGGCATAGAAATCAGCATATTCAGGGATGTGCTTCCTGACGCTGTTTGCCGCTTCGCCAAGATAGTAGCGAAGATAGGGATTTCCGGCTTTCGACATTTGGTTATCCTCGGAAGTGAAATCTCCGGAATCCCCCTTGGGCCAGTAAAGTCCGGCGTATTTGGCAAGAGCATCAGACGAATGAAACGCTGTGATATCGCCGATTTCTGACAGGATCCCAGATGTCCATACCGGACCGATTCCGGGTATGGATTGAAGGATGATCAGGGCGTTTGTGTTCATTCCCTTGATGCATTTGTCGATCGCCTGCTCGATCAGCCTGATTTCTTTCTGATAGGCCTGGATACAGTTAAACGAGCTTGCCAGTGATATATTCAGTGGTTCGTACATGCACTTATCCAGGCGGTAAGAATCCCTGGCCGCTTTCCGTAGAAGCTCGGAAGTTTTAGACAGGTCAGAGATGCGGTTTCTGCTTTTTTGTGCAAGGAAGGTAAGCAGGTCCTCTTCCGGCATATCGATAATCTCCTGTGGAGACAGAAACTCCGTCAGGACAGCGGAGGATGTAGCACCATAGAGGTTGCCAAAGGGCTGGTCATCGCCTTCCAGGAGCTGAAGCTCACTGAACTTCAGATAGAGATTGGAGACCATATAGGTTTTCTCTCTGGTGATGCACGCGGAAAGGTGCATACGGTGTCTTGCAAGGCGTTTCAGGGAAATGAACTGCCCTCCGCGCCAAGGTTCCAGCTTTTTGGTACGGCCTACCCTTCCAAAATCCGCAATGAGATAGGCGTCTGTGGGATCGGTTTTTTCCATTCCGATATAGGACTTACGGTAATTCGCAGTGGCCTTTGGATTTACGCAGAAGACATAAGGCTTGTAGGGCATGAGGACCTCGCTGGAAGTCAGGAAGTTTGAAATATGGACGCTATATACAGAAGTAGATTCCAGAACGATAAGAAGCGTATCCAGATTTCTATGCTTCTGCATACATGCGGCGATCCTATTCACAAGTTCATCGGCACCGGGCTGATTGTTGCCAAAGGATGCAGAAAGATATTTGTTTTCCTCAAAGTCCATCGCATAGACGGAATTAGTCTTTGAGCTTACATCAATACCAACAAACAAGGTGGACATATAGTTGATCTTTAACATGATATCACCTCCATTCTGAACGGGATTTGTGAAGCCTGAAGCAAAAGGTTTATCCTGTGCAGCATACGGTGACCGAACCCTCGCGTAATGAGCATGCACCCAGTCAGCCATTCTTGCTGGGGCTAACGGCTGGGGATGAAACTTCTGTGTCAGCGGAATGTGCCGTATGAGCCAGGCTGAATGCTAAAAAAGCAGTCGCGGACAAAGCCGGCTGAAAGGAGGTTAAGCAGTGCCTTCGGACATCAGACTCTGCCTGATATCATACCACAGGATTTACCTATATGGAAATTTATTATACGAGGAGGTACGATATGATAATTGGCAAAAGAAAAAAAGGACCTGAAATTTTTCGATATCTGGCAGCTGTTTCTTTGTGTGTCGTCATGATGTTTCCTTTATATTGGATGGTAATTACGGCTTTTCAATCTCAGGATGAGCTGCTGCAGGCCATGCCTACATTGTGGCCGGAGAGATTTCGCTGGGAGAACTTTACAGAAGTACTGCAGATGGTACCTATGATAAAATACATTGGAAATACGCTGATTATTACGGTTTTCCACATGATTTTTCAGCTGCTGTCCGGAGTTTATGCGGCATATGGCTTTTCCAGAGGATGTTTTCGTGGAAAGAATGCATTGTTTATGCTTGTATTAGGAGCGTTGATGATACCGGATCAGGTTACGTTCCTGCCCATTTATATTATGATTTCCAAAGCAGGGTTTGTAAATACCTATACATCCATGATTATTCCAAGTATGTGTTCGGCATATTTCATTTTTATGCTCAGACAGTCATTTATGTCTGTTGACGACAGCTATTTAGACGCGGCCAGGATGGATGGAGTAGGACGGACGGGTCTGATTTTTAAAGTACTGATACCTATGTGCAGGTCTACGGTAGTTACCACAGCACTGATTATCTTTATTAATGGCTGGAACAGCTATTTTTGGCCTAAATTGATGACTACCGACCAGTCTCACAGAACGGTGGCTTTGGGGGTACAGGAACTGAGACAATCTGTGGCCGCAATGGAGGTTACGAATTTTAATCATATTATGGCAGGAGCTACCATTTCGGTTGTTCCCATTTGCGTCTTATTTTTCTTTTTACAGAAATATATTGTAAGCGGTATGTCTAAGGCGGCAATGAAATAAATGTCATAATGAAAACAGAATAGAAGAGGAAGAGAGCATGATGTTGGCAGAAAATTTTGGTGGATTTTGTCCGGTAGAAATACACTGGACCACGAAGAAAGAAATGATGGAGAGACTTTGTGGCTATGAGGAGGGAAGCCGTACCGTTCTCCTGCTGGATCAGGAACTGGCAGCCGTTCTTGGCTTGGAACCTATGATAAAGGCCATGAGAGAACGTTATGCATTTACATGGCTGAATACTATCAGCGCAAATCCGACACAGCAGGATATCTTAGAGGCCTTTGAGCAAATTGGCCTTGGCAGGCCGGATCGGCTGATTTCGGTAGGAGGCGGAAGCGCTATGGATTTGTCAAAAGCTATTTGTGCTTTATACAGAGATTATGAAGACGGCGGTCTGACAGTTCCCAAAATCACAGACATTATTTGTGAAAAAAGCTACTGTGGGAGAAAGCCGGGAATTTCGCTGATAACAGTGGCAACCACTGCGGGAACTGGTTCTGAATTGACGAAGTGGGCGACCATATGGGACGTAAATAAGATGCAAAAATATTCCATTGATGACAGTACCCTTTATGCTGCAGAAACTTTTGTAACGCCTGAACTCCTTTATCATTCGCCGAACCGTCTTGTATTATCTACAGGTCTGGATGCCTTCGCTCAGGCTTTGGAATCTTTTTGGGCAAAAACGGCAACACCTGTAAGCCGATCGGTTGCAGTAAAAGCCATGGAGATGATTGTGAAAAATCTGAAACCAGCATTGGGATCAGAAAGCAGCGAACGGGAGAATGCCAGAAATCATATGAGTCTGGGAGCGGTGCTGGCTGGTATTGCTTTTTCCAATACACGTACAACAGCGTGTCATTCCATTTCTTATCCGATTACCATGGGGTTTGGAGTAGAGCATGGCTTTGCCTGTGCTTTAACACTGAATTGTGTTATGAAGTGCAATCGCATGGAAGTATCGGAAATCAGTCCGCTGATGAAACACCTTTTTGGCAATGAGGAGAATGGACTGGAAGACTGGCTTGCAGAAGTTACAGAGGGTATTCAGGATTTGCGGCTTTCTGCGTTTGGGATACCCAAAGAGGCTGTTGCCGGCCTGGCGGAGAGAGCATTTACCGCAGGACGTATGAGCAACAACCCCATAGAATTTACGAAAAATCAAGTAGAACAGATTCTTCTCGAGGTCTATTAAATACGAACATGGCACATGGAGATTGGAAAACATGAGAATCGCACAGACTACAGCAGCCTGCCGGCACCTTTATACAGGAAGAGACGGCTCGCTGGATATTGCGGCGCGATATGCCGCACTGGGATACACAGCCGTAGATTTTTCTTTTATGGATGCAGCAAAAAGAGACTCTGTCTGTTCCTTACGGCAGGAAAACTGGCAGAACTGGGCAGAAAGGGCAAAAGAGAAACTGGATATAAAACATATTTTTGCAGTACAGTCCCACGCACCGATTTTTAATCCCCTGAGTATGGAAGGGGCGGGGGATGAAGAAAAGACAGAGATGACGAAACGCTCTTTAGCAGCTTCTGGTATTATGGGAATTCCCTGGGTAGTCATCCATCCCGGTACGGATTATCTGGATAACCGTTTCAGCAGGAACCTGGAAAAGAACAAAGAGTTTTTCAAGCCTCTATTAGAATTTGCGGAAAAATATCAGACAGGCATTGCCATTGAAAACATGTTTGATACGTACCATCATCCTTATGGGGTAAAAGGAAGCGGAGAAACAGAGAATCGCCGGGTCGATCATCATCTGATTTCTCAGAGACGTTTTGGAACAAACCCGGAAGAACTTCTGGAACTGGTGGAGAAACTTTCCGTTGATTTTCCTAATGTTGGAATCTGCTGGGATTTTGGGCATGCCAACGAGGCAGGGATCAATCAGGCAGAGTGTCTGAAAAATCTGGGGAAGCGTATTAAGGCTATCCATGTGAATGATAATATGGCAGTGTTTGATGAACATATGATCCCATTCAGCGGATCGGTACCGTGGGAGGAAGTTATGATATGTCTTCAACAGATCGGCTATGAGGGAGACTTTGTTTATGAAAATACCAAATTTTTCAATCGGCTGCCTGAGTCTCTGATCAATGCGGCGCTGCGATACAGCCTGGAAGTTGCCAGGTATCTGATTGGCTTGTGTGAGCCGTAGGATACTCTGGAATGGGATGAAATATTCTGGTATAATAGCAGAACCAGGTTATTTGAAAGAGGGGACAGACTCATGCTTTATAATGAACGAGCAGAATTAATTCTTCAGCAGCTTCAGTTACAGGCGATTGTGAAAATCAGTGATCTGACAGAACTTCTTCATGTGTCGGTTGATACGGTCAGAAGAGATCTGAAAAACATGGAACAAAAGGGCCTTATTAAATGTGTCAGAGGCGGCGCCTGCCTCCCGGATTCTCTGGCTTCTGTGTCTGGATTTGCAGGAAGAGAAATTATCCATGCTGAAGAGAAAAGAGAGGTGGCCCGTAAGGCGCTGAATTATGTAGAAAAGGGAATGACCATTGCGTTAAATGCAGGCACTACCAATATGATTCTGGCTCAGGAACTTTTAACAAGAAATGACGACATTACAATTGTTACAAATAATATTGCCGCGGTTAATATTTTGATGTATCAGACTTCTGTGGGGCTCATTGCGATCGGGGGAAGTGTGGATACCCGGGAGAAAGCCACATACGGTTCCGTCTGTGAGCGGGAATTTGAGACATATTATCCGGATATTGCATTTTTGTCAATCAATGCGGTTAATTATCAAGATGGATTTTCGGATTTTCGCCTTTCAGAAATCGCCGTTATACAACTTCTCGCAAGACGGGCACAGAAAGTGATCGCAGTCATGGACTCCAGCAAGTTGGGAAAACGTTCTAAAAAGAATGTGCTTTCGTTTGAACAGGTAGACCGAGTACTGATGGACGATGGCGTTTCTGACAGGATAAAGAGGGAGTATCAGGCACGTGGCCTGCTGATCGAATAGCGGGTCATCCAAGGGGGGCTTTCCCGCTGGGTTCGAAGATATTCCTTAACCTTTCAGCTGGTCTGCGCAAAACTGATAAAAATGTTGTGCTTTATCAATGAACTGACCGGAAAAGAGTTCAAAAACTGGCAGGAGATGTATGATGGTGTACGGTTCCTTGATGTAGAAGACATTTCTGATATGGTTTACTGGCTGGGGACCAGCAGAGCGGCAGGAAAATTCTCCGGACGTGACCTTGGCCTTGACCTTGGAACGCTGTAGCAGTAGGAGGCCGGCCATGAAAATTACAGGGGCTACAAGATGGAGGGGGGTTTCCGGTGTTTGGATTCAGAGCCTGCTTACTTCAGCTACGGCATTTTTCAGTTTGTTTGCACTGCCGCTGACAACCCAGTTTGGCTGGAGCAGTTCAGAATTTAGCATGGCTATACCATTTATATGTTCGTATGCTGTGCGGTAGGGGTTCTTGGAGGGCTTCTGGCTGAAAAACTACAGCCGAGAGTTGCCATTGCGGCAGGATGGTTCCTGACCGGTTTTGCGTCTTCTATCCCCCAGCTGTACCTGTTTTATGGGGGATTGGCAGGTGCGGGCGCGGGAATGATTTATCCTGCCTGTCTGCCGACTGCGCTGAAATGGTTTCTGGACAAGAGCGGCTCTATTTCTGGCCTGGTACAGGCCGGCGCATCCTGCGGCCCGTTTATTATGTCGCCGGTGGCACAATGGCTGATTGACATTTACGGAGCGCAGTCTGCCTGCAGGATTCTGGCGGTCATTTTCCTGATCGGTGAGGGAACGGTGGCGTGGATGATTGTTCCCTGTCCGGAAGGATGGACGCCGAGTGCGGCGCAGTCCAAAGAACTGAACGGTCACAATTACAATATTCCGAAATGAGGGATGGGGGTGCGGACGATTTCTTGGACTAGCTAAGCTGCCAACCCGAGACTTCGTCTGTACTCCATAGGACTCATATATCCCAATGATTTTTTTTGTTCTTCCAAATACACCTTCACATGCAGAATTATCTGGTGAACAGCCTTTTCTTGACATAGATCATGTAAGTCCAGCCTTATCCATTCTCTCTATCCAACCAGACCATTTATAGTGTACACCTCGGTCACTGTGTATTATGGGCTTCTCTTTGGAGGAAAGTTGATTAATGGCATCATCCAACATTGTATTTACAAGAGCTGCATCTGGTGATATACCTATTTCCCATGTAACCAATAATCCATCGAAACAATCAACGATGGGTGATAAATACACTTTTCCTGCCGGAATTGCGGACTCCGTGATATCAGTCAACCATTTAATATTAGGTTTTTCCGCAAAGAAATTACGGTTTATCTCATTTGGAACAGCCGGTGACACTTCGCCAGCATATGAATTATATTTAGCTGTTTTCTTTACTTTTACAGATAAGTTTTCTTCCTGCATTATCCTACGAATGATTTTTTCAGAAATAGTGATACCTTCGCGCTTAAGTAATGCATGTATTCTGCGATAGCCATATCTATTTTTATTTTCAGCAAACAATTCCTTGATATGTATTCGTAGCGATAAGTATTTATCTGGCTGGGATAAAACTTTTTCCTGATAATAGTAACTGCTTTTTGATATATGTAACTTTTCTAACAAGCACGGCAGTGAATATTTAGCCTTTAGGGCATCGATTATCACTGCCTTCTCCTTGTTCCTTAGAGATGTCTGATCGATGCTGGGGTCTTTTTTAGCACATTAATAGTTTCTTTAAGGATGTCTATTTCCATCTGCATTTCAAGCATTTGAGCTTTAAGTTCAGCAACTTTAGGCGATGATTCAGTTGTGGAATCAGATTGTCTACATCCCTCTTTTAATTCTCCAGATGGAATGTTTGTTCTATTCATTAGACCTAATGTACCTTTCTTCAGATACTGCTTCCGCCATTGATAAATACTGGCTCTGCTGTAACCGATATCTTGTGATACATCTTTTATACTCTCTCCATGTTCAAAGCAACGCTTAATTGCATCAAGTTTAACATCTAGTGGAGGATTTCTAGGATGCTCTGGGGAATTTGCAATACGAGGTAATGGTTTGCGTTCTTTGGATGGCAAATTTTCGTCATCGATCCAACTATACAACTGCCTTCTAGTTGGGTAGCCCCAAATTCGTATTGTTTCAGAAACAGAATTAGTTTGATGAAATACTTTTAATGCAATAGATTTTTTCTCATATGAATACACAAAAAGGCTCCTTTCGGTAGCCCTATGGGAGTCTAGATTTTTGTTCGCCCCCCTCTGCAACATTGCAAAAGGCTGGTGATATATACCAGTATCTAATAGCTTTAAGAGATTGCTTTGAATTGAAGGATGGCAATACTCTGCAAATTGGTATGTAGACCCCACTCAAAAAACCCCCAGACAGCCCACTAACTCGCCTGCCCGGGGATCCTTCAACTCATATTTAATTGAAATCGGAAACAGCCCAAATTACTCAGCAGTTGTCTCCTCAACCTCTGTCTCAGCGTTTGTGTCAGCCTCAGCGGACTCTTCCTTGGATGCGTCGTCAGAAGCGGCCTCAGCGTCAGCCTCCTCGGAGGTCTCCTCAGCGTCCTTTGCCTCTGTGGAAGCGTCCTCAGCCTCAGCAGAAGTCTCCTCTGCTTCAGAAGCGTCCTCGCTCTCAACAGCCTCAGCAGATGTCTCAGCCTTGGTCTCGGCAGCAGTTGTTGTCTCGGCAACAGTAGTGGTCTCTGTCTTTGTGTCAGAGCCGCCGCAGGCGGTGATACCAGCAGCAACCATAGCAGCTGCTAAAATAGCGGTCATAGACTTTGCGATTGTTTTCTTCATAATGTTTCTCCTCTCCTTGGGCCATGCCCGATGCATGGTCCGAACCAATTTTTTTTGGAACAGCTTTGATAATAACCTAGAATTGTGACCAAATTGTGTTTAAAATCGAAAGAAAAAGAGAGGTTTATGAGTATTTTCTTAAGAAATTAGAAAATAAAACATTAAAAACAGGAGGGGGAAATGATGGTTCGGTGTCAGAGTGTAACCGAGGAGAGCGGTGGCTTCTACCCCAAATCGCTTGCATTTTCAAGTTATATCGTTTATAATCCAGAAAAAGGCTGCCTCCGGCAGACCGGGGTGAAAGGATGGATAGACCATGGTAAATGAAGTAATGGAATTTATCACCAGCTATGATAAGGAAGTAGGCCAGGCTATTGAGGCTGAGTGTGCCCGCCAGAGACGGAACCTGGAGCTGATCGCATCTGAGAATATTGTATCAGAGCCGGTTATGATGGCGATGGGAACGGTTCTCACCAATAAGTACGCGGAAGGATATTCAGGAAAGCGTTATTACGGAGGCTGTGAGTGCGTGGATGTAGTGGAGACTCTTGCCATCGAACGGGCCAAGAAGCTGTTTGGCTGTGATTATGCCAATGTCCAGCCGCATTCCGGAGCTCAGGCAAATATGGCTGTATTCCTGGCTATGTTAAAGCCGGGAGATACGGTGATGGGCATGAACCTGGACCATGGCGGCCATCTGACACATGGAAGCCCGGTGAATTTCTCCGGTCTCTATTTTAATATTGTACCTTATGGAGTAGATGATGAGGGTTATATTGATTATGAGGAATTGGAGAGAAAGGCTCTTGAGGCAAAGCCGAAGCTCATTGTAGCAGGGGCCAGCGCCTATGCCAGAACCATTGATTTCAAGCGGTTCCGTGAGATCGCGGACAAGGCTGGAGCCTATCTGATGGTGGATATGGCTCATATCGCCGGCTTGGTGGCTGCGGGAGAGCATCCAAGTCCCATTCCCTATGCCCATGTTGTGACCACCACCACCCACAAGACCTTAAGAGGGCCAAGAGGCGGCATGATCCTGGCAAATAAGGAGGCGGCAGAGCAGTTTAACTTTAACAAGGCCATTTTCCCGGGAACCCAGGGCGGCCCCTTAGAGCATGTGATCGCGGGAAAGGCAGTGTGCTTTGGGGAGGCGTTAAAGCCTGAGTTTAAAGAATACCAGAAGCAGGTGGTAAAAAATGCCAGGGCTCTTGCACAGGCTCTGGAGGCCCAGGGCTTTAAGATCCTTACCGGCGGTACAGACAATCATCTGATGCTGGTGGATCTGCGGGGAATGGAGGTATCTGGCAAGGAGCTTCAGAACCGCTGTGACGAGGTCTACATCACTCTGAATAAAAATACAGTTCCAAATGACCCAAGAAGTCCTTTTGTCACCTCAGGCGTCCGGATCGGCACTCCGGCTGTTACTACAAGGGGCTTGAAGGAAGAGGATATGCCAAAGATCGCTGAGTGCATCTGGCTGGCAGCTACTGATTTTGAGAACAAGGCGGACTATATCCGTCAGGAGGTAACAAAAATCTGCGACCGTTACCCCATTTACAGATAAATATCAGCAGCCAGGGCTGCTCCTGCCAGAGATGGGGGAGCGGCCCTTTTATAAAGGGGGAGAACCGATGGAATTTGAACTTTCAGCTGCCAGCGCCCAAGCCATTGTAGAGGAGGTGGGAAGCCTGGTACATCAGAATATTAACCTGATGGACCGCAGCGGACGGGTGATCGCCAGTATGGACGCCGCCCGGATCGGCAGCTTTCACGAGGGGGCCAGGCGGGTGATATGTGAGGGACTGCCGGAGCTGTATGTAAGGCGTGAGGATGCCACCGCCTCCTCCCGCCAGGGGCTGAACCTTCCTATTACAGTGGATGGGCGGATCGCCGGGGTTATCGGGATCACGGGCCCTTATGAGGAGGTGGCAGGCTACGGTCAGATTGTAAAAAAAATGGTAGAAATCCTGATCCGTGAGCAGCTGAACCAGAAGGAGGCCAGACTGCGGAGGAGGATGAAGGCTCTGTTTTTAGAGGACTGGATCCTGGGAAATGGCCTCATGCAGCCTCAAAGCCTGGCGGAGCGGGGCTATAGTCTGGGGATAGATATAGGAAGCCCAAGGCGGGTTATTGTGTCAGGCCCTGCAGACCGTGAGACATTTTCAGCGGATACTCCGGGCCATAAGACCTTAGAGCAGATGGAAGCCGCGGCCTTCCGTAGAGCTCTGGAGCTTGAAAGCGGCTGCCTGACCCTGTCCAATGCAGGGCGGCAGATTTTCCTGATCCCGGACCGGGAAGAGAAGCAGCCGGGCTGTACAGAGGACTTTGCCAGGGCGGTGTGGGAGGCAGTCAGGGAGCAGACCGGGAGAGAGCTGGCCATAGGCATCGATGGCGGCTCCCAGGACATTCCCTCCGCTTTTCTTCAGGCAAACAAGGCCTGGCGCTCGGCCAGGGCAGCAGGGCCCGGCGGACGGATCCTTACCTATGATGAGGTGACGCTGGAGCTTCTGACGGAGGATCTGCCGGATCATATCAAGTCTGCATATCTGGAAAAGATTTTTAAACAATGTGGTCCCGGGGAACTGCGCCAGTGGATGGGGCTTTTGGAGGTCTGGTTCCAGGCAGAGGGCTCCTTACAGGAAGCCGCCGCCCGCCTGCATATCCATAAAAATACCCTGACCTATAAGCTGAACCGTCTGGAGGAGCTGACCGGCCATGATGTAAGAAAGCCCAGCCGAAGCGCCCTCTTTTATATGGCTCTGATCTGTTTTCGGGATCTGGAACGGATCTGAAGGAAAAATGGTTATTCTTAAGACTGATAAATACAGTAAAAATGTAGTCTATAGAACATTGACGCCTGAGGCCATCCAGGGGTACAATAAAGCCATAAAACAGAACGGAATGGGATACAGGAGGCTGAGAGGATGAAATTTTTATTTGCGTCAGATTCATTTAAGGGAACCTTATCATCAGAGCGGATTACAGAGCTTCTTAAGGAGGCGGCAGAGTCAGTATTTCCCGGCTGCGAGACAGAGGGGGTGCCGGTGGCAGACGGAGGCGAGGGCACTATTGACGCGGTGATCCGGGCATTGAAGGGAGAGCTTCGGAACGTAACCGTCCGGGGGCCGCTGATGGAGGAGCGGGAATCCTTTTACGGAGTGTTTGAGGGAGACAGCGCCATTATTGAGATGGCTGCGGCTTCGGGCCTTCCCATGGTGCCGCCTGAGAAGCGGAATCCCATGGTTACCACAAGCTTCGGCACAGGCCAGCTGATCCGGGATGCTCTGGAACAGGGCTATCGGAACATTTCTATCGCCATCGGCGGCTCCGCTACCAATGACGGGGGAATGGGAGCCATGAGGGCTCTGGGTGTGCGTTTTCTGGACCATGAGGGACGGGAACTGGAAGGAAGAGGGGAGGACCTCCTGCGGGTAGCGGATATTGACTGCTCCGGCCTTCATCCGGCGGTGAAGGAAGCCAGCTTTACGGTTATGTGCGATGTAAACAATCCCCTTACCGGCCCGGACGGCGCCACCTATACCTTTGGGCCACAGAAGGGAGGAACACCGGAGATTCTGGATCAGTTAGAGGCAGGCATGAAGGGTTATGCCGCCCTTTTAAAGGAAAAGCTGGGAACAGACCCGGATCAGATCCCCGGCTCAGGTGCCGCAGGGGGGCTGGGAGCCGCCTTCTGTGTATTCTTAAAGGCAAAAATGAAGTCCGGCATTGATACTGTCCTTGACCTGGTGCATTTTGATGAAAAGCTGGAGGGCGTAAGCCTGGTGGTCACCGGCGAGGGCCGGATGGACTGGCAGTCTGCCTTCGGCAAGGTGCCAAGCGGCATCGGAGCCAGATGCAGGGCAAAGGGAATCCCGGCAGTGGCTATCGTAGGAGGCATGGGAGACAAGGCAGAGACCATTTTTGACTACGGGATCGACACTATTATGACAACCATCAACGGCGCCATGGAGATCGGCGAGGCCCTGGAGCGGGCGGAGGAGCTGTATGCCGGCGCTGCGGTGCGGACCTTCCGGATGCTGAAGGTGGGGATGGGGTTAAAATAACCGCTTTCTTGTAATTGCATACAAAATGAAGTAAAATGGTAACGGCCCTTTCGGCTGTTACCATTTTTTACATAGAAAGGATACCACAGGTATGATCAATCGAGAAGATATGCTGGAATTAACAAGGCGGATGACTCTTTCGCGAAATTCCATTGCCAGGATTGCCGGCTGCTATGTGGACCGGGATGGGGATTTTGAGGGGAGCTTTAATACGAATTTCCTGAAATTGTCCGCGGCGGAGCGGACGGAGAAGCTGAAGGTGGCAAAGGCCATTCCCTTTGGGGAGACCAATGTACAGCTTAAGGAGTATCTATTTTCGCCGGAGGACAGAAGGCCGGGAAGTATGTGGCAGCTTCTTATGGGGCTGAATGAGTGCGGGCTGAAAAATGACGCCCTCCTTGATACCTTTTATGATGTGGTGATGGAGCGGTTTCAGGCTCCATATGAGTATGGAGTGTTTGTGTTCTTCGGCCGGTATGATGTGCCTCTTAAGGCCTCGGACAAGGAGCGTCTGTGGGAGTCGGAGGAGGTGTATGAGTATATGATCTGCGCCGTCTGTCCCCTAAAGGGAGAGTATGAGCCGGGGGAGCCGGTGTGCGGATTTTTATTTCCGGCCTTTATGGACCGGAGCGGAGATCCTTCCAGGGCCCTGGTATTTCAGGCGGAGGCAGGAAGGAAACGCTGGGATATACCGGGGATTTTTGGAAAATCATAAATTGATTGCATTTTCTACTGTTAAATGGTAGGATAAAGCCATATCGAAAGAAGGGCAGCCGGTGCTGACGGGGCTTTGAAGCCGTCCGCAGGTAAAAGGGAAACAGGTGAGAATCCTGTGCGAGCTCGTCACTGTAAGCAGGGAGTTAAGGGCCATGTCAGAGATGACAGCCACTGGTTTAAAAACCGGGAAGGTGGTCTAAGATAAGGATCTGCAAGCCAGGAAACCTGCCGTCTGCTGGTACAGGAGCATACTTCCAGGCCACGAGTTTTTGGCCGTACCGGCCCGTTTTACAGCGGGTTTCCTGGGAAGATGCATTTTTGTACCTCCGAAGGATCGATACAATCAAAATCAAGGAGGAACAGAACATGAAACTGAAAAGAAAGGCATTTCTGCTTGCGGCAGCAGCAACAGCGGCTGTGATGGTCTCAGGCTGCGGTCAGTCCAATGAGGCAGCGGCGCCGGCTGAAACGGAGACTACAGCGGCTCCTGCATCACAGGAGGAGACGAAAGAAGCGGCAGAGGTCCAGACAGAGCCTGCCAGTGAAGCAGAAGCGGAGGCAGAGGAAGAAAATTACAACACAGGAGACGCATCATTGGACAATCCAAGAAATCAGGACGACATCGGAGAAAAGGAGCTTTTAGTGGTAAGCTTCGGAACCAGCTTTAATGACAGCCGCCGCCTGACCATCGGGGCCATCGAGGATCGGATGGAACAGGAATTTCCAGATTTTGGGGTAAGACGCGGTTTTACCAGCCAGATCATTATTGACCATGTAAAATCCAGAGACGGCGTTGCCATTGATAATGTGGAAGAAGCTTTAAACCGGGCGGCAGATAACGGGGTAAAGACCCTGGTGATCCAGCCTACGCATCTGATGAATGGACTGGAATATACGGATCTGGTAAATGAAGTGGGCGAGTTTTCAGACGCCTTTGAGCAGGTGGCAGTGGGAGAACCCCTTCTTACCAGCGATGAGGATTTCCAGGCTGTGATCCAGGCCATTACAGAAGATACGGCAGAGTACGATGACGGGGAGACCGCCATCTGCTTTATGGGCCATGGCACTGAGGCAGAGTCCAATCAGGTTTACGCAAAGCTTCAGGAGCTGCTGACAGCGGCAGGCCATGAGAATTATTTTGTAGGTACAGTAGAGGCGGAACCTGCCCTTGAGGATGTGCTGGCAGCTGTAAAGGAAGGAAACTACAAAAAGGTTGTCCTTCAGCCCCTTATGGTGGTTGCGGGAGATCACGCCAACAATGATATGGCCGGGGATGAGGACGGTTCCTGGAAGAAGGCCTTTGAGGCAGAGGGCTATGAAGTGACCTGCGTTCTGAAGGGACTGGGAGAGATCGAGGCCATTCAGGAGCTGTTTGCGGAGCACGCGAAAGCAGCGGCAGAGAGTCTGGAAAAATAAGGTAAAAAGAGAAGGGCGGCCGGGTGCGACACAGGCCGCCCTTTTAAGGACAGATAGAGACAGAGGAAAATGAATATGATAAAACAGATAAAAATCGCCCTCCTTGCCGCAGCGGCAGGGCTGGTGCTTATGGCGGGGGGATGTAAAGGACAGGAGGCCAGAACCAAGTCAGAATCTCAGATGGAGACGGAAGCCGCTACTGCAGGGGACGAGGCGGCGGGCACAGGGAGCGGCAAGACTCAGGCGGCGGCAGAAGACGCCCCTCACATCCTTCCGGGCACCTACCACATTCAGGTAGATTCCAGCTCCAGTATGTTCCGCATTACCGACTGCGTACTGACAGTGACCGACCAGTCTATGACCGCCCGTATGACCATGGGGGGAACTGGGTATCTCAAGCTGTATATGGGCCGGGTGATGGAGGCGGAGAAGGCCTCGGATGAGGACTGTATTCCTTATATAGAGAATCCGGACGGAACCCACTCCTTTGAGGTGCCGGTGGAGGCCCTGGATCAGCCGATTTTCTGCAGTGCTTTCAGTAAGCGCAAGGAAACCTGGTATGAGAGAACTCTTGTATTCCGTTCCGATTCCATTTCCGGGGAAAGCAGAACGGATTTTGCCGGGAAGAATTTGGAGGAGCTGGGCTTAGAGGATGGGCAGTATACCGTAGAAGCCAGGATCCAAGGGGGCTCCGGCAGAGCTTCCATCCAGTCTCCGGCGGATCTTCGGATCCGGGAGGGAAAGGCATTTCTCACCCTGGAATGGAACAGTTCCAACTATGATTATATGAAGGTGGGGGAGGAAAAATATGAGCCGCTTTCCACAGAGGGAAATTCTGCCTTTGAGATTCCGGTGGAGCTGTTTGACGCAGAATTTCCGGTGACTGCGGATACCATTGCCATGAGCCAGCCCCACGAGATCCAGTATCAGCTGTATCTGGATTCCTCCACCATAAAAAAAGCGGAGTCTGCCCAGCTGGTGGAGCTTTCCTACGCCGACCAGTTTTCCATTGAACATCTGGAAAATGGCTGTACCCTTCTGACCATCAATGACAGCGGCCGCTTTCTTCTGGTGCCGGAGGGATGGGAGGGGGAACTTCCTTCTGATACAGACCTTACGGTCCTTCAGCTTCCCTTAGAAAACCTGTATCTGGCCGCCACCTCCGCCATGGATTTTTTTGCCCGTCTGGATGGGGTGGACCGGATCACCCTGTCCGGTACGAAGGAGGATGGCTGGTATATTAAGGAAGCGAAGGATGCCATGGCAGCAGGGAACATGACCTACGCAGGCAAGTACAATGCCCCGGACTATGAAAAGATTCTGGCAGGTAACTGCCGTCTTGCCATCGAATCCACCATGATCCTTCATTCGCCAGAGGTAAAGGAACAGCTGGAACGGGTGGGGGTCCCGGTGCTTGTGGAGCGCTCCAGCTATGAAAAACACCCTCTGGGCCGGATGGAGTGGATCAAGGTTTATGGAGCCCTTCTGGGCAAGGAAGCAGAGGCGGAGGCGATGTTCCAGAAGGAAAAGGAGCGCCTGGAGCCGGTGCTTGGCAAAGAGCCTCTGGGAAAGACAGTGGCATTTTTCTATATAACCTCCAAAGGAACGGTGAATGTAAGAAAACCTGACGATTATGTGGCTAAGATGATTGAATTGGCCGGAGGAACCTATATCCTGGGGGAGATTGATGCAGAGGAAAATGCCCTTTCCACCACCAATATGCAGCTGGAGGCATTTTACCAGGCGGCAAAGGAGGCGGACTGCCTTATCTACAATAGCACCACCACCGGAGAGCTGGATTCCATGGAGGCTCTTTTGGAAAAATGGGCCCCTTTGAAGGATTTTAAGGCGGTACAGCAGAAAAATGTATGGTGTACGGAGGAAAATCTGTTCCAGGAGACTATGGGACTGGGGGAAATGATCCTGGATATCCACCGGGTGCTTTCAGAGGAGGAGCCGGAGGGACTGACCTATCTTAAGCCATTGCGGTGATGAAAAAAGGAGCCGTAACATGAACCACAAAATGTATATCCGCAGGGCTGCCGCCATGGCATTTTTGGTCCTGCTTTTATTCCTTCTGTTTTTCTGGAATGTTAATTCCGGCAGTGTAGCCATCGGCCCTGGCCAGGTACTTGACATCCTGTCAGGCCGTCCGGCAGATGAGACAGCCATCCGGATCCTGATGGACATCCGTCTGCCACGGATCCTGGCGGCGGCCGTCCTTGGCGGGGCATTGTCTGTTTCCGGATTTCTGCTGCAGACCTTTTTTGCCAATCCCATTGCCAGTCCCTTTGTGCTGGGGATCTCCTCCGGCTCCCGGCTGGTGGTGGCTTTTATGATGATCTGGTTTCTGGAACGGGGGCTGGCCCTTGGCTCCTGGATGATGATTGCTGGGGCCTTTGCGGGGGCCATGGTGTCCATGGGCTTTGTGCTTCTGATCTCACGTCGGGTGCGCCAGATGTCCATGCTGGTGGTTTGCGGGGTGATGATTGGATATATCTGCTCGGCAGTGACTGATCTTGCTGTTACCTTTGCGGATGACGCCAATATTGTAAACCTGCACAACTGGTCTATGGGCAGCTTTTCCGGAATTTCCTGGGAAAATCTGGGAGTTATTGGAATTGTGATCCTTTTTTCCCTTGGGGCAGTGATATTTCTGGCAAAGCCCATGGGGGCTTATCAGCTGGGAGAAGCCTGCGCCGCCACCATGGGAGTGAATATCAGGCGGTTCAGAGTCTGTCTGATCCTTGTTTCCAGCGTTCTGTCCGCCTGCGTGTCCGCCTTTGCGGGACCTGTTTCCTTTGTAGGCATCGCCGTTCCCCATCTGGTCAAATGGCTTTTTGGAACGGCAAAGCCTGTGATCGTCCTTCCGGGCTGTTTTTTAGGCGGAGCGGTGTTCTGCCTGTTCTGCGACCTTATCGCCAGAACCGCCTTTGCTCCCTCGGAGGTAAGCATCAGCTCGGTAACGGCTGTATTCGGCGCTCCGGTGGTGATCTATATTATGGCGCGGAGAAAGGGGGGAGGAAAATGAGTCTTACCGGCGAAGCATACATTGCAGCCGACCATATGGACGTAGGCTATGGAAATACTCCTCTGATCCGGGACATCAGCCTCCAGGTAAAGCCGGGGCAGATCGTCACTCTCATCGGACCAAATGGGGCGGGGAAATCCACCATTCTTAAATCAATTATCCGTCAGCTGGAGCTTTTGGGAGGGAAGGTCTGGGTGGGCGGTCAGTCCTTGAAGGAATTGTCAGACCGGCAGCTTGCAAGGAGGGTTTCCGCCCTAATGACCGGTCAGATCCGCCCGGAGCTTATGAGTTGTGAGGAGGTGGCAGCCATGGGGCGCTATCCCTATACCGGTTTTCTGGGAATTTTATCTCCGGCTGATAAGGAAGCGGTGCGCCAGGCTCTTTGTCTGGTTCAGGCCTCCGATCTGGCTGAGAAAGATTTTTCCGAGCTCAGCGACGGCCAGAAGCAGAGGATCCTTCTGGCAAGAGCTATCTGTCAGGAGCCGGAGGCCATCATCCTGGACGAGCCAACCTCCTTTCTGGACATCCGCCACAAGCTGGAGCTTTTGTCCATATTAAAAAAGCTGGTGCGGGAAAAGCAGACGGCGGTGCTTTTATCCCTCCATGAGCTGGATCTTGCCCAGAGACTGTCAGATTATGTGGTCTGCGTAAAGGGGGATCAGATTTTGCGGATGGGAACTCCGGAGGAGATTTTTACCACCCCTTCCATTACAGAGCTTTACGGCATTACAAAGGGGAGCTACCAGGCAGAGCTTGGACTTCTGGAGCTGGAGCCTTCATCCGGCCCTCCGGAGGTATTTGTTATCGGAGGAAATGGAACCGGAATCCCTGTATACCGCAGCCTGCAGAGAAAGGGGATTCCCTTTGCGGCAGGAGTGCTCCATAAAAATGACCTGGATTATCCGGTGGCGAAGGCTCTGGCGGTTCAGGTGGTGACAGAGGAGGCTTTTGAGCCTATTGGTGAGGAGACATTTTCCCAGGCGGTCAGTTTGATGAAAGAATGTGGAAAAGTCATCTGCAGTCTGGAAAAATTTGGAACTATCAATGAGAAAAACAGGGAACTTTTAGCCCTTGGAAGAAAAAAACAGATGGTTGTGGATGAATTATGATTACCTGTAACAATATTTCTAAAAAATATAGTGATGTAAGGGCGGTGGATCAGGTTTCCATGAAGGTGGAGACCGGCAGCTTCGCGGCCCTTCTTGGGCCAAACGGGGCAGGGAAAACCACCCTTATGAGTATGCTTACCGGCCTTCTGGGGCCCGATCAGGGGGAGATCCTATTTGACGGCTGTCCCATGAACCGGAACGCAGTGAAGGTGAAAAAGCGGATCGGCGTAGCCAGCCAGCACGTGGATCTGGACCGGGAGCTGTCTGCACAGGAGAATCTGGAGCTGGCAGGACGGCTGTACCGGATGAGGCGAAGGGAGATCCAGGAGGCGTCAGACCGGCTTCTTACCTTTTTAAATCTGAAGGAGGCGTCGGAGCGCCCGGCAGGGAAGCTGTCCGGGGGGATGAAGCGGAAGCTGATGCTTGCGAAAGCATTGATCCACGACCCGGATTATCTATTTCTGGATGAGCCCACAGTTGGAATCGATCCGGTGACCCGGCGGGATATATGGGAATTTCTCCGCAGAGAGCACAGGGAAGGAAAGACCATTCTCCTGACTACCCATTATATCGAGGAGGCCCAACAGCTGTGCGGATACGTTTTTCTCATGGATCAGGGGAAAATCTTTAAGGAGGACAGTCCGAAGGCACTGATCCGGGAGCTGGGAGAGTATAAGACGGAATATGAGGCAGAGGGGGAGATGAAAAGCGAGTTCTTTTCAAGCCTTGAGGAGGCCAGAAGCCGGGCCGCCGCTCTTAAGATGCCTGCAAGTGTGCTGCCTTCCACCCTTGAGGATGTATTTTTTTGCTGCACCAGACGGCGGGTAGAGGGGAGGAGCGGAGGATGGAAATAAGGACGATCCTGTGGCGGGAATGGCGGTTTTTAAAGCGCCGGTTCTGGCGGGTCACCGGTTCTCAGCTGGTGTCGCCCATTCTGTATTTTGTGACCTTCGGCCTGGGCCTTGGTGGGCAGATGGAGGTACAGGGCCAGCCCTACCTTTACTACCTTCTTCCTGGGCTTTTGTCCATGACCCTGATGCGGAACAGCTACACATCTGTGTCCACCCGGATCAGCGTTATGCGGCTGCATGAAAAGAGCTTTCAGTGCTATTTTTACACCCCTACCAGAATGTACAGGCTGGCGGCGGGGCATATTCTGGCGGGGGCCTTAAGAGGGATTTATGCCGGGGCATTTATCCTGCTTTTAGGTGTGATCTCGGGAGTTCCTATGAGGTGGAGCCTGTGGCTTTTTCCTGCGGCTCTTCTCAATGCCCTGATCTTTGCTTCTCTTGGCTTTCTGGCGGCCATGTATATGGACAGCCATTATGATATGAACAATTTTACCAATGTTGTCATCACGCCTATGTCCTTTCTCTGCGGAACCTTTTTTTCGCTGGAGGGACTTCCAAAGGGACTTGTCTGGCTGGCAGATCTGATGCCCCTGACCCATACCACAAGGCTGATCCGTCAGCTGTTTTTCGGAGGTGGGGTGGATGTGTATTCCCTGGGGGCGTCCTGCCTGTTTTTGGTTCTTCTGGGAGGTTTGGCGGTTTATGCCTGTTACCGGAAGTAGAGAAATGTGTTTAATATGAGGAATGATCGATGAGATACCAGATTACAGACGGTACAGTCAGTGCCGGGGGCCAGGTAATCCTGGACCATATAGATTTTGAAATCCGGGGGACGGAAAAGACAGCCCTGGTAGGACGAAATGGAGCGGGAAAGACCACTCTTCTGCGCCTGATCGCAGGAGAGCTCTCCCTTGACCGGGATGATAAGAGAAATGGCCCCGGCATCCGCGCCTCCCGCCAGCTTACCATAAAAATGCTCCGTCAGCAGGCCTGGGAAAATGAGGAAAAAACCGTACAGCAGGTTCTGATGGAGGCCTGTCCGGCCAAGGGAACCTGGGACCGGGAGCGGTTTGAATATGAGCGGGAATATCACCGGATGTTTACCTCCCTGGGCTTTGAAATGGAGGATACCAGACGGAAGCTGTCCTCTTTTTCAGGAGGGGAAAAGACCAAGATCGCTCTCATTGGCCTTCTGTTGGAACGGCCTGACATTCTGCTGTTAGATGAGCCTACCAATCATCTGGATCTGGAAACGGTTCAGTGGCTGGAGCGGTATTTAAGAACCTATGACCGGGCAGTGGTGATGGTGTCCCATGACCGGTTTTTCCTGGACCGGACGGCGGAGGTGGTGTATGAGCTGGAGGGAAAGACTCTGACCCGTTATGCCGGAAACTATACGGAATACCGCGAAGAAAAGCAGAAAGCCTATGAGCGTCAGAAAAAGGCTTATGAGCGCCAGCAGGAGGAGATTGCCCGCCAGGAGCAGCTGATCAAGCGGTTTAAGAACAAGCCCACCAAGGCCTCTATGGCCAGATCCAGGAAAAAGGTTCTGGAACGGATGGAGCGGATTCCAAAGCCTGCGGAGGATATGGCCCATATTTTTACTGGGGAGATCACGCCTCTCATCGGGGGCAGCAAATGGGTTCTGGAGGCAGAGCATTTGAAAATCGGCTATGATCAGCCTCTGTTAGAGCTGAGTCTCCGGATCCGCCGGGGCCAGAAGATCGGGATACTGGGGGAAAATGGAAGCGGAAAGAGTACATTTTTAAAAACAGCCGCCGGGTTTCTGGAGCCCTTAAAGGGAAGCTGCTCTCTGGGAAATCATATTACCATCGGATATTTTGACCAGTTTTCCGCAGAGATCCAGTCGGAAAAGACAGTGGCGGAGCATTTTTCTGATCTGTTTCCGGCACTGACGGAAAAGGAAGTGCGTAGTATTCTAGGAGCCTATCTATTCAGGGGAAAGGATGCCTCCAAGCGGGTCAGTTCCCTTTCAGGGGGAGAAAAAGCCAGGCTGGTGCTGGCGGAGCTTCTTTACAGCCGGCCCAATTTCCTTATATTAGACGAGCCCACCAACCATATGGACATACAGGCAAAGGAAACCCTGGAATCGGCCTTTAGGGCCTATCAGGGAACCATTCTGTTTGTGTCCCACGACCGGTATTTCATCCGCCAGGTGGCCCAGTCCATCCTGATTTTTGAAAACGGGACGGCCATGTATTATCCCTTCGGCTATGAGCATTATCTGGAGCGGAAAGAGAAGGAAGGCCATGGAGAAGGCCTGGCGGCCCAGCTGCGGGCGGAAGAGCAGGCCCTGATCGCAGGACTGAAAGCCGTTCCAAAGGCAGAGCGGCACCGGCTGCGGGAAATCCCGACGGAGACGGCCTATGAGCAGTGGCGGCTGGGGCTTGCCGCAGAGAGGATGGAGGAAACGGGGATGCTGGTAGAAGAGGAAGAAAGACGGAGGGACGAGGCATTTTTAAGTGGAGAGACGCCTCAGAGAGAAACAGCCCCCTACCAGGCCTGGGAGGACTGGCATGAGGCTTGTATGGAGTGGTATGAGGTGTTTTTGGAAGGCTCTGCCGATGAGTAAAACTTTAGAAAATCTTTTCATTTATCTAACGCTTATTTTTTGATTTAACTGATACCATAGGATGCGTAAGGAGGATATGCACATGAACGGGGACCGGATTTTGTTGGTTGAGGATGATAAGGAGATCAGAGAGGGAGTGGAGATATTTTTAAAGAGCCAGGGTTATGTGGTGTTTCAGGCCGCAGACGGGGTGGAAGGGCTTCAGATTCTGGAGCGCCAGGAGATCGATCTGGCTGTCGTAGACGTGATGATGCCCCGGATGGACGGCATCACCATGACGGCCCGGCTTAGGGAAAAATACGACTTTCCGGTGATCTTCCTGTCTGCAAAGTCAGAGGAGGTGGATAAAATCCTGGGGTTAAATATGGGAGCAGACGATTATGTGACCAAGCCATTTACCCCTATGGAGCTTCTTGCCAGGGTAAATTCACACTTAAGGCGCTACCACCGTTTCCTGGACCGCCTCCGCTTAAAGGAGGAGGAAAAGCCGGGGATCCACAGACTTGGCGGCCTGGAGGTCAGCGAGGAGACCGTTGAGGTCACTGTGGACGGAAAGCCGGTTAAGGTAACTCCCATTGAATTCAAGATCCTTCTGCTGCTGATCCAGAATCCGGGACGGGTATTTCCTGCCGAGGAGATCTACGAGCGTGTCTGGAATGAACGGGCTGTAAATACAGATACCGTAATGGTGCATATCCGCAATCTTCGGGAAAAAATTGAATTAAACCCGAAGGAGCCAAAATATATAAAGGTGGTGTGGGGCGTTGGATACAAGATTGAAAAGCAGCCATAAATGGGGAATCCTGCTGATCGTGCTGTCGATCATTTCCCTGTCAGCCGCAACCATGGGGCTGTATCCCTATATGGAGAAAAAGGCCTGGGAAAGCCAGGGCCAGGATATGGACAGCAGGCAGGAATCCTGGGAAAATTTTGACAATATTGCCGTTCAGGTGATGAACTTCTGCTATGAGGTATGGCATCAGGAAAAGCAGGAGGAGGCGGGGACGCTTCTTACCTATTCACAGGTATTTCTTCCGGGAGTGGAGGAAAAGCTCCGTTCGTTTTCCGGTGCAGCAGCTCAGTCCATCGTCGCCCAGGAGGGGATGGAGGGCGATGCCTATAGCTATTCCTACTATGATGAAGGCGATTATGACGAGGATTATTATCGGAATCTTCAGAGCCTGATAGACGAGGTGGGCCGCAGCTGGGAGCGCCTGTATCAGGAGAATCAGGCAGTCCTGTATTACGGAGTGCCGGGAGAAAATGGCTCCTATGCGCGCAGCAATGTAAACCAGCCGGACACTTATTTTGGCTCTGCCTTAAAGGAAAATGAGATTCAGTTTGTCATTGACTTTTCCGAGGGAGGACGGCTTAGTGTGAAGGACCTTCAGGGGCCGGACGATTATGCCTCCAGCCTGCTTCAGTCTATGAGCCGGTATGAGTTTTATGATCCTCTGGCAGAGCGGGAGGGCAATTCCTACCGCTACAGCGGCGTGGAATTTGCAGGCCCCAAGGACTTTCAGATCACCTTCCGCTGCAATCCTCTGGCAGTAAACGGCTGGGATCAGCAGGAGCTGCAAAGCGGCCAGGACCGATTACAGGCCTGGAATTACGAAAATGAGGCCTTTTTTACCATTACAGTGGTAATGGCAGGAGTGGCAGGCCTCCTTGCTCTGCTGCTTCCCTTTGTCAGATCCTTTGAAATCGGAAGAAGTGCTTTGTGCCGGCTGTCCTTTGAGCCATTATGCGTGATAGGCTTCTTCTGGCTGATGGTATTAATAGATGGAGTCCCATCCGCCTATATGATCTCCGGCTTTATGGACGGATCCACCTACAGGGAAATGGAAGCGGCAGGTCTGACAGGAATGGCAGTCCAGATTGCGGTGGTTCTTGTGAACCTGTTATACTGGTGCGTATTTTACGGAATATTCTTCTGGGGCATCACCTGCCTCAGAGCGGTGTTTACCCTGGGAATCTGGAGGTACTTTAAAGAGCGCACCTGGCTGGGTCGGATCCTCAGGTGGTGCAAGAAATGGATCGTGGAGGGCCTGAACCTGTTCAGCGAGACAGACTGGGAGAGCAAGTCCACGAAGATCATTGGAAAAGCGGTGATTGTGAATTTTGTCATCCTGGCATTGATTTCCTGCCTGTGGTTCGTTGGGATCGGAGCGCTTTTGATCTATTCCTTTGTCATTTTCTTCCTGATGAAGAAATACTGGGGACAGATGCAGCAGAAATATGAAATCCTCTTAGACGGGATCAACCAGATTGCGGAAGGGAACCTGGATGTGGAGATTCAGGAGGATCTTGGGGTATTTAACCCATTTAAGGAGCAGCTGGGCCGGATCCAGAAAGGGATGAAAAAGGCAGTGGAGCATGAGGTAAAAAGCGAGCGCACCAAGTCGGAGCTGATTACCAATGTATCACATGATTTGAAAACGCCTCTGACGGCTATTATTACCTATATCAATCTCCTGAAGCAGGAGGGGGCAACGGAGGAGGAACGGAATTCCTATATCCAGGTGCTGGATCAGAAGGCCATGAGGCTGAAGGTGTTGATTGAAGACCTGTTCGAGGTCAGCAAGGCCAGCAGCGGGACGGTAGTTCTTCATATGGAGCGGGTGGACATTGTAAGCCTCTTTAAGCAGGTACGCCTTGAGATCGCCCAGAAGATCGAAGCCAGCGGCATTGATTTCCGCTTCCAGCTGCCAGACAAACGGATCGAGGTAGTCCTGGACGGCCAGAAAACATACCGGATCTTTGAAAACCTTCTGGTAAATATCACCAAGTACGGCATGAAGGGCACCAGAGCCTACATTCAGATCGCGGAGCTTGAGGATGAGGTCTGCATCACCATGAGAAATATCTCAGCCAATGAGCTGAATGTCTCTCCCGACGAGCTGACCGAGCGCTTCGTCCGGGGCGATGAATCCCGCAACACTGAAGGCTCCGGCCTGGGCCTTGCCATCGCCAGAAGCCTTACCGAAGCCCAGGGCGGCTCCATGGAGCTTACCATTGAGGACGATATATTCCGGGTCGCTATCCGGTGGAAAACAGCAAAAGAGGAAATGCTTCCTGAGGAAAGAAAAGAAGAACCTCTACAGGAAGCAGAGGCTGCAGACACGCAGCTGATCCAGGTGCATCATGGAGAGGGGCAGATGGCAGTGGCAGAGGAATTTCAGACCGAGGCGGTACAGGAAGAGAAGAGGTGGAAGAAGGTGATGGGGATATTTAAGAGGAAGAAATAGAGTCTTGCATCTTTGGGGCGGGTGTGGTATAGTAAAGGTACAAAAAGGAAAGCCAGAGACACTTGGCCTACCCTTTTAACAAGTGTTGCTACCTTATATTATATAAGGCCAGCCGTCACTATTTCCGGTAGTGGCGGCTATTTCTTTCCCTTGAAGATCGTATAGCACAATCCGACAAGGGAGACAATGAAGATACCTATTTGAAATAAATCCGAATATGTAACGTACATTGACATCCCTCCTTCCTTAGTAGTCTGGAGGGAAAAAGCTCCCTCCGAAAAAAAGAAGGGCAGGCCGCCTGTATGTGTTCTGACTTTCCATGAGAGTAGTATACCATAGAAAACGGGCGGGGGCAATAAAAAATGGAGTCTTGTATGTTTTAGACAGATGTGGTATTGTAAAGATATAAAAGGAAAGCCAGAGACATCTGACCTACCCTTTTATATGTGAGTTTATGGCCTTATGTAATATAAGGTCAGCCGTCACTATTTGCGGTAGTGGCGGCTATTTCTTTGCTTGAAATTTGAAAAACCTGTCAGCAAATTCCTCTGCCGACAGGTTTTGTTGTTATTAATAGAGCTTCAAATTCCGGGAGATCGAGTCTTTTCTCTAAACGGATTGCTCATGCAGTCTCCTCATTGGAGGCTTTATTTTTTTGAGCCTTTTGCAGTTCTTTCTGCTCTTTTTTTAGCTTTTCAATACCAAGACGGATTAATTCTAATGTTGCGGCGGAACGGCTGGGGTAGCGGTTTTCAAAACGAAAATCATCAATCTCCTTAAGCAGTTCTTCATCAACGATCACTGTATAGCGCGGCTTTTCTGTTGGCATCAGTATCACCTCCTCCTAGTTCATATTATGCACAGGTTCATACGTTATGTCAAGCGCATTTCAGTGAAAAAACACTTGACAGGTTCAGAACCTATGAACTATAATTCAAGTAGGTTCATAAGTTCTGAACTAAAAGAAAGGAGGTGTCTCTGCATGGCTACTGAATTAAAAAGAATGACATTTGTTGTCACTCCCGACATGGAAGAAGCGCTTAATTCTATTAAGAAAGAGATGTTTTATAACCGTACACAGTCTGATATGATACGAGAACTTGTGACAGCTGGTGTACGAGCGATCAAGGATGAAAAAGCGGAAAAAAAGAACAGGTGTGAGAGGGCGTCCTGAGGCGCCCATTCACTGCGAAGCTGGGATACCCAGAAAAAGAGGGGGAAAAACATGAACCTACTAATCATAAACCCTAACACTTCAGAAGCCATGACAAATGACATTAAAAGGACGATCCATCGTATCAAACAGCGGGATACACAGGTTACAGTTGCATTTCCAGACTTTGGCCCGGAAGGGCTGGAGTCGTTTTATGATTATGCGCTTTCGGCCTTTGGTCTTTGCAGGCTTCTGGAGAAGGAAAAAACTCAATATGATGGAATTTTGATCGCCTGTTTCGGAGACCCTGGTCTGTATGCGGCGAAGGAGATCTGCGACTGCCCGGTATTTGGGATTGCAGAGGCATCCATGTCGGCAGCCCTTCTTTTAGGGGCAAAATTTGCTGTATTAGCCGCTTCAGACAAAGCAGTTCCCATGATGGAAAATATGATACAGCAATATGGTATGAAGGAACGCTGTTCGGGGGTATTTTCCTTAAATATGGGGGTCTTGGAGGCAGAAGCTGATGAGGAGGAGACGGTAGAGCGTCTGATCGAAAAAGGGAAAACAGCAATACAAAATGGGGCAGAGGTTTTGATCCTGGGGTGCGCCGGTATGACCGGATATGCGGATTTGGTAAAAGAACAGCTGGATATTCCGGTTATTGACCCGGTGGAAGCGGCATTTCTTGTTCTTGAAGCATTTTGCAGAGCCGGTTATAAGGTATCGAAAAAAGGTCTTTATCAGACGCCGGATCAAAAGAAAATCAAAAACAAAGATTTATTTTTAAAAATAATGTAGGGAGGTTACAAACTATGAGGAAAACAATGAGAAAAATGTTAGCGCTGGCTATGGCAGCTGTGATGTGTCTTACAGCATGCTCATCAGGAGAAAATGCTGCATCAGCGGGCAGTGGGGAAAGCTCCGGGGGAGAAGCCCAAAAGAGTGTAGCGATGATTCTGCCAGGGCTGATTACAGACGAAGCGTTCAATCAGTTTACATATGAGGGGATGATGAAGGCTGCTGAGGAAGCAGGAATAAAAACGGTACATAAAGAAAATGTGACCCAGGATGAGCAGATCGAAGTGCTTCGTCAGTTTGCCCAGCAGGGATATGAGATTATCATTGGCCAGGGGGGCCAGTTTGGTGAGGCTCTGTCCATTGTGGCAGAAGAATTTCCGGATCAGCAGTTTATTTTCTCAGTAGGTACCGATACCTTTGGCCTGCCAAATATGACCGCAGCTACCGTCAGCTACAGCCAGGCTGGGTTTATTGGCGGAGTGCTGGCTGGCTTGACTACGAAAACAAATAAGGTAGCCTTTGTAACAGGTGAGTTTTATGACACCCATAGAATGATGGAGGACAGCTTCTATAAAGGGGTTGCTTATGTAGATCCGGGCATTGAGACAACCGCGGTTACAACTGGTGACTTTTCAGATACAGTTAAGGCGCGGGAAGCCAGTCTGGCTGCCATCGCCCAGGGGTATGATGTATTGTTTGCCTGTCTGGATGCGGCAGGCGCGGGGGTTGCTGCAGCGGCACAGGATTCCAAAGATGTAAAGGTAGTAGGCGCGGTTGCTGATTATGCAGAGGATTACGGTGCGGAGGATGTAACAGTAGGAAGCGTAGTCTTTGCATGGGATAATCTGGGGTATTTGGAGACCTTGGGGAAAATCTGTGACGGTCAGTCTCATGTACTTGGATTAAAGGATGAGGGGATCCGCCCGGTTGTTAATGTGGAACTGACGGAGGAACAGAAGGCTGTTTACGACAAAGCGCTTCAGGATCTGATGGACGGAAAAATCGATATAGCTGAATGATCAGAATGCGGTTGGGAGAGGGAATGCGTTTATGGAAGAAAACAGATATGCGCTGCAGATGGAAGACATTACAGTAGAATTTCCGGGTGTCATCGCCAATGATCACGTCAGTATTGACTGCAGGAAGGGAGAAGTATTAGGCCTTTTAGGTGAGAATGGCGCGGGGAAAACCACCTTGATGAATGTTTTGTACGGATTGTATCCGCCGACTTCCGGGAGAGTTCTTTTAGACGGAAAGGAAGTAAAGATCCAGTCTCCTTCGGAAGCCATTGCCCATGGGATCGGAATGGTGCATCAGCATTTTAAGCTGGTAGATACTCTTTCTGTAATTGAAAATGTTGTGCTTGGTATTCAGACTGAAAAGCAGAAGCTGGATCTGGAGCCGGCTAAAAAGAAGCTGTTGGAATTGTGCGAGGAATACGGGCTGTATGTAGATCCGGATGAACTTGTCTGGAAATTGTCGGTGGGGAAGCAGCAATGGGTGGAAATTTTAAAGGCATTATACCGGGACTGCAAGGTTTTGGTTTTAGATGAGCCAACGGCAGTTTTAACACCGGCAGAAAGCGATCAGCTTTGCTGTGCCATCCGCCATATCACAGAAAAAGGGGGATCTGTGATTTTTATCAGTCACAAGCTTCGTGAAGTGATCCAGATCACGGACCGGGTGACGGTGATCCGCGACGGGCAGCTGATCGGAACGGTGGATACGAAGGATGCCACTCAGCTGACACTGGCCCAGATGATGGTAGGACGCCCTGTATCCATCGAACGAAAGGAACGGAAGGAGATCAAAGAAAGAGAGCCGGTTCTGGTAATGGAGCATGTAAATGCAGTGGATGACCGGGGTATCCCTGCGCTGAAGGACTTTAACCTGACGGTACATTCCGGAGAAATCGTAGGCATAGCCGGTGTTGACGGAAACGGACAGAAGGAGCTGGCAGAATGTATTGCCGGTCTGCGCAGGCTCATAGGCGGTTCCATCCGGATAAAAAACAAGCCGGTAACAGGGGTAATGGCGGATTCGTCTGTTTTAGGTTTTATCCCTGAGGACCGGCAGAAAACCGGGCTGGCAATGGATTTTAGTATTGCGGATAATCTGATTATGAAAGCATATTATAAAGAACCCTTTGCTAAAAAACATATCCTGAATTATAAACATATCAATGAAAATGCCAGAGCCATGATTAAAAAATATAATATAAAAACACCTTCAGAGACAGTGCGTGTACGGAATCTTTCAGGCGGAAATCAGCAGAAGGTGGTGATCGCCCGTGAATTGGATCCTGAGCCGGTTTTTGACCTGGTGGCTCATCCTACCCGGGGCCTGGATCTGGGAGCGGTGGATCATGTTCTGGATATTTTGATGAGGGAGCGGAACCGCGGGGCTGCTGTGCTGCTGATCTCTGCGGAGCTGCAGGAGGTTATGTCTGTCAGTGATCGGATCATTGTCCTTTTCCGGGGCGAAAGCATGGGGGACTTAGATGGAGAAACAGCAGATCAGCAGCTGATTGGTCAGATGATGCTGGGACAAGGCCTGGAGGTGTAGCAGATGAAAACGTTAAATCATACTAATATTCTTAAAATTCCTTTTGTGGGAGATCTGGCAGTCTCGTTTGCAAGGACATTATTCGGCATTGGACTTGGGCTCATTGCCAGCGGGATGCTGATCGCGGCTTCAGGTGTCAATCCCTTTGCTGCATACGGAGCCTTGATCCGCGGGGCTTTTGGCAATGCGCAGGCGCTCAGCAACGTTCTTGTACGGGCTTCTCCGCTTTTACTTGGAGGCATCGGTGTTTCACTGGGAATCAAAGCCGGGGTGTGGAACATCGGAATGGAAGGATATATGTACCTTGGCGCCATCGGCGCGGCTGTGATTGGGCTTTTTGACTTTGGCCTTCCTTCAGCTCTGCATATTTTACTCTGTTTGATAGCGGCAGCCATTTTTTCTGCAATATGGGGTCTGATCCCCGGGTATCTGAGAGCTTATAAGGGGGTAAATGAGGTTACTTCCACCATTATGATGAGCTATATCGCCATCTACCTTACCAACTGGGTGGTTTCCAGTATTCCCATGATCGCAGAGGAAGGTGCATTCTATCCCATGAGCAGGAAATTTGCGGACAGCGCCCTTCTGCCTATGCTGATGAAGGGATCCAGCCTGCATCCGGGCCCGTTTTTGGCAATTCTTTTATGTATCGTGTTTCATTATATTTTAAACTACACCTCCTTTGGTTTCAGGACAAAGCTGCTTGGAGTAAATCCGAACGCGGCCAGGTACGCGGGAATTGATTCCAGAAAGCAGATCATGATGATCATCATGCTTGGGGCGGTGATCGGAGGTCTTTCCGGCGCAATCGAATGTATGGGGCTTAAAAGGCGCGTATATATGGAATTTGTCACAAATGTGGGCTATGAAAGTGTTGCGGTGGCTCTTCTTGCCGGCGGAAATCCCTTGGGAGTTATTTTCTCTGCCTTGTTCTTTGCGGCCTTAAAGGCAGGAGGAGCAACCATGTCCATTGAGACAGGTGTTGTTTCCTCTATGAATTCGATCATTATCGCAATGTGTATGCTGTTTGTAATCGGGGTGGGCGTTGTGGATAACCGCCGCTCCAAACAGATCGTAGATAACAGTAAAGAGGATGGAACGGAAAAGGGGGTAGGAAAATGACGTTTGACATCATAATAGACTGGCTGCAGGCCACACTGCGGTGGGCGGCGCCGCTGCTGATTGTTTCGATTGGTGAAGTGTATGCAGAGCGTTCCGGAGTCATTAATATGGGAATCGAAGGAATCATGCTGTTTGGAGCCCTGACAGGGATTGCTGCGGGCTTTTATCTGGACAGCCTGGTGGTGGCTGTACTCTGCACCATTGGAGTCGGAGCGGTTCTGGGAGCGGTCGTAGCATTTCTTACCGTATCACGGCGTACCAATCAGGTAGTGACAGGACTGATGATCAATATGATTTCCCTGGGGGCAACGGATGCCCTGTTTTCTCTGATGTCGGAGACAAGACAGTCCCGTGTTGCAACCTTCCCCACTGTTTTTCCGAAAGCCATGCAGGAAATTCCGGTGATCGGAGCCCTTTTGTTTGCCCAGCCGGTCAGCACCTGGATCGCATTGATTCTTCCTTTCATTGCTGCTTATATTTTGTATAAAACCCGGTGGGGACTGAATGTACGCGCAGTTGGAGACAACCCGAAGGCAGCGGCCACAGCAGGGCTTTCTGTGATCCGGTTAAAATATCAGACTGTAATCTTATCTGGTATTTTTGCGGCGTTGGGAGGCTGTGTGCTGACCCTGGCTGAGGTGGGGTATTTTTCCACCGGAGGGATGGCAGGTGGAAGAGGTTTTATCGTAATGGCTGCCTGCGTAGTCGGCGGCTGGGATCCTATCCGTACTGCGGTTGTCTGCCTTATTTTTGGTGCGGCAGATGCGGCGCAGCTGCGTTTCCAGACGGTCGGTTCCGTTATTCCCTATCAGTTTTTGCAGATGCTGCCTTATATTGTGACGATTGCAGCGCTGACCATGATGGTAAAACGCTCCTTCGTTCCAAAAACATGGGGGTCGGCCTATGATCCGAAAGATGTGTAATGCCTGCCGGCAAAATGATTTCTGGAAAGGGGAAGCCGTATGCTAGACTTGATTATTAAAAATGGAACCATCATTACATCAGATGAGACCTTTAAAGGTGACATTGGAATAGAGGGGGAGAAAATTTCATGTATTGGTTTTCCGGGAAAGCTGGATGATCTGGTGAACCGGGATGAAAGAAAAGGAAGTCTTACCAGAGTGATCGACGCGAAAGGACGGTATGTTATGCCGGGGTTTATTGAGCCTCATATGCATGTAAAGGCCCCTTTTAGCGGAACCATTGATATGCTGGATTTTTATACGGCCAGTAAATGCGCCGCCTTTGGCGGGGTAACCTCATTTATGGATTTCAGCACGACAACCCAGGAGGTTCCGGTGCTGGAGGCAGTAGGGGACCGTCTGAGGGAAATGGCAGAAGAATCTGTTTTAGATTACTGCGTACATCCAAAGTTTATTCATGCCGGTAAAGATGAAGTGGAGCTTCGGGCTGTTATTAAGGCCTTTGTAGCCAGGGGAGTGCCTGCATTTAAAATGTTTACGATCTATCCGGGGGTTATGATCCAGGATGCAGATATTCTGAGGATTATGAAGCTGTCTAAGGAAGAAGGCGCCTTATGCGGCTTCCACGCAGAAAGCAATGATATTGCCCAATTTGTGACAGAAAATTTAATAGAAGAGCAGAAAAAATCCTGGGAATATTTTAATCAGGCAAAGCCAAATGCCTGTGAAGCAGAGGCTGTAAGCCGGATCATTCAATTTGCAGAACTGCTGGATGCACCTGTGTACTTTTACCATTTATCTACGAAGGAGGCGGTGGAAGCAGTTCGCCAGGCGAAGCACAAAGGTCTTAAGGTATATGCGGAGACCTGCGGGCATTATCTAACCTTAACAGATGAAAGAAATAAAGGGGAAAATGGTATTCACTATCTTATGAGCCCGCCCCTTCGGAGTGAAACGGACCGCAGGGCGATGTGGGATGGACTCAGAGACGGTTCCCTAAGTCTGGTCACTTCTGACAATGAAGTATTTGGACGACGCATCAAGGAAAAAGATTTAGAAAAGGATCAAAAGGGAGATGTAATCCCCGATTTCAGGATCCCGGTCAATGGGATCCCCGGGCTTGAGGAGCGGTTCGGTCTGCTGATGATCGGCGTTAATAGGGGAGAAATCTCCTTAAATCAGCTGGTTCAGCTGGGAAGTACAAATCCAGCAAGGATTTTTGGTTGTTATCCTCAAAAAGGCAGCCTGGAAGTGGGAAGTGATGCGGACATCATTATTGTTGACCCTGAAAAAGAAGTTCCTTTAACCTGGGAAAATCTGCATTATCCTCCAGAATTGGATTACAGTATTTATGAAGGCTTTGTTTCCTGCGGATGGCCGGTCTGCACGATCAGGAGAGGGGAGATTCTGGTTGAAGATGGACAGTTTAAAGGAGTAAGGGGAAGCGGACAGTTTTTGAAGTGTAAAATAGAACTATAAGGCTTCAGAGGAAAGCCTGCCGGGGGATGTACCTGCCGGCAGGCTTTTAATATAGGGCGGATATGTACTAAAGTTTTACTTTGCCTTTGAATCTAACTGATACCCTCCAACCACCATCCCAACCACAACCCCAAGATACAGAATCACTTTCCAGACTGTGAAATTATAGGTATTGGAGACCTCCCCATATTCCAGGAGATACCGGCAAACCAGTCCGGCCGATGAAAACAGCAGGGTAGTAAGGCAGACCCGTTTCCATTTTCCGGCCCCGTATAAGCGCTCGAATGCAATGGCGGTAATAAAGCAGGAGACTGATAAACCGAACAGTATATTTAAGGACAGGGGGAAAGGAAAGCATCCTATAAATATCAGCCAACCGCATATGAAACAGTAAAAAACGCGGGGGTATTTTTTTGAAAACGGAATCTTCTTTCTAGCAATCTTTATGCCAAGATAGACAGCAGTCCCTATAACCAGGATATAAGTTATTATAAAAATCCCGTCATTCATCCTTCCCCACCTACTTCCTCCCCCTCACCAGATTAAAAACCAGCAGACACACAAATCCCATCAGCCGCACCGGATACCTTGCGCTGCTTTCCATGAAAACACTGACTGGAAGCAGTACAAGCCCGCCTGCCCCAAAGAGGAGCATCAGCACTTTTTGCCGCGTCCATTTCATTTTACAGAACTCCTTCTTTTCTAAGCTCCCGTATGGCTGCCTTTACTGCGAATTTGACCACAAAAAACCCGGCCAATGCAACAACTGCGATACGGAGCCCTAAAAGCAGCAATGCCATTCCGATTCCTACAACAGATAAAGCCATTCTGTCACCGCCTTTCTATGATTCGCCCGTTTCCACTTCCGTCTCCGGGGCGTTTTCTTTCTTTCCATCCCCGATCACTATATCCGGTGCGCCGGTCAGGTTAATGTTTCTTGTTACCTGGGCCTCGAAGGAATCGGCTTTCATAATATCAGCCAGATCCACGCCGGTGGCCTCTTTCATGGATTCAAAGAGCTTTGCCATCACCACAGGCACATTGCCGGCTACGGAGCCAACGCCGGTTTCATGGTCGGAGCTGCCGCCGATGATGGTGATCTTGTCGATCTGGGCCAGAGGCTCGGCGATCTTTCCGGCGATTTCAGGCAGTACCTTGATCATCATCTCAGCCATGGCCGCCTTGTTGTATTTCTGGTAGGCTTCCGCCTTTTTCTCCATACCTTCTGCTTCTGCCAGGGCCTTGGCCTGGATGGCGGCCGCTTCTGCCTCACCTCTGGCGCGGATACCCTCCGCCTCCTGGATCATGGCGTATTTCTGGGCGTCTGCCTGTGCCTTTCTGGCCTCCGCCTCCTTTTCCTGCTCGTATTTCTTTGCTTCCGCGTCCCGCTGGCGTCTGGTCAGCTCTGCCGCTGCCGCCTGCTCGATGGCGTAACGGTCAGCGTCCGCCTTTTTATTGATCTCAGCTTCCAGGGCCTGCTGCTGTACCAGAACCTCTTGCTTGCGGAGCTCTGCCTCACGCTCCGCCTTGGCGATCTGGGCATTTACCGTAGCGGCCTGGATGGTCTTTTCCTGCTCCTGCTTCTGGATTTCATAGGCGGCGTCCGCTTCCGCCTTTTTCGTGTCAGAAGCCTTCTGAAGCTCCGCTTTCTTGATGGCAAGCTCATTATTTTTCTGAGCGATCTCAGTTTCTGCCAGCACTCTGGCATCGTTGGAGGCCTTGTCAGCCGCTGCCTTTGCAATGGCAATATCACGCTCTGCCTCAGCCTTCGCGATGGAAGCGTCCTTGCGGATCTTGGAGGTATTATCCATACCAAGGTCCTGGATCAGGCCATGTTCATCGGTTACATTCTGGATGTTGCAGGAGAGAATGTCGATGCCCAGCTTTTCCATATCCTTGGAGGCCTTTGCCATCACCTGGTCGGAAAAGGAATCACGATCAGTATTGATGGCCCGCAGGGTCAGGGTGCCGATGATCTCACGCATATTTCCCTGAAGGGAATCCTGAAGGTCGGCGGCGATCTTGGCAGGCTCCTTATTTAAGAAGTTCCGCATAGCCAGCTTCATCTGCGCCGGGTCATCTGCTACCCGGACCTTGGCAACGGCGTCTACCATCACGTTGATAAAGTCATTGGTGGGAATGTACTCGTCGGTTTTGATGTCTACGGTGATCTGTCCCAGATAGAGCTTATCCATCTGCTCAAAAAACGGGATCTTAAGTCCGGCCCGTCCGATCAGGATCCGGGGCTCCTTCCGAAGGCCGGAGATTATGTAGGCGTGATCCGGCGGGGCTTTTACATAGCCCTGGGTGATGATAAGTACGGCAAGAACAAGGCCCAGCACAAAGGGCCAGATATAAAGCAGCAGATCTAACATAGGTACTCCTTTCTGAAATACACTTTAATTGGTTAAAATCATTGTACCATATGACAGAAAATGTGGAAATATACTTCATAAATATGTCAGAAAATGACAGAAAAAAGACAGAAAATGCAGAAACAGCGGGCGCAGTGGCAATCTGCGTTCCGCTGTTTCTGCTATTTATAAAATTGCTTGCAAAAAACCGTATTAGTGCTGATTGATGGTTCTCTTTACATAGGTTGTATGCAGCAGGTGGTGTGCCTTCTCACTTCCGGGCTCGCCCAGGTAGGTGGCATAAAGCTCCTTGATGGCCGGGTTCTCATGGGACTTGCGGATAGGATTATTGGCATCGCTGTCATAGAGTACCTGAGCTCTCAGGGCGCGGATATCTGTGGTATTGCGTACATAGCCGGGCTGCTGAGGCTGTCCGCCGCCGTTGACACAGCCGCCGGGGCATCCCATGATCTCGATGAAGTGATAATCTGCTTCACCGGATTTTACCTTATTAAGCAGCTCTCTGGCATTGCCAAGGCCGGAGGCGACGGCTACTTTTACATCCATACCGGCTACATTGTAGACAGCTTCCTTGATGCCCTTTGTGCCGCGCACCTCTGTGAAATCCAGCTTCGGAAGCTCCTCGCCGGTCAGTGTCTCCACTGCGGTTCTGAGGGCTGCCTCCATAACACCGCCAGTAGCGCCGAAGATAACGGCAGCGCCGGTGCCAAGGCCCAGAGGATCATCGAATTTCTCGTCCGGCAGTTCCAGGAAGCGGATGCGTGCCTTCTTAATCATCCTTGCCAGCTCTCTGGTGGTGATGGAAATATCTACATCGGGAACGCCGTTTGCAGCCTGATCGTCACGGCCGATCTCAAACTTCTTGGCGGTACATGGCATAACGCTGACACTTACAATGTCCTTGGGGTCAATACCCATCTTCTCAGCGTAGTAGGACTTGGCAATGGCGCCGAACATCTGCTGAGGTGACTTACAGGAGGACAGGTTCTCGGTCATGTCCGGGAAATAGTGCTCGCAGTATTTGATCCAGCCTGGTGAGCAGGAGGTGATCAGAGGAAGTACGCCGCCGTTTTTCACGCGGTCAAGGAACTCGTGGGCCTCCTCCATAATGGTAAGGTCTGCGGAGAAGTTGGTGTCAAATACCTTGTCAAAGCCAAGGCGGCGGAGGGCGGCTGCCATCTTGCCCTCTACATTGGTACCGATAGGAAGCCCGAATTCTTCTCCAAGGCCGGCCCGGACAGCAGGAGCTGTCTGAACGATCACATGCTTAGAGGGATCTGCAATGGCTGCGAATACGTCCTCTGTATTATCCTTTTCCTGAAGGGCGCCGGTGGGACAGACAGCGATACACTGGCCGCAGGATACGCAGGAGGTTTCGCCCAGGCCCATACCGAAGGCAGAGCCGATCTCTGTGTGGAAACCGCGGTTGTTGGCGCCGATGACGCCGATGCCCTGTACCTGGTCGCAGACTGCCACGCAGCGGCGGCAGAGGATACATTTGCTGTTGTCCCGGATCATATGGGCAGCAGAGGTATCGATTTCAGAAGGTGTGACCTCGCCGTCATAATAGCTCTCGTCATCTACTCCCAGCTCCTTTGCCAGCTCCTGAAGCTCGCAGTGTCCGCTGCGCACGCAGGATAAGCAGGAACGGTTGTGGTTGGATAAGAGAAGCTGTAAGGTTTTTTTACGGGAATCCATAACCCGCGGTGTGTTGGTAAATACTTCCATGCCTTCCTCAGCAGGATATACACAGGAAGTAACGATTTTTCCATTTTTTAGCTCTACAATACAAATACGGCAGGCTCCGATCTCGTTGATTTCCTTTAAGAAACACAGAGTAGGAATCTCGATATGCGCCAGTCTTGCTGCCTCCAGGATAGTGGAACCCTTTGGAGCAGTGACTTCAATGCCGTTGATTTTAAGGTTGATTGTCTCCATCGTCTATTCCCTCCCTTTTTATTTCTTGTAAATAGCGCCGAATTTACATTTTTCCATACAGGCGCCGCACTTGATGCACTTGTTGATGTCGATGACATGAGGATTCTTAACAGAGCCCACAATGGCACCGGCAGGACATACGCGGGAGCAGAGGGTACATCCGCGGCACTTGTCGCGGTCGATGCTGTAGGACAGCAGGGCCTTACATACGCCTGCCGGACAGCGTTTTTCCTTGATATGGGCCTCGTACTCGTCGCGGAAGAAGTGAAGGGTGGAAAGTACCGGGTTGGGAGCGGTCTGTCCCAGGCCGCACAGGGAGTTGGCCTTTACATAGTGGCACAGCTCTTCCAGTTTATCAAGATCTTCCATGGTAGCCTGACCCTTGGTGATCTTTGTCAGGATCTCCAGCATACGCTTTGTGCCGATACGGCAGGCCGTACACTTACCGCAGGATTCCTCAACGGTGAACTCCAGGAAGAACTTGGCAATATCCACCATACAGTCGTCCTCGTCCATAACAATGAGGCCGCCGGAACCCATCATGGAGCCGATGGATAACAGGTTGTCATAATCAATTGGAATATCATAATGCTCAGCCGGGATACATCCGCCGGAAGGTCCGCCGGTCTGAGCTGCCTTAAATTTCTTGCCGTTTGGAATACCGCCGCCGATCTCGTCGATAACGGTGCGCAGGGTGGTTCCCATAGGAACCTCTACCAGGCCGGTGTTGTTGATCTTGCCGCCCAGGGCAAATACTTTGGTGCCCTTGGATTTCTCTGTACCCATGGAGGCAAACCACTCAGATCCGTTCAGGATGATCTGAGGAATGTTTGCGTAGGTTTCTACGTTATTTAAGATGCTTGGCTTTCCAAAGAGGCCCTTCTGTGCCGGGAACGGAGGTCTTGGACGCGGCTCGCCGCGCTTGCCTTCGATGGAGGTCATAAGGGCAGTTTCCTCGCCGCAGACAAAGGCGCCTGCGCCAAGACGGAGATCAATATCAAAATCAAAGCCGGTGCCGAAAATGTTCTTGCCTAAAAGTTCCATCTCACGGGCCTGTTTGATGGCGATCTGAAGGCGCTCAACGGCAATAGGGTACTCGGCGCGGACATAGATATAGCCCTGGTTTGCGCCGATGGCATAGCCTGCGATGGCCATGGCCTCAAGAACGGCATGAGGATCGCCCTCCAGTACGGAACGGTCCATAAATGCGCCCGGGTCGCCCTCGTCGGCGTTGCAGCAGACATACTTCTGGTCTGCATCATTCTGCCTGCACAGTTTCCACTTAAGACCGGTGGGGAAGCCTGCGCCGCCGCGGCCTCTGAGGCCTGCGTCAAGCAGGGTCTGGATCACATCGTCAGGGGTCATCTCAGTCAGCACCTTTCCAAGTGCCTCATAGCCGCCTGTGCCGATATATTCTTCAATATTTTCAGGGTTGATCACACCGCAGTTGCGCAGGGCGATACGGTGCTGCTTCTTATAAAATGCAGTGTCGCTGAGGGCCTTGATGCCGCCGGTGGGGTTTACAGTTTCCTGATAGAGGAGGCGGGTTACGGGGCGGCCCTTTAACAGGTGCTCAGATACGATCTCAGGAACGTCTCCCGGCTGTACCATGGAGTAAAAGGCAGCGTCGGGGTAAATGATCATAATGGGGCCAAGGGCGCAGAGTCCGTGGCAGCCAGTCTCAACCACAGCAACCTCATCCTCAAGGCCCTGCTTTTTTAATTCATCCTTTAATGCTTCTAAAATCTTTGGGCTTCCGGAGGAAGTACATCCGGTTCCGCCGCAGACTAATACATGTGAACGATACATGGTGCTTCCCTCCTTTATTTAAGACCTGAAGCGCCCATGGTGTACTTCTCAACGGGATGACCGCCTGCTAAGTGGCGCTCGATCACCTCAAGGGCTTTTTCAGGGTTCATTTTTACATAGGTAATCTTTTCTTTGCCTGGCTCTAAAACTTCTACGATAGGCTCGTACTGGCATAAGCCGATACAGCCGGTCTGGGTAACGGAGATCTTGTCAGTCAGTCCTCTGGACTGGATCTCCTGGGCCAGTGTATTTAAAACCGGTCTTGCGCCTGCCGCTATGCCGCAGGTTGCCATGCCCACGATCACGCGGATGTGGTTATGGTCCTCAGCGCGCAGGTTGACCTGGCTCTGCATCTTTTCTCTGATTGCCTTTAATTCAGCAAGAGTTTTCATGCGATTATCCTCCTTTATGTCTGACGGTCTCAGATGAGACAGCCGCCGTCTGTTTCCTGTTGATTCTCTCTCAGATATTCCATAATGTAATCAGATACCTCAGGCGTATTTAAGGGAACTCCCCCCAGGATCTCCCTCATCTCCCTGGTATCCAATGTAAATGACGCTTCATTATATGTGTATGTATAGCAGAAATCCGTATCCGGATGGTATACGATCAGGTTGTGGATGGTGGCGCACATATCCCCCAGAGGCATCCGGTCAATGTGGGACAGGCCGAATACGGCTGTTACCCTGGTGCCCCGTCCCTCCTCGGATTCGATGAGGAAGCTGCCGCCAGTGCTTTCTGCGGCCTGCTTGAAAAAGGGAATGCCAAGCCCTACCTTTCTGGTGGTCCTTGTAGTATAAAAGGGATCCGTAACCCGCAAAACCTGTTCCGGGCTCATGCCGCAGCCGTTATCCTCGATGATAATGGTCAGCCGGTCCTGAGCTTCGTCAGCTGTCACCTGTATGGTCACAAGGCTGGCGCCGGCCCGGGTGGAATTTTCTGATACATCCAGTACATTTAAGGAAATCTCTGTCATCATAGGCTTAGTTATACTTGGCAAGAATGCCTGGGATGTCATCCACAGTGAGACGGCCGTATACCTCGTTGTTGATCATCATAACGGGTGCCAGGCCGCAGGCGCCGACGCATCGACAGGAATCCAGGGAGAATTTGCCATCTGCTGTGCATTCACCATTGGTAATGCCCAGCAATTCTTCCAGTTTCTTAAAGATCTCGCCAGAACCTTTTACATAACATGCCGTACCGAGACAGACAGAAATCTTATACTGGCCCTTGGGCTGCAGGGCAAATTGAGCATAAAATGTAGCTACTCCATATACCTTTTCAAGAGGAACACCCATTTCGTCAGATATGATCGTCTGCACCTCGATCGGAAGATAACCATAGATGTCCTGGGCCTTCTGCATCACTGGCATAAGGGCGCCGGGCTCATCCTTTAACTGAGCAATCACGCTTTTAAGCTCTGCTTCCTGCTCAGGTGTTCCCCGGAAAGGAACTGTTTGTTTTTTGCAAGCCATCTTTCAATACCTCCTTACAAGTTGTACATTGTGCAATGTAACCATTATTCTACCACGGATAAAGGAAAAAATCTACTGTAAAAGTGAAGAAATTAACGAAGCAATACGGTTTAGATAGGTAAAAAATATTGAAAATATACAAAACTAATGATATGCTAGAGTGTATAAAAACAGAAACAATTTATGAAGGGGAGGACATTTATGACAGTAAAAGACGCGAGAGATATACTGGGAGCCAGGGTTCTGGTGGGAGAGGAGTTTCTGAACCGGGAGGTGCGTTCTGCCTGCGGATCAGATATGATGAGCGACGTACTGGCATTTTCAAAGGATCATTCCATCCTCCTTACGGGGCTGTGCAACCCTCAGGTGATCCGGACGGCGGAGATGCTTGATATTGTCTGCCTGATTTTTGTAAGAGGAAAAAAGCCTGACGAGGCCATGCTTGAGATGGCAAGGGAGAGGGGGCTTGTGGTGATGGCCACCGGCCACCGGATGTTCTCTGCCTGCGGTATGCTCTACGCCGCGGGACTTCATGGAGGAGCCATATAGGAGGGACACAGATGGAAAATGCGATCGTTTTAACTTATGATATATCCGCTGATGATTTTACCAGGGCAGGGGAAGCCAGCAGCGACGTAAAGCGCAAATTAAAACAGATGGGCGTGGCTCCGGAGGCCATAAGGAAGGTGGCCATCGCCATGTACGAGGGAGAGATCAATATGGTGATCCACGCAAAGGGCGGGGAGATCACAGTGGAGATCACGCCGGAGGATATAAAAATGATTCTGGCGGATGTAGGGCCCGGTATTCCGGATGTGGAGCAGGCCATGCAGGCGGGATATTCCACTGCTCCGGATGAGATCCGCTCTCTGGGCTTTGGAGCCGGCATGGGCCTGCCCAATATGAAGAAATATACAGACCAGATGGAGATCGACACCCGTCTGGGGGAAGGAACTACCATTACTATGGTGGTGAAGATTGGATAATGAGAGGCGAGGACTATGGATAAGTTTTATCATTCGGTAAGGCTGGACGAGGAGCTTTGCAAGGGCTGCATCAACTGCATCAAGCGGTGCCCCACAGAGGCCATCCGGGTCCGGGGGGGAAAGGCAAGCATCAATAACAAGTTCTGCATTGACTGCGGCGAATGCATCCGGGTCTGTCCCCATCATGCCAAGCACGCGACTTATGATAAGCTGGATGTGATGAAGCAGTATGAATATACAGTGGCCCTTCCTGCCCCTTCCCTTTACAGCCAGTTCAACAACCTGGATGATGTGAATATTGTATTAAATGCCCTTTTGCAGATGGGCTTTCACGATGTATTTGAGGTAAGCGCAGCGGCGGAGCTGGTATCAGAGGCTACAAGAGAATATCTGTCCCATCACGAGGAGCAGATGCCGGTGATCAGTACGGCCTGCCCGTCGGTGGTGCGGCTGATCCGGGTCCGGTTTCCCAACCTGATCCCCCATCTTCTGCCCCTTAATCCGCCGGTTGAGGTGGCGGCGGGGCTGGCAGTGGAAAAGGCCATGAAGGATACAGGGCTTCCCAGGGAAAAGATCGGCATCATGTTCATTTCCCCCTGCCCCTCCAAGGTGACCTATGTGAAGGCGCCTCTGGGTACGGAAAAGAGTCAGGTGGACCATGTTCTTGCCATCAAGGATGTATATCCCAGGCTTTTGGCTTGTATGAAGGCAGTGGCGGCGGCTGAGGAGGATTATCCGGTGATCGGCACCTCCGGCAAGATCGGTATCAGCTGGGGGCACAGCGGCGGGGAGGCCAGCGGCCTTTTTACGGAAAATTATCTGGCAGCTGACGGCATTGAAAATGTGATCCGGGTGCTGGAGGATATGGAGGATCAGAAGTTTACCAACTTGCGGTTTGTGGAGCTGAACGCCTGCAACGGCGGCTGTGTGGGCGGGGTACTGACGGTGGAGAACCCTTATGTGGCGGAGGTTAAGCTGAAGCGTCTAAGAAAATATATGCCCGTTGCCAGAAGTCACATCCATGACAGTGAGCAGGAGCTTTTACGGTGGACCACCGGGGTTGAATACGAGCCTGTATTCAGCCTGGGGAACAATATGCTGGAAAGCTTTTCAAGGCTTAACCAGGCGGAGCGGCTGATGAAGAAGTTTCCGGGGCTGGACTGCGGTTCCTGCGGGGCGCCTACCTGCAAGGCCCTGGCAGAGGACATTGTCCGGGGGGATGCCAGTGAAAATGATTGTGTATATTACCTTCGTGAAAATCTTCATAAGCTCTCAGAGGAGGTGTCTCTCCTGGCAGACGACCTGGCTGAGGGAGAACGGGGAGGCCAGGAAACCCTTAATATTTTAAAGGAATATATCCAGAGGATCTCCGATGAAATGTCCCTGCTGGATAAGGAAGAGGAGGAGGACGGATGACATTACAGGAGCTGATGGAGTGCAGGATCTTTGATGTGGTAAATGAGGGGGATGACAGGGAGCGGCAGGTGGAAAGGGTATTCTGCTGCGATCTTTTAAGCATCGCCATGGGCCGGGCGCCGGAGGGCGGGGCCTGGGTGACAGTGATGGCCAATATGAACACGCTGGCAGTGGCGGCTCTGACGGAAACGGCCTGCGTGATCCTGGCAGAGGGAGCGCAGATGGATGAGGGCGGAGTAAAGAAAGCGGCGGAGCAGGGGATTACGGTTCTTAAGACAGAGCTTCCGGTTTTTGAGGCCGGGCTTCTGGTTCACAGGCTTTTAGAGGAGGAACGGGGGCGTGTATGAGCTGACCTATGACCTGCATCTTCATTCCTGCTTATCGCCCTGCGGGGATGATGATATGACTCCGGCCAACATAGCGGGGATGTCGGCCCTTAAGGGGCTGGACGTGGTGGCACTGACGGATCATAATTCCTCTAAAAACTGCCCTGCCTTCCTGGCGGCGGCAGAGGAATACGGCCTGATCGCTCTTCCGGGAATGGAGGTCAATACCTCCGAGGAGGTTCATGCGGTGTGCCTCTTTGCAGAGCTTAAGGCGGCGCTGGAATTTGACGCCTATGTATACGAACGGCTGATGAAATTCCCAAACAGGGAGGAAATATTCGGAAAACAGCAGATTTATAATGAAAGGGATGAGATCTGCGGCACAGAGCCCAATCTTCTGATCAACGCGGCGGAGCTGTCCTTTGAGGGGCTGTGGGAGCTGGTGCGCTCCTATGACGGGGTGATGTTCCCGGCTCATGTGGATAAGGGGGCTAACAGCCTCATTGCCAATCTGGGCTTTATCCCGCCGGACAGCCGGTTTAAGACGGCGGAGGTCAAGGATATGAAAAAGCTCCATGACCTTAAGCGGGAGCATCCCTATCTTGAGACCTGCCGGATCATCAGCAATTCCGACGCCCACTATCTGGAACATATCAATGAGCCGGGGCTGACTCTTCCGGTCCGGGAGCGGTCGGCAAGGGGCGTGGTGGACGCACTGCTGAAAGAGTTTTAAGCGCTGGGATTAATCTTCCAGCGCTTTTTTCAATCCTCCGAGAAAGGCAAGATCATCCGGCTTTACCTTTACATTGGCTGCCATGGTCTTTCCCTGGCTGTTGGTCACCTTGATTTCGATGACAGAGCCTTCGTCCAGAAAATTCTCTCTGGAGGCGGTTTTCACAAAGGAAAGGAGTTTGGGATGGTTTTCCTTAAAGCAGTTCCAGGCAGGCTTTAACTGTAGAAGATTCATTGGATTCATGTGCATCACCTCAGGGAGAGTGTAGCACAGAAGAAGCCCTGCCGCAAGGGGATTAAGAATATTGTAAGAATGTATGTTCGATTATCCCTTGCGGTCAGGGCCGGCCTGTGGTATGATAGACAGGTAACCATAGATGTAAAAACTGGATTTGACCCTTTTGGGGATGGAGGAATGAAGATGAAGATCGGTGAGCTTAAGCGCAGGGCGAGAGCCAGATTAAAACTGTATTTTGCTGCCGCTGTTCTGGTGTGCCTGGCAGCTCACTTTCTGGGGGCAGGCAGCACCTTCCAGGTGAACACTATTATTAATAATAATATGGCCATATCACAGCAGGGAACACAGATACCGACGCCAGGCGGCGCCCTGTCGGCAGACATGGGGACTCTGCTGCTGGTTGGCGTGATCGTTCTGGCGATCATGCTGGTGGCCGCTGTGCTGGGGATTATTTTTTCTGTTTTTGTGTCCAATGTGGTGATGGTAGGGAAGCTTGGCTTTTTTGTAAAAAGCGCAAGAGAAGGGAAGTCAGCAGGCTTTGGCGCCCTGTTTTCCTCTTTTAGAAATGGCTGGTATCTGCGCACCGTGGCCAATATGTTCCTGATGAATTTATTTCTGGTTCTGTGGAGTCTGCTTTTCATTATCCCCGGCATCTACAAAAGCTTTGAATACGCTCTGGTTCCCTATATCCTGGGAGATGAGCCGGAGCTGACCTGGAGTGAGGCCAGAGAGCGGAGCAGACAGTGGATGTACGGAGAGAAGTGGAGATGGTTTCTTCTTCATTTTTCTTTTATGGGCTGGGTAATTCTTCTTGCGGTCATAGGCGCCGGGCTGGCCAGGCTGGCAGTTTCCGGCGGAATATTCTCGCCGTTTCTCATTCTGGCCACGCTGCCTGTGTGGGTGGGCATGGTACTTCTGGATACCTATGTCTGCGCCAGCGCGGCAGAGTTTTATGAGGACATCCGTGAGAGAAAGCTGAGCCATAACGGCCAGGTGGTGGACGCGGCGGAGTGGAACTAAACGGAAGAAAGGATTGGGAGGGATCTCTTTTTATAGTGTGTTCTAGGAATCTCTTTGTGCTCAGATTTGTGTGCGGATGGCGGAAAATCAGCCATAAAGATGAGTGCAAGGGAGATTCCGAGAGTACACTTATACAGGAAGGGATCCCTGCTGTATTTTTAGGAGACAGATATGAAATTGCTGCATCTATCGGATCTGCACCTTGGAAAGCGGGTCAATGAATTTTCCATGCTGGAGGACCAGCGGTATATTTTAAAGGAGATCATAAGGATAATAGATGAGGAGACGCCGGAGGGAGTCCTGATCGCGGGAGACATCTATGACAGGCCGGTGCCTCCTGCAGAGGCAGTCCAGGTGTTTGACTGGTTCCTTACAGAGCTTTCAGGCCGGAGGGTTCCGGTGTTTGTTATAAGCGGGAACCATGACAGTCCGGAGCGTCTGGCCTTTGGAAACCGTCTGATGGAGGGGAGCGGCGTCCATATGGCTCCGGTTTACGAGGGAGAGACCCCTCCGGTGATCCTTAAAGACAGCTATGGGACTGTGGCAGTGTATATGCTTCCCTTTTTAAAGCCCCAGATTCTTCACCGGGCCTGGCCGGAGGACCATGCGGATACCTTTGACGAGGCAGTGGGCTGTGCGGTCCGGCATATAACAGAGTCCCCCTCCTTCGATCCTTCTGCCAGAAATGTACTGATCGCCCATCAGTTTGTTACAGGGGCGGCCTGCTGTGATTCTGAGGAGCTGTCTGTAGGAGGGCTGGATCAGGTGCGGGCGGAGTGGTTTGAAGCCTTTGACTATACAGCTCTGGGCCATATCCACGGCCCCCAGCAGCTTGGAGAGCGGATCCGCTACTGCGGTACGCCTCTTAAATACTCCTTTTCTGAGGCAGGGCATGAGAAATCAGTGACGGTTGTGGAGCTGTTTGAAAAGGGACGGATTTCTGTTTCCACAAGGCCTCTGAAGCCTCTTCATGATATGAGGGAGTTTAAGGGCACCTATCAGGAGGTGACGGACCGCAGCTTTTATCAGGGGACGGCAGTGGATGATTATCTGCGGATCACCCTGACGGATGAGGAGGATATACTGGACGGGATGGGAAAGCTAAGATCTATATATCCCAATCTGATGAGGCTGGATTATGATAACTGCCGGACACGGGAGGGACAGCAGCTGGAGACGGTGCAGGAGGAGTATACCCCTATGGAACTGCTGAAACAGCTGTATGAGCTTCAGAACAACCAGCCGATGGATCCCCGCCAGGAGGAGTTTGCGGGGAAGCTGATGAAGGAGATATGGGAGGAGCTGTTATGAGACCTGTCAGACTGACATTATCTGCCTTTGGGCCTTATGCGGGAGAGACGGTTCTGGAGCTGTCCCGGCTGGGGGACCGGGGAGTTTACCTGATCACAGGTGACACAGGGGCGGGAAAAACCACTATTTTTGATGCCATTGCCTTTGCTCTTTACGGGAATACCAGCAGTGATGGCAGAAAGCCCAGGATGCTCAGAAGCAAGTATGCATCTTCCGATGCCAGGACCTATGTGGAGATGACCTTCCTTTACGGGGAGAAGGAATACACTGTGCGCAGAAACCCGGAATACACCCGGGCAAAGCTTCGGGGGGAGGGAGAGACCAGAGAAAAGCCGGACGCCTCTCTATGGATGCCGGACGGCCGGGTGATCACAGGAGACAGGCCGGTGACAGCGGCCATTCAGGAGCTTATAAGCCTGAACCGGGAACAGTTTCTGCAGATTGCCATGCTGGCTCAGGGCAGCTTTTCAAGGCTCTTGTCAGGAAAGACAGAGGACCGGGGGGCTATTTTCAGGGAGCTTTTTAAAACCAGGCCTTATCAGCGCTTTCAGGAGCGGATGAAGGAGGAGGCCAGGAAGCTGGAGCGCAGCTATGAAGAAAGCTGCCGGAGTATGGATCAGTATCTGGGCGGGGTGCTGGCTCGGGATGAGGCCATGGCCCTGCGGTGGGAGGAAGCAAAGGAAGGCCATCAGGAAGCGGTAACGGAGCTTCTGGATCAGATGATCGCTGGGGATCAGGAGCAGTATAAGTCCGCCAGGGAAGCTCTTGCAGGCCTTCGGGAAAGGATGGAGGCAGACAGCAGTGAGCTGGCCCGCCTTCAGGACGCGCTGCGCCTTAAAAAGGAATATGAGGAAGCCTTAAGCCTTCTGCGGGAGGCGGAGCCGGCCCTTTTGCAAGCGGCGGCTGACCTGGAGCGTGAAAAAGACCGCGAGGAGGAAAAAAGGGAGCTGGTAGGAGAACTGGCAAGGCTGAAGGAAAGCCTGGAGGCCTGTGAACGCAGAGACAAACTGGAGGCTGACAGACAGCAGGCAGTGAAAAGGACGGCAGAATTTAAGCGGCAGGAGGAGAAGGCGGCTGCCAGGCGGCAGGAGCAGAAGGCTCAGGAGGAAGCCTGGGAGAAGGAGCTTCTCAGCCTTAAGGACGCGGATCAGGAGCTTCATGCCGCTCAGCTGCAGCTGGAACGGCTGGGAGAGTACAGACAGCGGATCTTGAACGCTAGGCAGGAGTATGCCGGGTATGAGAAGGAGCTTTGGGAGCTGAAAAAGGCAAGGGAGGCCTACGGGAAGGCAGATGTAAGACGGAATCAGGCAGAGGAGAGTTACCGCAGGCTGTATCAGGTATTTCTGGATGACCAGGCGGGGGTACTGGCGGCAGAACTGAGGGAAAATCATCCCTGCCCGGTGTGCGGCTCTCTGGACCATCCGGCTTCTGCCATGCCAAAGGCAGCTGGTGCAGGCACCGGGCCTGTAGGGAAGGAGCAGGTGGATCAGGCAAGGAAGGCGGCGGAGCTTGCGGGAAGGGCGGCAGAGGAAGCGAGCCTTTACGCAGGCCGCCTGTCCGGAAGCCTGGAGTCCCGGTATGAACGGGTCTGCAGGAATATAAAAGAGGAAACGGATACCTGGAAGGCGGGATGGCAGGAACGGATGCTTCAGGCGGAGCAGGAGGCCCTTAAGGATACAGAGGGAGCCTTCGGAAAGGGACGGCAGCAGTTTCTGGAGACATGGAAGACATTGCTTGAACAGCTGGAGGAGACCCTTCTTGCCAGAGAAGGGACGCTTAAGGAACGGACAGCCGCCTTAAAGCAGGCAGTGCAGAGAAGGCAGAAGCTGGAGGAGGGGCTTCGGCGTCTCAGAGCGGATTCGGAAGGGGCGGCAGAGGAGCTTCAGAAAGCTCTCGGAGCGCAGATCCAGGAGAATACCCGGATCAGGGAACTGGAGCGCCAGATCGAGGAGCTGAAGGCCGGCACAGCCTTTCAGGATATACAGGGGGTGAAGAAGCGGGAGAAGGAGCTTCTGGACCATCTGAAGGAACTGGAACAGGCCTTTAAGGAGGCAAACGTCCGCTACGAGGCTATGAACCGGCGTGTTCTGGATGCCAGAGGAAGGTCAGAGGCTCTGGGACGGCAGCTGGAAGGCTGGGGAAGGGCTCCTGAGGCCAGGGCAGAGGAGGTTCAGGCCCGGCAGGAGGAACTTCGCCGGGAGTATACTGTTCTGGAGCAGAAGGTTCAGACCCTCCATCACCGCCTTGAGACTAATACGGGGATCCGGCGGCAGCTGGAAAAGGAGACAGAGGCCATAGAGAAACTGCAGAGCAGATGGCGCTGGGTCAAATCTCTTTCCGACACGGCTTCCGGAGAAGTGACAGGAAAGGAACGGGTTACACTGGAAGCCTATGTGCAGATGGCATTTTTTGAACGGATCATAGCCAGGGCAAATACGCGTTTTATGGTGATGAGCGGCGGGCAGTATGAACTGAAGCGGGCCACAGAGGAGGATAACCGGGGAAAAAGCGGCCTGGGCCTGAATGTGATCGATCATTACAACGGCACTGAACGGAGCGTCAGAACTCTTTCCGGAGGCGAGTCCTTCCAGGCCTCTCTTTCCCTGGCTCTGGGGCTTTCAGATGAGATCCAGGAGGCGGCAGGAGGGATCCGGCTGGATACTATGTTTGTGGACGAGGGCTTTGGCTCACTGGATGAGGATACCCTGGAGCTGGCAGTGAAGGCCCTGACAGGTCTGGCTGAGGGGCGCAGGCTGGTAGGTATCATTTCCCATGTACAGGAATTAAAAACCAGGATCCACCGCCAGATCCTGGTGACAAAGGACAGACAGGGAGGCAGCCGGGCCAGGATCATATAATTTAAGGAGGAGATGCACCGATGCTGTCGCAGATCATAATAGAAGCCAGGGAGCAGGAGTGGCTCATTGCAAACCATCATTTTAAGGATCAGGTTATAGATGGGCTGGATGGAAGGCATCAGGAATTTGACGCGGTTATCTTTGAAAACTGCAGGCTGGTCAACTGCAGCTTTGCCGGATCCTCTTTTTCCAATGTACGTCTGGAGTGCTGCGATCTTTCCAACAGCCATTTTGAGGGGAGCTACTGGAAAAATGTTTCATTTCGTGATATAAAAGCAGAAGGCGGTATTTTTTCAGAGGCAGTTTTTAAGTGGACGGATCTGAAGAACAGCTCCTTTAACTACGGAAATTTCTCAGGAGCGTCATGGGAGTTCTGCCAGCTTGAGGGCTGCAGCTTCCGCGATGCCTTTCTTTCACAGATGAAGCTGAAAAAGACCGTTTTCGGGAAAAATGACCTTACAAGGGCGGATTTTTTCAAAACTCCCTTAAAGGGGCTGGATCTGTCAGGCTGTGTGCTGGAGCAGATCCGCGTATCCGATCAGTTTACAGAGCTGTACGGCCTTAAGGTAAATGTATTTCAGGCTGCTGAGCTGGCAAAGCTGTTAGGGATCAGGATCGTATAAGACAGGAGGACAGGAGTTATGATACAAGACAACACCATTCAGGGATTTCTGGAGGAATTATCCTCAAAGGCACCCGTTCCGGGCGGCGGCGGCGCGGCGGCCCTGGCAGGCGCCCTTGGGAACGCGCTGGGACAGATGGTAGCCAATCTGACCATCGGGAAGAAGAAATATGCGGAGTATGAGGAGGAGCTTACAGAGGTAAAAGAGCAGCTGATACGTCTCCAGGGAGAATTTGTGGCCCTTGCGGACCGGGATGCCAAAGTGTTTGCCCCTCTTGCTGTCTGCTATAGCCTGCCTTCCATTACGGAGGAAGAAAAAGCCTATAAGGATCAGGTGATGGAGGAACGCCTTTTTGATGCAAGTATGGTACCAGTGGAGGTGATGGAAAAGGGTGTCCAGATGCTGGGGCTTATGGAAATCCTGGCGGAAAAGGGAAGCCGCCTGGCGGTCAGTGACGTAGGAGTAGGGGTTCAGCTTGTAAGAACGACCATTCTCGGAGCTGCCATGAATGTGTATATCAATACCAGATCCATGAAAAACCGGGAGCGGGCAGAGGAGATAAACCAGAGAGCCGCCGCTCTGACCGAGGAAGGCACCAGGCGGGCGGATCTGGTCTATGAATCTGTGACCAGGGCTCTTACCGCTCCAAAGGAAGCAGCTCCTTCTCTGAAGCTCTTAAAGGGGGCGCCGGTTTCTGGCGCCATCAAAGAGTGGGTTCAGGAGGAGCTTCGGGGATTAAAATCCATTCCAACCCTTGCCATCATCCGGGTGGGAGAGCGGCCGGATGATCTCTCCTATGAGCGGGGGGCTACGAAAAAGCTGGAATCCTTTGGCCTTAAGGTAAGAAGCTATGTATATCCGGAGAATATCAGCCATCAGGACTTTAAGGAAGCCTTTCTGTCGGTGAACCAGGATCCGGAGATAACGGGGATCCTCCTTCTCCGGCCCCTTCCAAAGCAGATCTGCGAAAAGGAGATCCAGGAGCTGATGGATCCGGCAAAGGATCTGGATGGTATTTCTCCGGTTAATGAGGCAAAGGTGTTTGCCGGTGATGCCTCAGGCTTTGCCCCATGTACCGCCGAGGCAGTGATCGAGGTGTTAAGACACTATCAGGTTCCCATGGAGGGGAAGCGGGCTGTGATCGTAGGCCGCAGCATGGTAGTAGGACGGCCTCTGTCCATGCTCCTGACGCGGGAAAATGCAACGGTTACTCTGTGTCACAGCCGTACTCCCAAACTGGCAGCTGTCTGCCGCCAGGGAGAGATCCTTGTAGCTGCTGTCGGACGGGCCCGTATGCTGGATGCTTCCTATGCAGCCCCGGGCGCTGTGGTAGTGGATGTGGGGATCAATGTGGATGAGAACGGAGCTTTATGCGGCGATGTGGATACAGATTCCTTAGAGGGCCGGGCCGCCATGGCGACGCCGGTACCGGGAGGGGTAGGCGCCGTGACTACAGCAATCCTTGCCAGGCATCTGGTGCAGGCTGCAGGTATTCAGAACCGGTAAGGACAGGAAAGAATTTGAAAAATGAAGATTTTCGTGCAATTTCCTCTTGATAAAAGCAAAAAATGCATTATAATATAAAACGTTAATGATTTTTATAGTTATGCATTTTTATGCATAAAGAAAAGAGGAGAGACGTTATGAAAAAGAAAGTATTAGCACTGACAATGGCAGCACTGATGGCAGCAGCTATGACCGCCTGCGGCGGAACCACTTCAGAGACAACAGCAGCAGATACAACAGAGGCAGCAGCCGGTACAGAAAGCGCAGAAGCAGCAGATACAGAGGCGGCAGCTGAGACAGAGGCAGCCGGCGGCGTACTGGTTATGGCTACTAACGCAGAGTTCCCGCCTTATGAGTACCATGAGGGAGACGCCATCGTAGGTATCGACGCAGAGATTGCGGCAGCCATTGCCGAGCAGTTAGGCATGGAATTAGAGATTGAGGATGTTGCTTTTGATTCAATCATCCCTGAGATTACCTCCGGCAAGGCTGATATGGGCCTGGCAGGTATGACTGTAACTGAGGACCGTAAGATGTCTGTGGATTTCTCTGATACATATGCAAAGGCATCCCAGATGATCATCGTGAAGGAGGACAGCGATATTGCAGGTCCAGATGATTTAAAGGGTGTGATCATAGGTGTGCAGTTAGGTACAACTGGTGATCTGTACGCATCTGACTTAGAGAGTGAGGGTACACAGGTTGAGCGCTACAACAAGGGTTTTGAGGCAGTTCAGGCTCTTACCCAGGGCAAGATCGATGCAGTTGTGATCGACGGCGAGCCGGCTAAAACCTTCGTTTCCCAGACAGAGGGGATCAAGATGTTAGACGAGGCTTTTACAGAGGAAGAGTATGCCATTGCAGTTAAGAAGGGCAACACAGAGCTGTTAGACAAGATCAACGCTGCTCTTGAGACTCTGAAGGCTGACGGAACTCTGGACGAGATCGTAGCAAAGTACATCAAGGCTGAATAAGCACACGGAACCTTAAGCTGCCCTTGCCTGCACCAATGGGAATGACCTGCCTGTTTTTGCAGCAGGGACAGCTTTTGCTGTTTAATCAAGTATTCAAATCGTATCAACAAAGAAAAAGAAAGAACAGAGGATGAATCGCATGTGGAAAAATTTTACAGATGCATTTTATTTGAACTTTGTGGCAGATGATCGGTGGCGTTATCTGACCGAAGGTTTGAAGATGACATTGACGATCACATTTTTTGCCTGCCTGATGGGTATTGCCCTGGGATTTATCGTGGGCATGATCCGTTCCACCCATGACAAGACCGGAAAGCTCACCATTTTAAATGCCATCTGTAAGATATACCTGACCGTATTTCGGGGAACGCCGGTTGTTGTGCAGCTGATGATTATTTATTTCGTTGTATTCGGAAGCTCCCGGATCGACAAGACTTTTGTGGCGACACTGGCCTTCGGCATCAACTCCGGCGCCTATGTGGCTGAGATCTTCCGAAGCGGCATTATGTCTATCGATCCCGGTCAGATGGAGGCAGGGCGGAGCCTGGGCTTTAACTATGCCCAGACCATGTGGTATATCATTATGCCACAGGCCTTTAAGACGGTACTTCCTACCTTGTGCAACGAGTTCATTTCTCTGTTGAAAGAGACCTCTGTCTGCGGCTACATCGGCCTTCAGGATCTTACAAAGGGCGGCGATGTGATCAGGAGCCGTACCTACAGCGCTTTTATGCCTCTGATCGCGGTTGCGCTGATCTATCTGATCATTGTCATGATCTTTACAAAATTAATTCAGATACTGGAGAGGAGGCTGCGTCAGAATGAGCGCTAATAAAATGGGAGACGCGCTGATCCAGGTGAAGAACCTTGGAAAGAGCTTTGGAGACATCCATGTATTAAAGGGCGTGAATGTAGATATTCATCAGGGAGATGTGGTATTTGTAGTAGGGCCATCTGGTTCCGGAAAGAGTACCTTTTTACGGTGCTTAAACCGTCTGGAGGAGCCTACAGAGGGACATATCTTTTTTGAAGGAACGGACATTACAGACAGAAGGACCAATATTGACAAGCACCGACAGAAGATGGGGATGGTGTTTCAGCAGTTTAACCTGTTCCCTCATATGGATATTATGAAAAACCTGACCATCGCGCCGGTGAAGCTTCAGGGCAGGAGCCAGGCTGAGGCGGAAGCAGAGGCCATGGCCCTTCTTGAGCGGGTGGGGCTGGCAGATCGTGCCCACGCCTATCCGAGCCAGCTTTCCGGCGGCCAGAAGCAGCGTATCGCCATTGTCAGGGCTCTGTGCATGAAGCCGGATGTGATGCTTTTTGATGAGCCAACCTCAGCTCTGGATCCGGAGATGGTAGGCGAGGTTCTGAATGTAATGCGGGACCTGGCAGAGGAAAAGATGACCATGGTGGTAGTGACCCATGAGATGGGCTTTGCAAGAGAGGTTGCCACCAGAGTGATGTTTATGGACGGCGGAAACTTTGTAGAGGAAGCCGCTCCAGAGGAATTTTTCACCAATCCTAAAAATGAGCGTCTGAAAGCCTTCTTAAGCAAGGTACTGTAAAGGTGCGATAAAAACAGGCAGTCTGCACATGGCGCAAACCATGGGCACTGCCTGTTTTTTACTCCGATCAGTCTAATAAAAGCTCTTTTTTCTTAAGGATGGCCTCCACTGCGGCGCATGCCGGGCAGTCGCAGTACAGAGCACCCTTTTCCTTGATCTCCATGGCGTGGGCCGCAATACCCTTCGCAGCCTCCTCCCGGTTCGTACCGGCAGCCTCGATCCAGGCCTGGGCAGCGGACTTTGCCTCGGCGCTGCAGGTAGGGGAAGCGATGAGTTCTTTTGATTTTTCGATTGTGTAGTCTCTGGTTTCTTTGGTCATGGTAAATACCCTTCTTTCTTATGATTTCCTGTCTTGCGGCAGGTTGCGTAACCCAGAAAAATTTCCAAATACAGCATAAATCTCTGTAACTATTATATATGGGATGCATTTGAACTATCAATGATATATCAGATTGAAAAAATATAGAGATCCAGGAGAAATAAAATTTTAAAATAGGTTCGATTGTTTCTAAAAAACCCCTATACAATTGTTAAAAATGCATAAAAAATAAATAAAAAAACCGCAATATTCCCTATAGACAAACTAATATATTAGTTGTAATATATTAGCATCAAACAATACTAAGGAGGTATTTCTTATGACAGACATCATTGCGGGCATATTACTGTTGATCACCTTTGTGGGATTGATCGTATATTGCTTCAGAGGGGGGAATCTGCTGATTGGCTTTATTGTGACAGCCGTATTGTGGTGTATCATTGGTCTGGTTCCCATTGAAACCGTAGTGAATGTAGTATTCGAGCAGTCAGTTGAAAGCTATGGTAAAACCATTGCCATCATTGTATTTGGCGCCTGGTTCGGAAGAGTGCTGGTGGATACGGGGATTGCGGGTTACATTATTAAGAAAACGGTAGAGCTGGCAGGAGATAAGCCTTTGCTTACCGCTCTTCTTCTTAATCTTGTATGCGCTTTAATCTTCTGCAGTGCCTTTGGCGTAGGATCTGTTATGGCCATTGGCATGATCGTTCTTCCTATTATGTTTTCACTGGGTATCGACAAAAAAACGGCGGTTGGCGCTTATATGCTGGCAGTTGCATCCGGTATGTATTTAAATATTGCATATGTAAGCCAGTTTTTTGCGGTATTTCCCGACATTCAGTATGATGACAGATATATCCGTTTTGCTGTGATCGCAACAGTGATCAGCATTGCTGTCATGGTCGTATTTATTGTATTTAACTATGCAAGACAGAAACGTTCAAGAGCCTTTGCGGCCTCTGTGGATGTTGAAGCAAAGGAGCTGCCTTTCTATTGCATGGTGGTTCCGTTTGTACCGATTATTATGGTTTCCTTCTTTGGATGGCAGCCTGTGCCGGCCTTCCTGCTTGGAATTGTATTAGGGCTTTTATTTACCAGAAATATGACAAGCTATCAAAAGGCAGTTGAAAAGATCCAGAAAACACTTTATGACGGAGTTGCGGATTCAGGACTTTTGATCGGAATGCTTTACGGAGTAAATATTTTCCAGGCTGCAGCCAAAGAGGTAGCGCCAATCCTTCAGAATCTGCTGGGCGGTTTTATCCCTCGGTCTCCGGTTGTACTGCTGGCGGTATTCTGTATACTTGCTCCTCTGGCTCTGTTCAGAGGCCCGTTGATGATCTGGGGTTCAGGAATTGCTCTGGCATCTATTCTTCAGGCAATGGGAGTGTTTACAGAGAGCTACTTATTTATGCTGTTCTTAGTTCCGCCAGTGGCAATTGTGGCATCAGCCTGCCCAACACAGTCCTGGACCATGTGGGCTTTAAGCTATGCGAAGCTGGAGCCGAAAACCTATATTAAAACCAACCTCCCATGGGGCTGGGTGGCATTTATAGCAATCCAGATTGTTGGTTATCTGACCTACAGCATTTTGTAAGGGCGGTAAGAAAGGAGAGTCTATGGAAAAAAGAGCAATCCGTATTGGAATCGATGTAGGAGGAACCCATACAAAGGCAGTAGCGATTGACAATGCGACCAATGAGATCGTAGGAAAAGGCTCTGTTATGACCACTCATTTTGCAGAAGAAGGGGTGGCAAAGGGAGTGGTGGATTCCTTCCGGAAATGTCTGGAGGAGAGCAAGATCAGCCCGGATGAGGTAATTTTTATTGCCCACAGCACCACTCAGGCAACGAATGCCCTTTTGGAAGGTGATGTGGCGGATGTAGGAGTGATCGGTATAGGAAAGGGTGGTCTGGAAGGCTTTTTGGCAAAGCGGCAGACCAGAATTCCTGACATCGATCTGGGAACCGGTAAATTCATCCACATTGATTCAACATTTATGAAGTCAAAGGAGATGAATGAGTCTTCTGTCAGGGAAGTGATCCAGAGCCTTTATGATAAGGGAGATCGTGTGATCGTTTCCTCAAAGGCCTTTGGCGTGGATAACATATCAGAGGAAAAGATGGTAGCGGATATTGCGGAGCAGATGGGGCTTCCAAGTTCCATGGCCTCTGATATTACAAAGCTTTACGGGCTTGCTACCCGTACAAGGACGGCGGCCCTGAATGCCAGCATCCTTCCCAAAATGATGGAGACAGCCAACAGCACTGAGTCCTCTGTGCGGTCAACCGGTGTAAAGGTACCCCTGATGATCATGAGGGGAGACGGAGGAGTTATGGAAGTAAACGAGATGAAGAAGCGTCCCGTCCTTACCATGCTCAGCGGCCCTGCTGCTTCTGTAATTGGAGCTTTGATGTACCTCAGGGCTTCCAATGGCATTTACTTTGAAGTAGGTGGAACCTCTACCAACATCGGGGTGATTAAAAACGGACGTCCGGCTGTTGATTATGCGATTATCGGAGGCCATAGAACGTATGTAAATTCCCTGGATGTGCGTGTCCTGGGAGTGGCCGGAGGCTCTATGGTACGTGCCGGAAAAAACGGGATTACAGATGTAGGTCCCCGTTCTGCCCACATTGCAAATATGGGCTACGCCTGCTTTACAGACACAGCTCTGTTTGAAGGGGCAAAGCTGTATTATATGCAGCCGAGGGAAAATGATCCCGCAGATTATGTGGCGATCCGTTTAAATAATGGAGAGTCAGTTACCATTACAAATACCTGTGCAGCCAATGTACTGGGGATTCTGAAGCCAGGAGATTATGCCTGTGGAAATGCGGAGTCAGCCAGAATTGCAATGGAGCTTCTTGCAAAGGAAGTAGGAATGTCTGTTGAGGACACGGCAAGAGCCATTCTTCAGAAGTCCGCAGATAAGATCAAGCCGGTTATCGAAGATCTGATTTTAAAATATAAAATTGAACGGGATCAGATCGTACTGGTTGGAGCAGGCGGCGGAGCAGGAACTTTATTAACCTTCACGGCAAATGATATGGGCTTTAAATTCCAGATTCCGGAGCACGCAGAGGTTATTTCTTCCATTGGTGTTGCCCTGGCCATGGTTCGGGAAATGGTGGAGCGGACCCTTCCCAATCCTACTGCCCAGGATATTGCCCAGTTGAAAAAGGAAGCCAAGGAAATGGCAATGAATTCCGGCGCGGTTGAGGACAGTATCGAGGTTTATGTAGAGATCGACGAACAGGCACAGAAGGTAACTGCCATTGCCATGGGATCTACAGAGGTAAAAACAACGGATCTGATGAAAAACTGTGATGAAAAGGAAGCTCTTGAGATTGGTGCGCAGTCAATGGGGGTTTCAGAGTCCGAGGCGGTGCTGGAGGCTTCTAACGGACAGGTCTTTGTGGTGACCTGCGCAAAGGGAAATAAAAAACAGATTCGGGTTATTGATAAGAAAGGCTTTGTTAAAATCCAGCGTTCCAATGGTCTTTGCATGAGGACAGTTATGAGGCAAGCAACTGCTGACTTAAAGCAGATCTGGGATAAAGCTTCTGATTTTTCATCAGAGGTCAGGATCAACCCGGATGTGTATGTGATTGCAGGGCCGAGAGTAATCGACTATTCAGGAATCCCCGAATACAGCCAGGTAGCTGGCCTGATCGAGGCAGAACTGGCTGACCGGGCACCGGAGGAAGGGCTTATTCTGGTACTGGCTAAGAATGCACTGCGCTGATGATATAAAGGGAGGGGAGTGCTCCGAAGCATCCTGGGATGAAATCTGCTATATGAAGCTGTTGGAGGAAGATTCTGCGGCGAAACCGTTGAAATCTATAGAAAAATCAACTATAATAAAGCGGTGTATGCAGGAAGCGCAGTTGCAGAGGCAGCGTATAATAAAGCAGTTTGGCTCTATGAGGGCTGAGGATTATATAAAAAAGCTTGGATTTCACATCATAGAGGAGGCGCCGGAGCTGATGCCCTCCTTTATGTATATGGGATTGCTGGAACCGGACAGCCGGACCGTCCGCTTGAACCGGCGAGTGATGTCCCTGGCAGAAGGGTATATGAGAGGGATGACAGAGTGCCCGGAGGAACCGCTTAAGAAGTTTAGGGAGATTGTCCTGTTTCATGAGTTGTTCCACGGAATTGAGGAACAGACTCCCGGCATCTGTACAAGGCAGGTGAAAATCAGGACAAGGTTTCTGGGAATCATACCTGTGGACAGGAGAGTAGAGACAGCCAGCGAGATCGGAGCGATCCATTTTTCAAAGCTGATGGCAGAGGCGTCCTTTTCGCCTCTGCTTTATACCAATTATCTTCTTGCTGCAACAAAACATGATATGGAAGTGAGCCATGAACGCTGAACCAGAAAAAAAAGGCGACGGATATGATGTATATGCAGTGTTGCGGGATGATATTGTAAGCCTCCGGCTGAAGCCGGGAACATTTTTCAGTATAAAGGATCTTTGCGAAAGCTATAATGTAGGCAGGTCTCCCGGACGGGAGGCCTTGATCCGTCTTGCCCAGGAGGGACTGATTACCTTTTTGCCCCAAAGAGGGACTATGATTTCTACGTTGGATTTAGAGCGTATTGATAATGAACGTTTTATACGCAAGTCCATTGAAGAGCAGGTTATGAGGGATTTTATTGCGGTGTTTTCGCCTACAGTGATCCTTCAGTTGGAGGAATCCATCCGGATCCAGAAGGAGTGTTTTAAGGAAGGGGATATACGGGGATATTTTTCAGCAGATGAGCAATTTCACCGTGTATTTTATAAAGAGGCAGGCAGGGAGTATTGCTGCAGTGTAGTGGAAAAAGAGTGCGGCAATTATAACCGTTTGAGGCTTTTGTCTCTGAGGCTGGATAAGGGGATTATGGCAGCGGCGATTGAGGAGCATGAGGCTATGGTCAGCGCTGTTTCTACCAGAGATCTGGATAAGCTGATGTTCTGGTTTCCGCTGCATCTGGATCGGATTAAAACTCAGGAGCGAAGGCTTTTAAGGGCTTTTCCTGACCTGTTCAGTGATGGATCAGGACAGGATAAACGGGATAACCCTGATTTGAAAAGGGATTTTCTGATCGACATTCGTTCAAGAGGGCTTTGAGTTACATAAGGCAGTAAAAGGGGACAGGATTCTTCTAGAGAGAGGATCCTGTCCCTTTTTACTTATATATCATTTTCAGGTTCCGGTTCTGGGCAGAATCTGGGCAGAAGCTGTACAAGGCTCCGGATAGACTGGTCCAGTTCTGAAAGCTCCTGGTCGGTATAGACAGACAAGGCGCTGACGGTACAGTCCAGCATCTCCTTTTTTAGCTGAGACAGGCTCTGGATCCCTTCGGGGGTGATGATAAGACAGACCTGACGGCGGTTTTTCTGGTCATGCTCACGGCGCACCAGTCCCTTGTCTTCCAGGTCATTGACCAGCTTGGTGAGCTGTTGCTTTGTGATCCCAAGTCTGGCTGCCAGACAGGACATGGTAGGGGGCGGGGCTTCCAATTCATGCAGAACCACCAGGGCGTGGAAGGCTTGGGTTCCGGCGCGAATGCAGTTTTGCTGCTGGAACTGGCCTCTTATCTGGTTAAAAAATCCCACAGAAAAGGAAAGGAAATGTTCTCCCACTATATGGATGTCTATGTTTTCTGCTTGATTTTCTTCCATAGGGCGATCCTCCTTATAATGAAATGGGCAGGAAACCTGCAGGCTATCCTGCGAATAGTTTCATGCAGTGGCTGTAATTGTTGTAACACAGGAACAATGAAAAGTCAACAAACATTAAAAGTAAATAAAAATTTACTATTAACTGTTGACAAATATACCCTTTGGTATTAAGGTACAGGTAAGTGAACACACTAGATGAAAAAGGAGAAAACATATGGGTTTAAAAGACAACGGAGAACGGAATAATAAAAAACCATTCATTTATTATTATTTTATTGTCCTGCTTATCGTTATGGTGCTGAATGCGCTGGTATTCCCCTCTGTGCTGGAGCGTTCTGTGGAGGTGCCGTTTAATGAATTTATCACTCAGCTTTCAGACAGTAACGTAGAGGATGTGTATGTGGATGAAATGTTTTCACAGATTCAGTACACATTAAAGGACGAGCAGTGGCCGAGGGTTTATAAGACAGGAAATATGTGGAGCAGTGATGAGCTTACCTCCAGGCTGTCCCAGGCTGGTGTAAACAGTTATCAGAGGGAGATCGTTACAGAGGCGTCTCCGATCCTTAATTTCCTGATGACCTGGATCATTCCGATTCTGATCTTTGTGGTGCTCGGTCAGATCATGAGCCGGGCGATGATGAAACGTATGGGCGGCGGCAACGCCATGACCTTTGGAAAGTCAAATGCCAAGATTTACGCGGAAAATGAAACTGGCGTTACCTTTGCGGATGTAGCAGGTGAGGAGGAGGCCAAGGATGCCTTAAAGGAGATTGTGGATTTCCTTCACAACCCTCAGAAATATGCCGAGATCGGTGCGAACCTGCCAAAGGGCGCCCTCCTTGCAGGCCCTCCAGGAACTGGTAAGACCCTTCTTGCAAAGGCGGTGGCAGGAGAAGCCCATGTTCCATTCTTCTCCATTTCCGGCTCAGAATTTGTGGAAATGTTTGTGGGCATGGGAGCGGCTAAAGTCCGGGACCTGTTTAAGCAGGCCAATGAAAAAGCTCCCTGTATCGTATTTATCGACGAGATCGACACCATCGGAAAGAAGCGTGACGGCGGCGGCATCAGCGGCAATGACGAGCGGGAACAGACCTTAAACCAGCTTCTGACAGAGATGGACGGATTTGACGGAAAGAAGGGAGTAGTGATCCTGGCGGCCACCAACCGTCCGGAATCCCTGGATCCGGCTCTTTTAAGACCGGGACGTTTTGACAGACGTGTTCCGGTGGAACTGCCGGACCTTGCAGGGCGGGAAGCCATTTTAAGGGTACATGGAAAAAATGTAAAGATGGCGGAAGATGTGGACTACCATGCAGTAGCCAGGGCCACAGCCGGAGCCAGCGGCGCGGAGCTTGCCAATATTGTCAATGAAGCTGCCCTCCGGGCAGTCCGTATGGGACGGGCCTTTGTAAACCAGTCGGATCTGGAGGAAAGCGTAGAAACGGTAATCGCAGGCTATCAGAAGAAAAACGCGGTGATTTCTCCTGAGGAACGGCGGATCGTTGCCTACCATGAGGTAGGCCATGCTCTTGTAGCTGCCTGCCAGACCCACTCTGCTCCGGTGCAGAAGATTACGATTATTCCCAGAACCTCAGGCGCCCTGGGTTACACCATGCAGGTAGAGGAGGGGCAGAAATACCTCTTAAGCAAGGATGAAGCTCTGAATAAGATTGCCACCTTTACCGGAGGACGGGCGGCAGAGGAGCTGATCTTCCATTCCATTACCACTGGCGCCTCCAATGATATTGAGCAGGCCACTAAGCTTGCAAGGGCCATGGTTACCCGCTACGGCATGACCGAGGAATTTGACATGGTGGCAATGGAAACGGTGACGAACCAGTATCTGGGAGGGGACTCCTCTCTGATGTGCGCCCCGGATACGGCAAAACGGATCGATGAGCTGGTGGTTCGGATCGTAAGAGAGCAGCATGAGAAGGCCATTTCCATTCTTCGTGAAAATGAAGCTAAGCTCCATGAGATTGCCGCTTATCTGCTGGAAAGGGAGACCATTACAGGCAGTGAATTTATGGAGATTTTTGAGAAACAGAAAGAAGAATCTTAAGATTTTGTTCGATTGCATTTGCCCCGTCCCTATGCTATTCTACTGATATAAGGGGGACTTTTCGGCAGACATAGGAAGGCCCCAAAGGGAAAGGCAGGTTGGAGCATATGAAGGACTGGATCAGGATGATCTATACGGGGGAGCTGCGTCCCGCAGAGGAGGAGATCCTGGGGGATGAGAGCTACGAGCGCCTTTGCAGGCAGTCCCTTGAGGAGGTGGACGCATTTACAAATAAGCTGGAACAGGATATGAAGCAGGAATTTGAAACTCTGATGGAGCACTATCTGGAGCTTACCTATATAGAAAAGACATATGTATATTCCAGCGGGTTTAAGACCGGCGCAGGGCTTGCAGAGCAGCTCTGGGGCCGGGATTAGAGAGGAAGCCGGCGGCTGTGAGAGAAGGCATGACACCCATGCAGAGTCTCATGGCTGCCGGTTTTTTGCTTTTTTCCGTAAAATGACCGTTTTGTTATTGACTTTCTGGAAAACCGGCGTATAATACTTTATCGTAAAACTGTTTTGTTTAAAACTATTATAAATAGAATGGTTTTGGAAAAGGAGGCATTTGAAATGAACCGGGCAAATGATTTTCTGATGGGCGCCAGGCTGATGATGAAGCTGTATGACGGGATGCAAAAGGGGCTGCGGGACAGGTATGGGCTTACCGGCCTGGAACTGCAAGTGATCAATTTCCTTCATAATCATCCGGGCATGGATACGGCGGCGGAGATTGCGGAGCTTCGGGGCCTGCCTAAGGGAAATGTATCAGTGGCGGTGGAGTCTCTGATCCAGAAGTCCCTTTTAAGCCGGAAGCAGGATGAGAAGGACCGGAGACGGATCCACTTGAGCCTGAGACCGGAGGCGGAGCCTATCGTGACGGAGATCGAGGAATGTAAGGAACTCTACCGTAAGGCTATATTTAAGAATATCTCAGAGGAGGATCTTGTGTTTTATAATGAACTCAGCGGACGGATCTGGAAAAATGTAGAAGAAGAAATGGAAAGGATAGCGGGAAGATAAGATGGAAAAGGATAAGGATTTTTTAGGAAAAGAACCAGTGGGGCAGCTGCTCCTTAAGCTGGCCCTGCCTACGGTAGCAGCGCAGCTGATTAATATGCTTTATAACATTGTAGACCGTATCTATATCGGTCATATTCCGGGAGAGGGAGCTATGGCTCTTACAGGAGTAGGCGTGTGCCTGCCTATTATCCTGGTGGTTTCAGCTTTTGCGGCTCTTGTAAGCAACGGCGGCGCTCCCAGAGCCTCCATCTTTATGGGACAGGGAGATCAGGCTTCGGCGGAAAAGACCCTGGGAAACTGCTTTATGGCCCAGCTGATCGTATCGGCGGTGCTGACCGCAGCCCTGCTGATCTGGAACCGGGATTTTCTGATGGCTTTTGGAGCCAGTGAGAATACCATTGAATACGCAGTGGATTATATGAATATCTATGCTATCGGCACCATATTTGTACAGCTGACTCTTGGCATGAACGCGTTTATTACGGCCCAGGGCTTCGCGAAGACTGGTATGCTGTCTGTACTGATCGGTGCAGTGTGCAACATTGTACTGGATCCGATTTTGATCTTTGGATTTGATATGGGAGTCAAGGGAGCGGCTCTTGCGACAATTATGTCCCAGGCAGTGTCCTGCGCATGGGTTTTACTGTTTCTGGTGGGCAAGAAGACAAGGCTTAAGATCCGCCGCAGGTATATGCGGCTGGAACGGCGGTTTATCCTTCCAAGCCTGACCCTGGGCCTGGCTACCTTTATCATGCAGGCAAGTGAGAGCGTTATTTCTGTGGCATTTAACGCTTCTTTATTAAAATACGGCGGGGATATTGCCGTAGGGGCCATGACCATCTTAAGCAGCGTTATGCAGTTTACTATGCTGCCTCTTCAGGGACTGGGACAGGGGGCTCAGCCCATCATCAGCTACAATTACGGAGCAAGGAAGGCGGACCGTGTCAAGCAGACCTATTTCCTGCTGCTGAAGATCAGCCTTGGCTTCTCTATGGTCCTGTGGCTGACCATCCAGCTGTTCCCCGGACTGTACGCCGCCATGTTTACTTCTGACCCGGAGCTTCTTTCCTATACGGAGAGGGCCCTGAGGATCTATATGGCAGTCAACGGTCTTATGGGAATCCAGCTGGCCTGCCAGATGACCTTTACCTCCCTGGGAAAGGCAAAGGCCTCTATTATGGTAGCGGTAATGCGTAAATTCATCCTGCTGCTGCCTCTGATCTTTATCATGCCCAGGATCCTGGTAAATAACCAGACCTTTAGCGTATATCTGGCAGAGCCCATTGCGGACGTGTTGGCGATCACCTTTACCGTTGTGCTGTTCTATTTTGAATTCAGAAAGGCTCTTAAGGAAATTTAAAAACTGCCCTCCGGTCTTTGAAGATGCGGCCGGAGGGCAGTTTTTTGCTTAATTTAAGGTGGGCATCGGATTCATTTCTTTTTTCAGATTCTTCTGCGCCGTCGAAAGCATCAGCTTGATACGGTTTAGCTGGTTCACCTCGCTGGCTCCTGGATCATAGTCTACGGCAATGATATTGGACTGAGGATAGTTCTTTCTCAGTTCCTTGATCACGCCCTTTCCTACAATGTGGTTGGGCAGGCAGCCAAAGGGCTGGGTACAGATGATGTTGTTTACGCCGCTGTGGATCAGCTCCAGCATCTCACCGGTCAGAAACCATCCTTCGCCGGTCTGGTTGCCCAGGGATACGAAGCCCTTTGCCATATCTGCCAGCTTATCAATGGAGGAGGGCGGTGTAAAATGAACGCTTGCTGCCAGCTCCTTCTTGGCTGTCTTGCGGAAATATTCCAGCAGAGCGATACCGGCATTGCACAGGTAGGCTGTGGATTTCTTTGTACCCAGGTGCTCTGCCTTAAAGTTATTATTGTAGAAGCAGTACAGCAGGAAGTCCATCAGATCCGGCATCACAGCCTCAGCGCCCTCTGCTTCCAGAAGCTCCACAATGTGGTTGTTTGCCAGAGGAGAGAATTTCACAAGAATCTCCCCTACGATGCCCACTTTGGGCTTTTTTACGTCCACCCGCTTCAGGGTATCAAAATCCCGGATGATCCCCTTGACATTTTTGTTAAATTCCATCATACCGGCGCTTTTTTTGGAAAGAGACTGGATGCAGCGCTCCTTCCATCTGGCGTGAAGGGCGTTGGCGCTTCCCGGCACTGCCTCGTAAGGCCGTGTGGCGTAAAGTACCCGCATGAAAATGTCTCCGTAGACAACGGCCTGCATGGCTTTTGTAAGGAGGGGCACCGTAAAGGTAAAGCCGGGATTGGTCTCCATGCCGTTGGCGTTGACCGAAATCACAGGTACCTGGGGCATCCCTGCCTTTTCAAGAGCCCGGCGGATAAAGCCGATGTAGTTGGAGGCCCGGCAGCCGCCGCCTGTCTGGCTCATAAATACGGCGGTCCGTTCCAGGTCATATTTTCCGGACAACAGGGCGTCCATGATCTGGCCGATGACGATCAGAGAAGGATAGCAGGCATCATTATTTACATACTGAAGGCCCACGTCGATAGCGCTGCGGTTATCATTTTTCAGAACTTCAATCTTGTAGCCGAAGGCCCGGATGGCAGGCTCTAAAAGGTCAAAGTGGATGGGAGACATCTGAGGACATAAAAGGGTATAATCCTTTTTCATTTCCTTTGTAAATACCACCCGGTTGTAGGCGCTTGAAACCACCTTCCGCTCAAAATGGTTCTGATCCCGCACACGCAGGGCAGCGATGAGAGAGCGGATCCGAATCCGGGCAGCCCCCAGGTTATTTACCTCGTCAATCTTTAAAACAGTATAAATCTTACCGGAATGTGTCAAAATATCAGAAACCTGGTCTGTGGTCACTGCGTCCAGGCCGCAGCCGAAGGAATTAAGCTGGATCAGGTCCAGATTGTCCTGGTTCTTTACAAAGCTGGCGGCGGCGTAGAGTCTGGAATGGTACATCCACTGGTCCGTTACCACCAGAGGCCGCTCTACAGTTCCAAGGTGGGAAATGGAGTCCTCCGTAAGCACGGCAAATCCGTAGGAGGCGATCAGCTCCGGGATGCCGTGGTGGATTTCAGGATCCACATGGTAGGGACGTCCCGCGAGGACGATGCCCCGCCTGCTGTTTTTCTTCATCCAGGCCAGCGTCTCCTCCCCTTTTTTCTCCATATCAGCCCGTGAGGCAAGAAGCTCTTCCCAGGCGGCATGAGCGGCCATCCGTACCTCGGCGACGGGGATGTCCATGGAGCCGGAAAATTCCTTTACAAGGGCAGCCGTCAGCACCTCCTCGTTGGTAAAGGCTATAAATGGGTTCATAAAGGTTACATGTTCCTCCCTGAGGGCCTCTACATTATTTTTAATGTTCTCCGCGTAGGAGGTGACCATAGGACAGTTATAATGATTTCCTGCCTCCGGGCTTTCGTTGCGCTCGTAGGGGATGCAGGGGTAGAAGATAAACTTCACGCCCTGGCGGATCAGCCAGGTTACATGGCCATGGACCAGCTTGGCCGGATAACACTCAGACTCGCTGGGAATGGATTCGATGCCCAGCTCATAAAGCTGTCTGGTGGACTGGGGGGAAAGCACTACCTGGTAGCGCAGCTTTTTAAAGAAAACAGCCCAGAAGGGGAAGTTCTCATACATGTTCAGCACCCTTGGGATCCCTACAATGCCCCGGGCGGCCTGATCCAAAGGCAGGGGCTCATAGTCAAACATCCGGTGGTATTTGTAATCAAACAGGTTCGGAACCTCTTTCTTTGCCTTTTCAATGCCAAGTCCCCGTTCACAGCGGTTTCCGGAGATAAAGCGGCGGCCGCTGCCGAACTGGTTGATGGTCAGCACGCAGTGGTTGTTGCAGCCCTTGCACCGGGCCATGGAGGTGGTGTATTTGAGGAAAATGATCTTGTCAAGGGGAAGCATGGTGGTTTCCTTTTCCCCTGCCATATGATACCGTTCCCTGGCGATAAGAGCCGCTCCGAAGGCGCCCATGATGCCTGCGATGTCCGGGCGCACAGCCTGGCAGCCGGAGATCTTTTCAAAGCTTCTGAGAACGGCGTCGTTGTAGAAGGTGCCGCCCTGAACCACCACATGATGGCCAAGATCACTGGCATTTGTGATCTTAATTACCTTAAATAAAGCATTTTTGATCACAGAATAAGCGAGTCCAGCGGAAATATCCGCAACGGAAGCCCCTTCCTTCTGGGCCTGCTTTACGTTGGAGTTCATAAATACGGTGCAGCGGGTTCCAAGGTCCGTAGGATTCTGGGCAAAAAGAGCTTCCTTTGCAAAGTCCACCACACTGTAGTTCAGGCTTTTCGCAAAGGTTTCGATAAAGGAGCCACAGCCGGAGGAGCAGGCCTCGTTTAACTGTACGCTGTCTACGGTATTGTCCTTGATGCGGATGCATTTCATATCCTGGCCGCCTATATCCAGAATGCAGTCTACCTCCGGCTCGAAAAATGCCGCCGCATAGTAGTGGGAAATGGTTTCAACTTCTCCTTCATCCAGCATAAGGGCCGCTTTTAACAGGGCTTCGCCGTAGCCGGTGGAGCAGGAGTAGGCAATACGGGCCGCAGCTGGAAGCTGCTCCCGGATCTCTGTAATGGCGCGGATGGCCGTAGCCAGAGGACTTCCGTTGTTATTGTCATAGAAACGGTATAAAAGGGTGCCATCCTCTCCCACCAGAGCTGCTTTGGTGGTAGTAGAGCCGGCGTCGATCCCCAGGTAGCAGCAGCCCTCATAGGAGGACAGATCTCCGGAGCGTACATGGCTCTTTTCGTGGCGGGAGAGAAATGTTTCATATTCAGAGGAATCCTTAAACAGCGGATCCATTCTTTTTACTTCAATATCCATCTGGATACCGGAGGAAAGGGTGCGCATCATGGACTCAAGAGGCACCGGTGCCTGATCCTCCTGGGGGTTCATGGCAGCGCCTACAGCCGCGAACAGGTGGGAATGATCCGGGGCAATCACTGCCTCTGGCGCCAGCCTGAGAGTGCGGATAAATGCCTCCCGCAGCTGGGGCAGGAAGTGAAGGGGGCCGCCTAAAAAGGCAACATTTCCCCGGATGGGCTTGCCGCAGGCCAGTCCGCTGATGGTCTGGTTTACCACTGCCTGGAAAATGGAAGCGGCCAGATCTTCTCTGGTTGCTCCCTCGTTGATCAGGGGCTGTATATCAGATTTCGCGAATACACCGCAGCGGGCCGCAATGGGGTAGATGGCCTTATAGCTTTTGGCGTATTCATTGAGGCCGGCGGCGTCTGTCTGGAGAAGGGCGGCCATCTGGTCAATAAAAGAACCGGTGCCGCCTGCGCAGATTCCGTTCATACGCTGGTCAATGCCTCCGGTGAAATAAATGATTTTTGCGTCCTCTCCGCCAAGCTCGATGGCTACGTCCGTCTGGGGCGCATAGTCCTGGAGGGCAGAAGCCACAGCCACTACCTCCTGCACAAAGGGAGCCTGAAGGTGGGACGAAAGCGCCAGGCCGCCGGAGCCGGTGATCACGGGAGCCGCCGAAACGGGGCCAAGCTGGTCACAGGCTTTTTTCAGAAGCCCTGCCAGAGTCTCCTGGATATTTGCATAATGCCGCTCATAATCAGAGAATAGGATCTGGCGGTCTTGATCCAGCAGCGCAATTTTAACCGTAGTGGAACCGATGTCGATTCCCAGTGTAAGTGTATGTGTATTCATAAAATGCGGGGTCATCCCCCTACCTCCTTTGTAATAAGAAAGAAAGCGAAAATATGCATCCTAAAGTTTAACATAAATAAATCACAAATACAATTGGAGAAGGCTGTTAAAAAAACGTAAAGAAAAAGTAAAAATTGTGCATCATTATGGGAAAAAAAACAATTTATCAAAAACCAGTTCTATTTTATTTGACAAAAACCTGGCAGGTCACTATAATGAGTACGTACAATTTAAGATAATAGCAGAATGGGGGATCTTCGCATGATACGGATTTTTAAGACCGAAGATGGTGCAATGCACGAAAAGGAAGAGATGCAGCCAGGCTGCTGGATCGCTTTGACCAACCCTACGGCTTCGGAGATCATCGATATTGCCGATGCCTATCAGATCGATCCCGATCATTTGAAGGCGCCTCTGGATGAGGAGGAGCGTTCACGTATTGAGGTTGAGGATGATTATACCCTGATCCTGGTGGATATTCCTTCCATCGAGGAACGCAGTGGTAAGGACTGGTTTGTAACCATCCCTCTGGCGATCATCACCACCAATGAGGTTCTGATCACAGTCTGCCTGGAGGAGACGCCGGTGCTTACCTCCTTTATGGATGGACGGGTCCGGGATTTCCATACCTTTATGAAAACCCGGTTTATCCTTCAGATCCTTTATAAAAACGCCACCCAGTTTCTTCAGTATCTTCGCATTATAGATAAGAAGAGCGAGGTAATTGAGCGCAAGCTTCATCAGTCCCAGAAAAATGAGGAGCTGATCGAGCTGTTAGAGCTTGAGAAGTCCCTGGTATATTTTACCACCTCTCTCCGTTCCAATGAGGTGGTGCTTGAGAAGCTCCTTCGCATTGAGAAGATCAAGAAATATCCGGAGGATACGGATCTTTTAGAGGACGTAATCGTAGAGAACAAGCAGGCCATTGAGATGGCAAATATTTACAGCGGCATCCTCAGCGGCACCATGGACGCCTTTGCCTCCGTTATTTCCAATAACCTGAATATTGTTATGAAGTTTCTGGCTACAGTGACTATCGTTATGTCCATCCCCACTATGGTTGCCAGCTTTTACGGTATGAACGTGAATTCGCATGGAATGCCCTTTGCGGACAGTCCTTACGGATTTGTAGTGGTGCTGGGATTTGCGGTGGCACTGTCATTGCTTGTGGCTTATATTTTTAATAAGAAGGATTTATTCTGATGAGGACCTTTGAAAGGATGAGCAAATGAAATTTTTCAACAAATTGGAACGCAGATTCGGACGGTATGCAATCCATAATCTGATGTATTATATCATTATTATGTACATTACCGGTTTTGTGATCATGCATATGGCTCCGCAGGTGTTCTGGATGTATCTGAGCCTGGATGCGGGAGCGATCCTGCGGGGGCAGGTCTGGCGGCTGTTTACATTTTTGATCTATCCGCCTACCACCAGCTTTTTCTGGATCATTCTGGTGATTTTGATGTATTATTCACTTGGAAGGTCTCTGGAAGCGGTCTGGGGAGCTTTTCGGTTTAACGTCTTTGTTTTTATGGGCGTGATCGGACTGATCCTTGCAGAGCTGATCGTATACCTGGTATTTGGCTGGGAGATGCATCTGGATACGACTTACCTGAATATGAGTATTTTTCTGGCGTATGCAGCTACATTTCCGGAAGAATGGTTTTACATCTATTTTATTTTTGCGGTAAAGGCCAAATGGCTGGCTTTGATTGACGGCTTTTTCTTATTGTTTGGCTTTGTTTACGGAACTATGGCCGATAGGATCGCCATTCTGCTGGCCATGGCTAATTTTATTGTCTTTTTCTGTATTACAAGGGATCACAAGCGTTTCAGCCCGAAAGAGGTAAAACGCAAACAGGATTTCAAGGCTCAAATGATGCGTCCGGCAAGCCGTACCAGACACAGCTGTGCTGTCTGCGGCAGGACGGATGCAGAAAGTCCCGGCATGGAATTCCGCTTCTGTTCAAAATGTGAAGGCAGTTATGAATACTGCATGGATCATTTATATACACACAAGCATGTAAAGGACACCGATATCCCCAAGGTTAAACCCCGGAACCTTTCATGATCAACTGACACGATTGAAACTGTTAAACTTAATGGAGGAAATATCAAATGAAGAAAACAAAGATCATCTGTACCATGGGCCCTAACACCAACGACAAGCACATTATGACAGAGCTGGCCAAAAACGGAATGGATGTAGCGCGCTTTAACTTTTCACACGGCGACTACGACGAGCATATGGGGCGCCTGGAGCTGTTAAAGGAGGTAAGAAAGGAGCAGGATCTTCCCATCGCGGCTCTGCTTGATACAAAGGGCCCGGAGATCCGCACCGGCCTCTTAAAGGACGGCAGAAAGGTGACCTTAAAGGAAGGTCAGAAATACACCCTGACTACCCGTGAGATCGTAGGCGATGAGAACATGGGATACATCAACTACAGCGGACTCAATGATGATGTAGCGGAAGGCAATAAGATCCTCATCGATGACGGTCTCATCGAGCTTTGTGTAGACGAGGTAAATGGCACTGATATTGTATGTACCGTTGTAAACGGCGGTGAGCTGGGCGAAAAGAAGGGCGTCAACGTGCCAAATGTAAAGATCAAGCTGCCGGCTCTGACAGAGAAGGATAAAGAAGACATCCGCTTCGGTATAAAGGCCGGCTTTGATTTTATCGCAGCCTCCTTTGTCCGCACCGCAGACTGTATCCATGAGATCAAGGCTATGCTGGACGAGCAGGGTTCTTCTATGAAGGTTATCGCAAAGATCGAGAACGCAGAGGGAATCGAGAACCTGGACGCTATCATCGAGGCAGCAGACGGCATTATGGTAGCCCGCGGTGACATGGGTGTTGAGATCCCGGCTGAGCAGGTTCCGCACATCCAGAAGATGATTATCTGCAAGTGCAACGAGGCCTGCAAGACCGTTATCACTGCTACTCAGATGCTGGATTCCATGATCCGCAACCCAAGGCCTACAAGAGCTGAGGTAACGGATGTTGCCAACGCTGTATATGACGGAACCGACGTTGTTATGCTTTCCGGCGAGACGGCCATGGGCAAGTACCCCATCGAGGCCCTGAAAATGATGGTATCCATCGTAGAGGAGACTGAGTCCCATCTTGACTATAACGCGTACCGCCGCCGCAAGGTCAGCGAGCAGAACATGAAAAATGTTTCCAACGCTGTGTGCTTCGCTTCTGTTTCCACCTCCCATGATGTGGACGCGGATGTGATCATCGCTCCCACTATTACCGGATTCACCTCTATGATGCTGTCCAAGTGGAGACCTGCAGCAAGAATCATCGGTATGTCCCCAAGCATGGCAAGCGTCCGTCAGATGCAGATCCAGTGGGGAGTAACACCGGTATGGTCACGCCGGGCGGAGTCTACTGACGAGCTGATTGAGAACTCCACCGAGGAGTTAAAGAACAGAGGTATGATCCAGTCCGGTGATCTGGCTGTTATTACTGCCGGTGTAGTGACCTACGCAAAACGCCATGAGGCAGCAACCCAGACCAACATTATGAGGATCATTAGCATTGATTAATTAAATATCGCTGGACAAAGAAGTCTGTCAGGGAGTACAATATGCCACAGGTAGGGTGTAAAATGTACTCCCCGGCGGACTTTTATTTTTTACACAGGGAAGGAGAACTGAAAGTGGAAAAGAAACCATTTGTTACACTGGAGCAGATCAAGGAGATGGAGCAGACATATCCCACGCCGTTCCATCTGTATGACGAAAAAGGGATCAGGGAAAATGCGGCAAAGCTCAAGCAGGCATTTTCCTGGAATAAGGGCTATAAGGAGTATTTCGCGGTAAAGGCAACTCCCAATCCCTTTATTTTAAACATATTAAAGGAAATGGGCTGCGGAACCGACTGCTCTTCCAGGACAGAGCTTATGATGTCAGAGGCCTGCGGATTTAAGGGACATGAGATCATGTTTTCCTCCAATGATACGCCTCTGGAGGAATTTGCCTACGCAGAGAAGCTGGGGGCCATCATCAACCTGGATGATATTACCCATATCCAGTGTGTGGAGGAGACTCTGGGATATATTCCGGAGACCATCAGCTGCCGTTTCAATCCAGGCGGGGTATTTAAGATAAGCAATGACATCATGGATAATCCGGGGGATTCCAAGTACGGCATGACCACAGAGCAGATCTTTCAGGCCTTCCGAATCCTGAAGGAAAAAGGGGCAAAGAACTTTGGCATCCACGCCTTTCTGGCCAGCAATACGGTGACCAATGAATATTATCCCATGCTGGCAAAGATTCTTTTTGAGCTGGCAGTAAAACTGAAGGAGGAGACCGGCGCCCATATATCTTTTATCAACCTTTCCGGCGGGGTGGGGATTCCCTACCGTCCTGACCAGGAGGCAAATGATATTCTGGCCATTGGCCAGGGAGTACGGAAGGTATATGAGGAGATACTGGTACCGGCAGGCATGGGAGATGTGGCTCTGTGTACGGAGCTTGGTCGCTTTATGCTGGCGCCTTACGGCTGTCTGGTAACAAAGGCCATCCATGAGAAGCATACCCACAAGGAATATATCGGCGTGGACGCCTGCGCCGTGAACCTGATGCGTCCGGCGATGTACGGCGCCTACCATCACATTACCGTCCTTGGGAAGGAGGAGGCTCCCTGCGACCACACATATGATGTGGTAGGCTCCCTCTGCGAGAACAATGATAAATTCGCCATTGACCGGATGCTTCCGGAGATTGAAAAGGGAGATTTCCTGGTGATCCATGATACCGGCGCTCATGGTTTTGCCATGGGATACAACTACAATGGAAAGCTGAAATCCGCAGAGCTTCTGCTGAAGGAGGACGGCTCAGTGAAAATGATCCGCCGGGCAGAGACACCTGCAGATTACTTTGCAACCTTTGATTTCTGCGATATACTGGGAGGCGTTGGCCATGAGTGAAAATAAGAGATACAAAATCGGCTTTATCGGTATGGGCAATATGGGAGGAGCTATTTTAAATGGTCTTTTAAAGACCATGGATCCGGGAGAACTGATCTTTACGGCAGCCCATAAGGAAAAGATGGAGGCGGTAACAAAAGCCACAGGCGTGGCCCACGGGGAATCTAATCTGGACTGTGTCCGGGCGGCCCGGTATGTGATCCTGGCTGTAAAGCCCCAGTATTTTGATACGGTATTTGAGGAGATACGTGAGGGACTGGATGCGGGACAGATCGTGATCTCCCTGGCTCCTGGTATTACGGCGGCTGATATAAAGGAGCGTCTTGGAGGAAGGGTCCGGGTTATCCGGGCCATGCCCAACACGCCGGCCCTTCTTGGGGAGGGCATGACCGGTGTTGCCTACGGACCAGAGGTTTATACAGAGGAGGAGCAGGCGGATATTGCGGCTGTCTTTACCTCCTGCGGCCGTATGGAGATAGTAGAGGAACGCCAGATGGATGCGGTGGGCTGTGTCAGCGGCTGCGGGCCGGCTTTTGTCTATATGTTTATTGAGGCCCTGGCAGACGGAGGCGTCAAGTACGGACTTCCTAGAAAGACGGCCTATGAGATGGCCGCCCAGACCCTTTTAGGAAGCGCCAGGATGGTGCTTGAGACAGGGAAGCACCCGGGGCAGCTGAAGGATGAGGTCTGCTCTCCGGGAGGAACCACCATTGCGGGGGTATCAGCCCTTGAGGAGCATGGGTTCCGCAGCGCCGTGATCAAGGCGGCGGATGCCTGCTATGAAAAGAGCCAGAAAATGAAATAAATATGTTAAAAGTATATTTTAAATGAAAGCGGGGTATTCACAATGGAGAAAAAACAGGAGACAGCACCAGTGATCCGTCTGGACCGGCAGTTAAAATATCAGGGGAACATTTTAAAAATCTATGAGGATACAGTTCTTGCAAACGGCCATGAGGCCCGCTGGGATTATATCCACCATGACGGGGCGGCAGCCGTCCTTCCTGTAGCATCAGACGGCAGGATCTTTATGGTGCGCCAGTACCGCAATGCCCTGGACCGCTATACGCTGGAGATTCCGGCGGGGAAGCTGGATGCGCCGGATGAGCCCAAGGAGGAGTGCGCCTATCGTGAGCTGGAGGAGGAGACAGGCTTTCGGACCGAGAAGCTGGAGTACCTGATGAGCCTGAATACCACAGTGGCATTCTGTGATGAGGCCATTGACATTTTTGTGGCTCATAACCTGATCCCATCCAAACAGCATCTGGATGAGGACGAGGTTATTGAGGTGGAGCCCTGGAGGCTGGAGGATCTGGAGGAGCTGATCTACAGCGGAAGGATCACGGACGGCAAGACCATTGCGGCCATCATGGCCTACGCCAGAAAGTACCGTTCTGTCGATAAGGCAGATGAGATGAACGGTGGGGCTGGCCAGTAATAAACCCTTCCTTTGATTCATAGATTGTCTCAAGTGGCAAACAAGGAGGCCGGGCTATGAGGAACCGGTTCCCCGGCCCCTGGAGGGCTGGCTTTACATATCAGGACTGGCTGCTGTTTTGCTTTCTTCTGGGGATCCTGGGGGGGACGGCAGCCGTTCTGGCCTTTGGAGATAGTCTGGTGATGGGAGGGATCCTGGGAGCAGCGGGACAGCCGTTTTTTCAGGAAGGAAACGGCGCCTGGGCGGAGGCATTTTTCCGGGTGTTCCGCCAGAGGGCGGCGGAGGTCTGTGCCGGGTGGCTGGCCGGGCTTACGATCTGCAGCAGGGCTCTGTTTGGAGCCTTTACCTGTGGGGTGGGGCTGTGCCTGGGGGCGGCGCTGTCTGTGCTTACTGCCAGAAAAGGGCTTTTGGGACTTCCGATGTTTCTGGGCTCAGTGCTTCCCCAGGGGCTTATCTACGGGGCAGTATGGGCTGTTCTGGCCCGGTGGGCAGAGCAGAGAGAGAAGAAGGTCCATGTCCTTGCAGGTCTTATGCTTCTTGCAGGAACCGGGATTGGAGCCTGGATTGAGGTCTGGATGGGGACATTTTAAGCGGAGGAGGAATACAGGATGCGTCTGATAAAGCGGGCGGCGCTGGCTGTTTATATACCGATTGCCGTTAACATCCCATGGATCGCCAGTGAGATCTGGAATAAAATGGAAGCTCTGGGAGCAGCAAGGCTGGTGGCGCTTCTGCCCCTTTTTGCTCTGGTGTGGCTTATATGGATGGCTTACAATATCCTGCCGGTAAGGAAGGGGCCTTTTGCCTCCTGGCGGGTTACAGTGATGGAGGGAGGCAGGAGCCTGATCTATGCGGCTCTGTACGGCTTTGCCGTCCAGGCCCTTCTTGGAGTTATCTGGGCTACAGGAGGAGCCGTTTCCTTAGACAAAATTTCTTTGTTCAGCTATCTTTACGGCTGGGCCATGCTTTTTATTCTTTTATGGAACGGGATTCTCCGTATCTTTTTCACTTCCAGGCGGCTCCGTCTGAAAACCCGGCTCCTTATGTTCCTTGCCATGTGGATCCCTCTGGTCAATCTGCTGGTGCTTCTGTATGCGGCCCGTATGGTGCATGAGGAATATGATTTTGAGTGCTGCAGGGCCTCGGTGCGGATGATCCGGGCGGAGTCAGACCTGTGCCGGACCCGTTATCCCCTGCTTATGGTCCATGGTGTAGGATTCCGGGACCTGCGGTATTTTAACTACTGGGGCAGGATCCCCAGGGAACTGACCCGGTTTGGGGCCAGAGTGTATTACGGCCATCAGGAGGCCTTTGGCACAGCCGCTGACAATGCGGTGGATATATGTAAAAAGATCCAGGAGATCTGTGAGGAAACAGGCTGCGAGAAGGTAAATATCATCGCCCATTCAAAGGGTGGTCTGGATTCCCGTTATGCTATCAGTGTTCTGGGAGCGGCGGAGCAGGTGGCTTCCCTGACCACCATATGCACCCCTCACAGAGGCTGCCGCTTTGTAGATCATGCCTGCCGTCTGCCGGACTGGCTGTACCGTGCTGTGGCCCGCTATTTTGACTGGTTTTTTCGGAAGATGGGGGACTCTCATCCTGATTTTTATACTGCAACACGGCAGTTTTCTACCCAGTACAGCCATCAGTTTAATGAAAGGGTACAGGATACCCCCGGTGTCTATTATCAGAGCTGCGCCTCCCTTATGAAGGATTGCCTCAGTGATCCACTGCTCTGGATCCCTTATCTCATCATCCGCATGGTGGATGGGCCAAACGACGGGCTTGTAACGCCGGAGTCCGCCAGATGGGGAAAGGATCTGGGGATCGTCACTAACCGGTATCACAGAGGGATCTCCCATGGGGATATGATCGATCTGAAGCGGGAGGACTATAAGGGCTTCGATCCAGTGGAGTTTTACGTCCGCCTGGTATCGGATCTGAGGGAAAAAGGGTTCTGATGTGTCACTGCTTTGTGGAAAAAACCTTAAAAATGAAAGTAAAGTGGGAAAATGTATTTGATTTTATGGCTGAATCTCGCTATAATATTAACCGATATGCCATACTGGGATTTTTACCCAGACTATGAAAATGTGTATAGGGGTATTAAGCTATGACATCAGATATTGCACTTTTTATGGGTTACATGCGTGATGTGAAACGGGTGACAAAAAATACAGAGATCTCCTATCGCAGGGATCTGACACAGCTTGCGTCATTTCTGGAGAAGGAGGGGATCACGGAGGCGGAAAAGGTTACCAGGACAAGCCTCAATTCCTTCCTGCTTTTTATGGAAAAGGAAGGAAAGGCTGCTTCTACCATATCCAGGGAGCTGGCTGCCATGAAGGCGTTTTTTGGATACCTTCTCCGGGAGGGAAGGATCCACAAGGACCCGTCAGAGCTGATCCGGGCTCCAAGGATTGAAAAACGGGTGCCGGTGATCTTGAGCGTCAATGAGGTCAATGCCCTTCTGGCCCAGCCTTATACAGGCAATGCCAAGGGGCTTCGAGATAAAGCCATGCTGGAGCTTCTTTATGCTACCGGGATCCGTGTCTCGGAGCTGACGGGGCTTAAAATGTCTGATCTGAATATGCAGGTGGGATACATCACCTGCAGTGAGGGGGGGAAGGAGCGGATGATCCCCTTTGGAAAGACTGCCAGACAGGCGCTGACCCGGTATCTGGACAGGGGACGAACCCCTCTCTTAAAGGGAGAGGACTCGGAGTGGCTTTTTACCAACTGCAGCGGGAAGGCCATGAGCCGTCAAGGGTTCTGGAAGCTGTTAAAGCACTATGGGGAACTGGCAGGGATCCAGGCTGATATAACGCCCTATACCCTGCGCCATTCCTTTGCCGCCCATTTGCTGGGAAGCGGGGCGGATATCCATGCGGTGCAGACCATGCTGGGCCACTCGGATATGTCTACGACCCAGATTTATACGGACTGTTCTGTATCCTGCCGCCTGGAGCCTGCCGCACAAAGTCAAGGAGCTGGGAGGCATAGGCGCGGGCACTGACGGGATCCTCTAAAAGAGAAGGATCATAAACAGCATAGCTGAGAGCGGCCTTGTAGTCCTCACGCAGGGCCGGTTCCCACAGAGGAGCAAACTGAGGAATAAAAAGCCCGGATTTCCTGGTATAACAGGTTTTCGCCGTGGCTTTTTTTCGTGCGGACCGGTCCACATATTCTCCTACGCTTTTGTGGACAGCAGTATCCTCGAAGGGGAGGTAATAATAATCCTTATAATCCGGGTAGAAATACTTAAGCTCCCCTTCATAAAGGCTTATAGCGGCGGAGAGCCGGTTCTGATGGAGCTCCAGGCTGACCGGGGAAAGGCTGTGCTCCAGGGGGACGGGGATGGTACAGGGGCTCTGCCACTCCAGAGAGAGGAAGGGCTGCCGTCCGTTTTCGTCCTCACAGGATAAAAGCTGGCAGTCTGTAAGCTCAAAGGGGGATTCCAGCATATCGCTGTAGCTCAGGATAGGCAGGATGGAGGGCATACCCTTTAAATCGTCCGCGTTGTGCAGGAGCAGAAGCTCCTGAAGGCGGGGATCCCGGGTCAGAAGGTACTCATGGTATACCTCGATCAGCTGGCCCCCGGTGTACCTGTCCTCTCTGCGGATGCCCAGGAAGGTCTCCACAGCCTTCTGCTTCATGCTTTCAAGGCCCAGGAAGCTGCGGTAAGGACGCAGCTTTTTATAAATATCCAGGCTCAGGACCGAGTCAAAGGAGAAGTCAAGACCCAGGCGGCGGCAGCACTTCTGAAGATAGGGAATGTCAAAGCCGTCCCCGTTAAAGTGGATCAGCACCTTAAAGCGCTCCAGAAAGGTAAAAAAGGCTTCCAGGAGGCTGGCTTCTGCCTGGCGGCTGTCGGCAAACCACTGGATCAGCTTCCATCCAAAGCCGTCATGGTAGACACAGCCGATGAGATAAAGCTGGGAGGTATCGCCGGAAAAGCCGGTGGTCTCTATATCAAAAAAAAGCAGATCCCTTAAGGGAGCGATCCGCTCAAGGGGATAGGACAGGGGAAAGTCAATCGGATGCTTGATGGTGATCATAGGCAGCTCCTTTTTGAGGTGATGGTAACAGTGTAGCGCAAAACGGATCAGATTGCAAGAAGAAAATCGAATATTTGTTCGATTATTTGCTTCTGACCTCTTGCAATGGCTTTCCGGGTATGCTATGATGGAAGCCTGATAACGAGTAAAAGGAACAGGATAGAGGATGATTTCGTATGTAAAAGGGCCGCTTATGGCGGTTGAAGAGGATATGATCGTAGTGGAGGCAGGAAGCCTGGGTCTTGGGATCCATGTACCCCTTTCTGTACTGGAGGCCCTTCCGCCTCTGGGAAGCCAGGTGACGGTGTACACCCATTTTCAGGTAAGGGAGGACGCCATGACCCTGTACGGCTTCCTTCACAGGCAGGACCGTGAGATGTTCAGGCAGCTGATCGGGGTGAACGGCATCGGGCCGAAGGCAGCACTGGGGATTCTTTCTGTGCTGCGGCCGGATGAGCTGCGTCTGGCTGTTATAAGCGGGGATGCTAAGGCGATTTCCAGGGCGCCGGGAGTAGGGACCAAGACCGCCCAGAGGATCATACTGGATCTGAAGGATAAGGTATCGGCGGAGGAGCTTCTCGAGAATATGACCTCAGGCGCCTTCGAGGCGCCGGGAGCGGCGCAGGCAGGAGCCGGTATGGCAGCCGCGGCCAGCGAGGCAGTGCAGGCTTTGGTGGCTCTTGGCTACAGCAGCGCCGAGGCGGCGAGGGCGGTTAAGAAAACAGAGGTAACAGAGGACATGAGTGCGGAGGATATTCTCAGGGCATCCTTAAAGCACCTTTCCTTCTTATAATACGTTATAATATGGCGAGGTGCGTATGGAGCGGAGAATGATAACAACAGAGGCGACAGAGGAGGATGTGCGGATTGAGACTACCCTCCGTCCCCAGAGCCTCAGTGACTATGTAGGCCAGGAAAAGCTGAAGTCCACCTTAAAGGTCTATATTGAGGCGGCAAAAAACAGAGGGGAGGCGCTGGATCATGTATTGTTTTACGGCCCTCCAGGTCTTGGAAAGACCACTCTGGCCGGGATCATAGCCAATGAGATGGGAACCAACATGAAGGTTACCAGCGGCCCTGCTATCGAAAAGCCGGGAGAGATGGCGGCGATCCTTAACAATCTCCAGGAAGGAGACGTGCTTTTTGTAGATGAGATCCACCGTCTCAACCGGCAGGTGGAGGAGGTCCTTTATCCGGCTATGGAGGATTTTGCCATTGACATTATGCTGGGGAAGGACTCTACCGCCAGATCGATTCGCCTAGAGCTGCCTCATTTTACTCTGGTAGGGGCTACCACCAGGGCAGGGCTTCTTACCGCCCCCTTAAGGGACCGGTTTGGTGTGGTGCAGAGATTGGAGTTTTATACGCCAGAGGAGTTAAGAAAGATTATCTTCCATTCCTCCCGGGTGCTGGGGGTAGAGATCGAAAGCTCCGGCGCCCTGGAGCTTGCGAGGCGCTCCAGGGGAACCCCCAGGCTTGCTAACCGGCTTCTTAAGCGGGTGCGGGATTTTGCCCAGGTAAAATATGACGGGGTCATTACCAGAGAGGTGACGGATTTTGCCCTGGATATTATGGATGTGGATAAGCTGGGGCTGGATCAGAACGACAGGAATATCCTTCTTATGATTATAGAGAAATTCTCCGGCGGGCCGGTGGGGCTTGATACCCTGGCGGCGGCCCTGGGAGAGGATTCCGGTACATTGGAGGAAGTATATGAGCCCTATCTTCTGATGAACGGGCTGATTAACCGGACGCCGAGAGGACGGATGGCTACAGAGGCGGCCTACCGGCATCTGGGACTTTCCATGGGCGGCTGACAGGAAAAGTTCCATGTACAGACCAGCTGAAATATGCTATAATGTCCAGGTAACGTGAGGTCTGAGTGACCTGATGGAAGATGGAAAAGAGCAGGAGATGGATATGGATTCAAAGAATTATACACAGGTTTTGATTGACGGAAAGATATATACTCTAGGCGGTATGGAGGATGAGGGCTACCTTCAGAAAACAGCCAGCTATGTAAATGAAAAAAACACGGCCATGCGCCGCCTGCCGGGCTTTACAAAGCAGAGCGCAGACTATCAGATGGCCATGGTAGAGCTGAATATGGCAGATGACTACTTTAAGGCAGTGGAGCGGGCTGACGAGATGGAGCGGCAGAGGGATGCCATGGAAAAGGACACTTACAGCCTGAAGCACGAGCTGGTCAGCACCCAGATCAAGCTGGAGACGGTTTTAAAGGAGCTGGAGGAGAATCAGAAGCAGCTGGAGCAGCTGATCCGTACCAACGCGCGGCTGGAGGCTTCACTTAAGGCGGCCAAACGTCAGGCGGCAGAGGCAGAAGCAGGCCGTGAGCAGGCAGTGCGCCAGGCAGCGGCAGCCGGCTTTGCAGGCGAAGGGGCAGTGGCAGAGTCTGAGGGGGTGCAGGAGGCGGTCTCTGAGCCAGAGGCCAGTCTTACAGAGGAGACGGCAGAGCCAGCCATTGAGGCAGAGTCCGGGCCGGCGGCCGCTTCTTTACAGGCAGAGGAAGCGCCCTTAGAGGCCCCGGCCCCTTCATTAGGCCGGCAGGCCGCTTTGGAGGAGCAGAAGGCTGCTTTGAGGCAGACTGCCGTAACCGATGAAGAACTTGCGAAAAGGGCGCTTCAGGCGGCAAAAAAGGCCGGCTCCCACAGAGGCGGACGCAGATAAGATGAGTTGATATAAGGGGGATGTCTCATACCAGTATGATCCGGGTATATGAGACATCTTTTCTTTCAGCAAAGAAATGATCAAGAGAAAGGCGGAAGGAATGGAAAAAAAGAGGATTGAGCTTCTGGCGCCTGCTGGTTCCTTTGAGAGTATGAAGGCGGCTGTTGCAGCCGGGGCAGACGCAGTGTATATGGGAGGAACCAGGTTCGGGGCAAGGGCCTATGCGGATAATCCGGACCAGGACCGGCTGTTGGAGGCCATTGATTATGTGCATCTTCATGGGTGCAGGCTGTATATGACGGTGAACACGCTGTTTAAGGAAAGGGAGCTGAAGGAGCTTTATGATTATATGCTTCCCTACTACCGCAGAGGGCTTGACGGCGTGATCGTCCAGGATCTGGGGGCTCTTTCCTTTATGAAGGAGCATTTTCCGGGGATGGAGCTTCACGGCAGCACCCAGATGACTATTACCAGCCTATACGGGGCAGAGCTCCTCCGGGATATGGGCTGCAGCCGTGTGGTGACAGCCAGAGAGCTTTCCTTAGAGGAGATCCGCCGGATCCGGGATGAGGTGGGAGTGGAGATCGAGAGCTTTGTCCATGGAGCCCTCTGCTACTGCTATTCCGGCCAGTGTCTGATGAGCAGCCTGATTGGCGGCCGGAGCGGCAACCGGGGACGCTGTGCCCAGCCATGCAGGCTTCCCTATACGGTCCTTGACAAAGGAGGAGACTCAAAGCAGGGCTCCTCCAGCTATGTGCTGAGCCTTAAGGATCTTTGCACCCTGGATATACTGCCGGATATTGTGGAGGCCGGGGTGTATTCCCTGAAAATCGAGGGACGGATGAAGAGTCCCCGTTATACGGGCGGGGTGGTGAGCATTTACCGCAAATATGTGGATCGGTATCTTTCCTGGGGGCGGGAGGGCTATTATGTAGAGCCGGAGGACAGGAAGCAGCTTCTGGAGCTGTTTGACCGGGGCGGCTTTACCTCTGGATATTACACACAGCACAATGGCAGGGATATGATCGCCATCAAGGAAAAGCCGGAATTCCGCCAGGGGAACCAGGAGCTGTTTGACTATCTGGATCAGACCTATGTGGAGGCAGAGCTGAAGGAGAAGGCAGAGGGATGGGCCCTGTGCGCGGAGGGAGAACCGGTCAGTCTCCGGCTTCGCTGCAGGGGAGCAGAGGTCTTTGTAGAAGGACAGGTGGTTCAGAGCGCCCAGAACCAGCCCATGACGGCCGAGAAGGTGGAAAAGCAGCTGAAAAAGACAGGAGGCACACCCTTTACTTTAGAGAAGCTGTCCGTAGAGGTGAAGGGGCAGGGCTTCCTGCCTGTGCAGGCGCTGAATGAATTGAGAAGGAATGCCTTTGACGCTCTGTATGAGGAACTTCTAAAGCCTTTCCGGCGTCCTGAGCCGGAGGGAGAGAAGGCGGAACTGGAGAATATAGCGGCAGGTACCTGCTCTGAGATCATTTCTTCCGGATTGGAAGGAGACAGACGTCTTTGGGCGGCTCTTGAGGAGGAAGCCCAGCTTAAGCCGGCGCTGGAGTCAGAGGGCGTCGCAGGGATCTATATAGACGCAGAGGGCTTCGGCCCTGAGTCCTGGGGGCAGACGGTACAGTCCTGCCGCAGGGCAGGAAAGCAGTGCTGGCTTATGCTGCCCCAGATCTTCCGCACCCACGCTATGAAATATTTTAAGAAAAACAAGGAAAAGCTGGAAAAAGCGGCCTTTGACGGCTTTCTGGTACGGACACTGGAGGAGATAGAATGGCTGAGACAGCAGGAAGGGCCATTGGCACAGCTGCCGGTGATCCTGGACGCTTCCGTTTATGCCTGGAACAGCCGGACCGTCTCGGTGCTTAAGGAGACCGGGGCGGTTGTGGTGACCATGCCATGGGAGCTTAACAGCAGAGAACTGGTTCCCGTTGTGAAGGCCTGCAGCCAGGAAGGGATGGGAAGCGAGCTTATTGTATACGGCCATGCTCCTATGATGGTATCAGCCCAGTGCATCACGCGGACAGTCAAAGGATGCACAGGAAAACGGGGCACCCTGGTTCTTAAGGACCGGACTGGGGCAAGGCTTCCGGTGAAGAACCGCTGTGCCTTCTGCTATAATACCATTTTTAACCCGGTGCCTGTTTCACTTTTAGGAAATGCCTCCGAGGCAGCAGGACTGGGGGCAGGCAGACTCAGGCTGTCCTTTACAGTAGAGACAGATGATGAGGTAAGGCAGGTTCTGAAGGCATATGGCCGGGTATTTGTAAATGGAGAGGAGCCGGAAGGGGAGGAGGGCTCTGTCAGAGCCTTTACAAGAGGACATTTTAAACGCGGAGTGGAGTGACGCCTATGGTTAATCTTATCGTAGAGACATCCAAATATCTGATGATCCTTCTGATGGCAGTTTATACCTATGCCAATTTCCGTTTCTTTTCCTTTCAGGATCAGGAGCGGAAGGACAAGGTCTGCGCCAGGCAGAACCGGGCCATGTTTGCCATTCATTTCCTGGCCTATGTGGTGCTGTGCCTTAAGACAGAGGATAGGGAGCTTCAAAATATGCTTCTGGCCTTTTACGGGGCTCAGGTGGTATTTTTCCTGTGCTATATTTATCTGTACCGTTTTTTATACCCCAATGTGTCCCGGCTTCTGGTAAATAATTCCAGTATGCTCCTCTGTGTGGGCTTTATCATGCTGACCCGCCTGTCTCTGTCAAAGGGGCTGGACAAGGCTCTGCGGCAATTTGGGATTGTAGTGGCCTCAGCTCTCATATGCTGGCTGATCCCCTGGATTATGGAGCGGTTCTGGCAGCTTTATAAGCTCCAGTGGATCTACGCAGGCGCAGGGCTTCTGGCCCTTGTGCTGGTATGGATCGGGGGGAATGAAAGCTTCGGAGCCCAGCTTTCATTTACACTGGCGGGTATCTCCGTACAGCCCTCGGAGTTTGTGAAGATCACCTTCGTGCTGTTTGCCGCCTCCATGTTCTATCAGAATGTGGATTTTAAATCGGTGTGCGTCACCACAGCGGTGGCGGCGGCCCATGTGCTGGTGCTGGTTTTTTCAAAAGATCTGGGAAGCGCGCTGATTTTTTTCATATCCTATGTGTTTTTGCTGTTTATCGCTACGGGGAACTGGTTCTACCTGGGCAGCGGCCTTGCCCTTGGAACGGGAGCGGGGATGCTGTCCTGGCAGCTGTTTGACCATGTGCGCCGCAGGGTAGAGGCCTGGCGGGATCCTTGGGCGGATATTGACAATACGGGCTATCAGATCACCCAGTCTCTGTTTTCCATTGGCACCGGAGGGTGGTTTGGTCTGGGGCTGTGCCAGGGGCTTCCGGGGAAGATACCTGTGGTGGAGAAGGACTTTATCTTTTCTGCCATTGCAGAGGAACTGGGAGGGATCTTTGCCATCTGCCTCCTTATGATCTGTCTTGGCTGTTTTATCCAGTTTATGATGATCGCGGCAGAAATGCAGGCCATGTTTTATAAGCTTATTGCCTTCGGCCTGGGGATCCAGTACATTGTCCAGGTATTCCTGACGGTAGGCGGCGTGACCAAATTCATCCCCTCCACCGGTGTGACTCTGCCCTTTGTCAGCTATGGAGGAAGCTCCATTTTCAGTACCTTTATCTTGTTCGGCGTGATACAGGGGATTTATATCATTAAGCGCAATGATGAGGATGAAAGGAGGGCCGGCTGATGGCAAAGAATAAGCAGCCAAAAACCAACCGGAATATCCTGTGGGTCACCTACGGTTTTGTAGGGCTGTTTCTGGCTCTGGCGGTCTATATGGGATATTTTCTTACAGTAAAAAAGGATACGGTGATCAACAATCCCTATAACGCAAGGCTTGATACCTTTTCAGACCGGATTGTAAGAGGGCGGATCCTGGCCTCGGATGGTTCCGTACTGGCAGAGACCAGGTTGGATTCGGAGGGAAATGAGGTCCGGGTCTATCCTTACGAAAGTGTATTTGACCATGTGGTGGGCTATATGGCAAAGGGAAAGACGGGGATCGAGTCCCTGGCAAATTTCTACCTTTTAAGCTCTCATGTAAATCTGGCGGAGCAGGTGGGAAATGAGCTGGCAGGGAAGAAGAATCAGGGGGATGATGTGATCACCACCCTTGACCCGGTTCTCCAGCAGGCGGCCTGGGAGGCTCTGGGGGACAGAAAAGGGGCGGTGGTTGCCCTGGAGCCCGATACAGGAAAGATCCTTGCCATGGTGTCAAAGCCGGGCTATGATCCTAATACTCTTCTTATAAACTGGGATGCTTTAAACGCCTCCGGTAACACAGAGGCGCCTCTCTTAAACCGGGCGGCCCAAGGGCTTTATCCTCCCGGCTCCACCTTTAAGCTGGTGACGGCCCTGGCTTATATCAGAGAGCATCCAACCGACTATATGAATTACCAGTTTGACTGTGACGGCATTTATGAAAATGGTGACTACAGGATCCGGTGCTTTCATTCTACAGCTCATGGAAGCCAGGATTTCGGCCTGGCCTTTGCCAATTCCTGCAATGGGGCCTTTGCCAGCCTGGGACTTCAGATGGATCTGGCGGCCTTTAAGAGGACGGCTGAGGACCTTCTCTTTAACCGGCCGCTGCCTATCAGCGGCTTTCCCTATAGGCAGAGCTCCTATAAGATGGAGCCGGGAGCTGATACCTGGGAGATCCTTCAGACCTCCATCGGCCAGGGAGTGACTCAGGTTACGCCTCTGCACAATGCACTTATTACAGCCGCTGTTGCCAACGGAGGTACACTGATGAAGCCCTATCTTCTGGATTCGGTGGTAAGCGCCGCAGGAGAGGAGATCGAAAGCTTTCTGCCCTCCGCCTACGGCAGTCTGATGACAGCAGAGGAGGCAGGAAAGCTTACGGAGCTCATGGAGTCTGTGGTGACAGTGGGCACCGGCTCGGCTCTCCGCGACGCCCCCTACACCTCAGCCGCCAAAACTGGTTCTGCTGAATTTGAGACCGGAAAGGAGACCCATGCCTGGTTTACCGGCTTCGCCCCTGCCCAGTCCCCTGAAATCGTGGTGACTGTGGTCGTGGAGGAGGCGGGCAGCGGGGGGAAGGAGGCGGCTCCCATCGGCCGGAAGCTCTTTGATGTTTATCTCACAAAAGAATAACGCCATATATAGAAAACATGGGAAATTCATGTTATAATCTCCCTGCTTTTACCTGTGTTTTCAGGTGTGCACAAAAGGATAAAGGATGATTTTGCGATTTACGAAAGGAGTAGCTACATGTTTCGAGCAGCGGACTATGTAAAGGTAGACAGTCTGTCAGAGGCCTATGAGCTCTGCCAGAAGCGCAGTACCCTGGTTGTAGGCGGTATGGTGTGGCTGAAGATGACGAATATCACTAAGCGTACCATTGTAGACCTTTCCGGCCTGGGACTGGATGGGATCGAGGAGACAGCAGACGGATTTTCCATCGGCTGTATGTGCTCCCTGCGCCAGCTGGAACTGCATGAGGGATTGAATCAGTATTTCAACGGCATTTTTAAGGAATGTACCAGACATATCGTAGGTGTGCAGATGCGCAACTGCGCAACGGTAGGAGGCAGTATTTTCGGACGCTTCGGATTTTCTGATATTCTTACCTGTATGCTTGCACTGGACAGCTACGTGGAGCTGTACCACGGAGGGGTGATGTCTCTGTCTGAGTTCGCGGCCAGACCGGTCCGCAGGGATGACAGGGATATTCTGGTGCGTATTATTATAAAGAAGGACGGGCGGAAGGCAGCCTATGCCAGCCAGCGCAACTCCCAGACGGATTTCCCGCTTCTGGCCTGCTGCGTGTCACGTCTTGGAAATGAATGGACCGTAGCCATCGGCGCGAGACCGGCCAAGGCCCGGGCGGTACGCATTATGGAGGATGATTTTGCCACATTAAAGGAGATGGCAGAGGAGGCTGCGGATTCCTTTACCTACGGCAGCAACCTGAGAGGAAGCGCTGCCTACCGCCGTCAGCTGGCCGCTGTATATACACGCCGTCTGATGGAGCGTCTTACAGGAAGGAGTGTGAACCGGGCATGAATATCAGCTTTCGTTTAAATGGAAAAAATGTACAGGCAGAGGTTTCACCGGATACCCTTCTTCTGGATCTGGTGCGCGAACTGGGTTGCTACAGTGTAAAAAGAGGCTGTGAGACAGCCAACTGCGGCCTGTGTACCGTATGGCTGGACGAGAAGCCGGTGCTTTCCTGCTCCACTCTGGCTGTCCGGGCAGACGGCCGTCATGTAACCACTCTGGAGGGCCTTCAGAAGGAGGCAGAGGAGTTCGGTATGTTCCTGGCAGGAGAAGGCGGGGAGCAGTGCGGCTTCTGCAGCCCTGGATTTATCATGAATGTACTTGCCATGGCAAAGGAACTGAAGAATCCGGATGAGGAGGAGATCAAGGAATATCTTTCCGGCAATCTCTGCCGCTGCAGCGGATATATGTCTCAGCTTCGGGCCGTGAAGAAATATCTGGAATACAAAGGGGAAGGAGGCAGGGAATAATGGAACAGACAAGAGAAAAGCTCCGTGTAGTAGGTGCCCCACTGATTAAGAAGGACGCCAAGGCCCTGGTAACAGGAAAGCCGGTTTTTACAGATGACCTGGCTCTGAAGGACTGCCTGATCGTAAAGGTATTAAGAAGCCCTCACGCTCATGCCCTGATTACGGATATTGACTGCAGTGTGGCTGAAAAGACACCCGGGATCGAGTGTATCCTTACCTGGAAGGATGTTCCCCAAAAGCGCTTTACCATGGCGGGGCAGACCTATCCGGAGCCAAGTCCTTATGACCGTCTGATCCTGGATCAGCGCCTCCGTTTTGTGGGAGATGCAGTGGCTATTGTAGCCGGCCAGACAGAAGCGGCCGTAGATCATGCCATGCGGCTGATCCGTGTAAAATATCAGGTTCTGGAGCCGGTGCTTGATTTCCACAAGGCAAAGGACAGCAGCATCCTGGTGCATCCGGAGGAAAGCTGGAAGGCCCTCTGCGATGTAGGGGCGGACAACAGCAGAAACCTTTGCGCCTGTGGCTGTGAGACTCATGGAGATCTGGAGGAGGCATTTTCTGAGTGCAGCCATGTGATCGAGCGGGTATACCATACAAAGGCCAACCAGCAGGCCATGATGGAGACCTTTCGGGCCTTTACCTATATGGATGCATATGGCCGTCTGAATATTGTGGCCTCCACCCAGGTTGCCTTCCATGTGCGCCGGATCCTGGCTCACGCCCTGGATGTGCCTAAATCAAAGATCCGTGTTATCAAGCCAAGGATCGGCGGCGGCTTCGGCGCCAAGCAGACCGTTGTGGCAGAGGTGTATCCGGCTATCATTACGATGAAGACCGGAAAGCCGGCTAAGATCATCTACAGCCGCTACGAATCCCAGATCGCCTCCTCACCCCGTCACGAGATGGAGGTCAGGGTCAAGGTGGGCTGTGATGAGCAGGGCATCTTAAAGGCCATGGATGTATATACTCTGTCAAATACAGGAGCTTACGGCGAACACGGCCCTACTACAGTAGGCCTGTCCGGCCATAAGTCCATCCCTCTCTACGGCACTCCAAAGGCCTTCCGTTTTGCCTATGATGTTGTATACACCAACCAGATGGCGGCAGGAGCCTACCGGGGCTACGGCGCCACCCAGGGTATCTTTGCGGTGGAATCTGCCATCAGCGAGCTGGCGGCAGAGATCGGTATGGATCCCTTAAAGCTTCGTGAGATCAATATGGTAAAAGAAGGAAATCTTATGCCGGCCTACTATGGGGAGCGGGCCAACAGCTGCGCTCTGGACCGCTGTGTGGCCCGAGTAAAGGAGATGATCGGCTGGGATGACATTTATCCCAGAAAGGACATGGGAAATGGAAAGGTGCGTGCCGTAGGCCTTGCCATGGCCATGCAGGGTTCTGCCATTGCCGGAGTGGACGTGGCAAGTGCCACCATAAAGGTGAATGATGACGGCTTCTACAGCCTGATTCTCGGAGCCGCCGACATGGGAACCGGCTGTGATACTACCTTGTCCCAGATCGCTGCCGAGTGCCTTGGCTGCGAGATGGAGGATATAGTGGTATACGGAGCGGATACGGATATTTCCCCCTATGATTCAGGCTCCTACGCCTCCAGTACCGCTTATCTGACCGGTATGGCAGTTGTAAAAACCTGTGAGACTTTAAAGGGAAAGATCCTTAAAAAGGCTGCCCAGTATTTAGAGTGCCAGGAGGAGGAGCTGGAATTTGACGGAAAGGTGGTCCGCTGCTTAAAGACGGAGGCTGACGGCTCCGTAAAGGAGATTTCCATAAAGGACATCGGAAACCGGGTGATGTGTGCCAGTGAGGACGCCCTCCAGGCAACAGAGGCCCATACCTCACCGGTATCCCCGCCTCCGTTTATGGCAGGAGCTGCAGAGGTAGAGGTAGATAAGGAAACCGGCGCGGTTAAGCTTCTGCGCTTTGCGGCAGCTGTTGACTGCGGAACCCCGTTAAATGAAAACCTGGCAAGAGTCCAGACAGAGGGCGGACTGGCCCAGGGAATCGGTATGGCCCTGTACGAGGATATAACCTATTCCGCCAGGGGTCAGATGTATGAAAACTCCTTCATGCAGTACAAGGTGCCAAGCCGTCTGGACATCGGCACCGTACAGGTGGAATTTGAGTCCAGCTACGAGCCCACCGGCCCCTTCGGAGCAAAATCCATCGGTGAGATCGTTATCAACACCCCTTCACCGGCCATCGCAAACGCGGTGTATAATGCGGTAGGTGTACGGATCCGTGAGCTCCCGATTACGGCGGAAAAGGTATTTATGGGGATGAATCAGTAGCCTCCCATAGAGACAAGTGTTTCCAAAAATCAGATAATCCTTGCATATCCCTTCTAAAAGTTGTATACTAAGATCAGTTGTGATTATGTAAATTACATGATCGGGATACACACCAACACCAGGAGGGATTGCAATGATTGAAGCAACGAGCTGCGGCGGTGTGGTTATTTTTCGGGGTAAGATCCTGGTTCTTTATAAAAATTACAAGAACAAGTATGAAGGCTGGGTACTGCCCAAGGGAACAGTAGAAGCTGGCGAGGAGTACAAGGAGACGGCTCTCAGGGAAGTGAAGGAGGAGACCGGCGTCAGTGCGTCCATCATCAAGTACATCGGCAAGAGCCAATATTCATTCAGCACCCCTCAGGATGTGGTGGAGAAGGATGTACACTGGTATCTTATGATGGCTGACAGCTATTACAGCAAACCACAGCGGGAAGAATACTTTCTGGATTCAGGCTATTACAAATTCTATGAGGCCTACCATCTGCTGAAGTTTTCAAATGAAAAGCAGATACTGGAAAAGGCGTACAATGAATATCTGGATCTGAAGAAAAGTAATCTTTGGGGAAGCAGGAAATATTTTTAACAAAGGTTTTAAAAGGAGACGTTCCGGACTGTCGGGGCGTCTTTTTAAATTCCATTGTATATTTTCCAGATCCGGGATACAATAGAAAAAAACCAGATGTTCAGAAAGGATGATACTGTGAGCAGAGCATACGATACCGTAAAAGAATATACAGACAGAGCCATGGCCCTCCACACCGCCATGACCCTCTTTGAGTGGGACAATGAGACCCTGGCACCGGAGGCGGCCGCAGAGCTGACCTCACGTATGGTGGGGAAGCTGTCAGGAGAATATTTCCAGATCATCACAGACCCGGCGCTGTGGGAGGCCTTAGAGGGCTGCAGTAAGGAGAAACTGACCATGGCCCAGGCGGCAAATGTCAGAGAGCTTAAGGAGGAGATTGCCAGGATCCGCTCAGTGCCAAAAGAGGAATACGAAGCCTTTGCGGCCCTTACGTCCCGTTCCGCTTCTGCCTGGTCCGCGGCAAAAAGGAACCGGGATTTTGAAGCCTTTGCTCCAGTGCTTAGGGAGATCATCCGCTTTAAGAAGCGCTTCGCGGCCCTGAGAGCTGATGGGATGGGCCTTTATGACGTGATGCTTCAGGAATTTGAGCCGGATTTTACCGCAGAGGATCTGGACGCCTTTTTTGATGTGATCCGCAGGGAGCTGGCGCCCTTTTTAAAACGGGTGATGGAAGATGGGCATCAGCCGGAGAATGATTTTCTTTCCGGGGCTTACAGCGAGAAAAAGCAGGAGGAGTTAGCCAGGTTTCTGGCTTCCTATGTGGGCTTTGATTTCGGGAAAGGAGTGCTGGCTGTCAGCGCCCACCCCTTTACTACGAATCTTCACAACCGAGATGTGCGGATCACCACCCATTATACAGATCGGGTGGACAGCTCCCTGTTTTCTGTGATCCACGAGGCAGGACACGGGATCTATGAGCTTGGGATCCGGGATGATCTGACCCTTACCTTTGTCGGCCAGGGAGCCAGTATGGCCATGCACGAGTCACAGTCCCGGTTCTTTGAAAATATTATCGGCCGCAGCCCCGCCTTCTGGGAGCCCATTTATGAAAAGATTCAGGCGATGTTTCCGGAGGAGCTTAAAGCAGTTTCTCTGGAGCAGTTTGTAAGTGCCATCAACCGGGCAGAGCCGGGGCTCATCCGCACCGAGGCAGATGAGCTGAGCTACAGCCTTCATGTGCTGATCCGCTATGAGATCGAGCGCCTTCTGATAGATGGGGAGCTGGAGGTTTCACAGCTTCCAAAGCTCTGGGCAGACAAATACGAGGAATACTTAGGGGTACGCCCGGAGCATCCGGCAGAGGGCGTCCTTCAGGACATCCACTGGGCCCAGGGCTCCTTCGGATATTTCCCATCCTATGCCCTTGGAAGCGCCTTCGCTGCCCAGATCTATTTTCATATGAAGAAGGAAATGGATTTCGAGGGCCTTCTGCGTGCCGGGAAGCTTTCGGAAATCTGCCGTTACCTCCGGGAGCACATCCACCAGTACGGAAAGGAAAAGACCAGCCGCCAGATCATAAGGGAACTGACGGGAGAGGACTTTGATCCATATTATTATGTAGATTATCTTAAGGAAAAATATGCCGCCCTTTACGGCATCACGCCATAACCGGACATTGCTTGGAAACCGCCCTATGGGGCGGTTTTTTGGGGCTTATCAGAAAATCCATGGCATAAATGCCGAAGCCTGTACATATATTTTTCTCAGAAAGGAGGCAAGCAGGCATTTGGGAAAACGGATATGGTGGGCGGCCATTATGGGACTTTTGATCCCCTACGCAGGCACTCTTGCCTGGACGGGAAGCGTTCACGGGGAGGAGCTGCGGTATGAACAGAAAAAAGAGCCTTCAGGAAGCCGCAGGATTCTTCTGGACCGGGGGGAGGACGCTTCTTATATGGATATGGAAGAATTTCTTCCCGGCGTTCTGGCAAGGCAGATCCCGGTGGAATATGAGCCGGAGGCATTAAAGGCACAGGCCATCATTGCTCGGACCTACATATGCCGCCAGATGGAGGCGGCGGGAGACAGCAGTGAGATAGCAGAATCTGCCTTGGATATGGATCTGGCAGACGCGGACCAGTTAAAGAAACTGTGGGGCACCAGCATTTTTCCGGAATATTATGAGAAGCTGGAGCAGGCGGTAAAGGAGACAAGAGGGGAGGTTATAATCTATGAGGGGGCGTATATAGACCCCATGTTCTGCCGCGCTTCGGCGGGTATGACAAGGACAGGAGACAGTGCCCATCCTTACCTTTTGGGGGCGGACTGCCCGAAGGATATGGAAGCAGAGGATTTTATGCAGCTGGAGGTATTTTCAGAGGCGGAGCTGGCCCAGGCTGTCAATTCCATTTCTTCACCGGAGGGGGAGGAAAGAAAGGTTCAGGCGGAGGGCATTTTAAAAACAGTGCAGATTGGGGCTAGGGATGAGGCCGGGTATGTAGAGGAGCTTCAGATCGGAGGCTTTTCCTATACCGGGGACGAGCTGCGCTATGCTCTGGGCCTTCCCTCCTCCTGCTTTGTATTAGAGCCCTGGGAAGGAGGCATACGGGCTGTTTCAAGGGGGGTGGGACACGGTTACGGCATGAGCCAGTTTACAGCGAACGAAAAAGCAAAGGAGGGTTGGAGCGCAGAGGACATCCTTGGATATTTTTATAAAAATATCACTGTCATTTCTGAATAATCACCGCCGGTCTGGCAACAATAGTACCGAGGTGATAAACGTGAAAGAGAAAGTGAATCAAATGTTCAAGGACAAGCTGTTTCTTGTCATGCTAGTGCTAGGCCTGCTGACTATCGTAGCCGCAGCAGGAGTCGTTACCGTACAAAGAGGAAAGGGAGCGGAGGAAAATCCGTACCTTGAAATGCCGAACCCTGAGCTGATTGCCCAGGAAGAAGATGAGCTGCAGGTGGCAGGCGCCTCAGACGCCGCGAAAAAGCCTGAAGACGAGGCCAAGGCCCCTGTTCAGGTGGCAGAGAACAACCCAAACCAGGGCAATGACCTGGCGGCAGAGGCAGGGGCAGGAAAAGACGCGGCCCAGGCGCTGGTTCTTGATTTTGCTGATACCAGCACCCTTGCCTGGCCTGTAAGGGGCAATGTGCTCCTGGATTACAGCATGGATCAGACTATCTATTTCCCCACCCTGGACCAGTACAAGTGCAATCCCGGCCTGGTGATCCAGTCCGAGGTCAGCACCCCGGTTGAGGCTCCGGCCAACGCCAGGGTACTGGAAACAGGCACCAGTGAGGAAATCGGCAGTTTCGTGGTCCTGGATCTGGGCAACGATTATACGGTTACCTGCGGACAGCTTAAGGAGGTAACAGCCGTACAGGGCGAGTACCTGACGGCAGGCCAGGTCCTTGGCTATGTGTCAGAGCCCACCAAGTATTATTCGGTGGAAGGAGTCAACGTATACTTTGAATTACGCCATCAGGGAGAAGCACTGGATCCCCTGGATTATATGGAGTAGGAAAATGCCGGCGGGAAAGTACCTGCCGGCATTTTCAGTTTGCTTAAACACGTTCTGGTATGGTATGATTAAGACAGCCTTAAAATACGAAAAAAGGAGACAGAATATGAAAGATATGGAGATGATAAAAGCCTGTGTGGCAGCCATCCGGGAGAAAACCTCCTTTGTGCCGGAGATAGGCCTGATCCTTGGCAGCGGCCTGGGAGATTACGCGGACCGGATTCAGGACGCAGTGGTGATTCCTTACTCGGAGCTTCCGGGCTTTCCGGTATCCACCGTACAGGGACACGCGGGGCAGTTTGTGATGGGGACGCTGATGGGAAAACGGGTGATCGCCATGCAGGGCCGGGTTCATTTTTACGAGGGCTACAGCCAGAGGCAGATCACTCTTCCGGTGCGGATCATGAAGCAGTTAGGAGTAGAGAAGATGATTCTTACCAATGCGGCCGGCGGCGTAAACCGGGGATTTAAGCCGGGAACCCTGATGGTGATCCGGGATCATATCAATTATTCAGGCAGCCATCCGCTGGTTGGGGACAATCTGGAGGAGTTCGGGCCCCGTTTCCCGGATATGAGCAATGTATACAGCAGCAGCCTGAGAAAGAAATTGATGGAAGCGGCCCCAAGAGCAGGGGTGGAGCTTAAGGAGGGCGTATATATGATGTTCTCCGGTCCGTCCTATGAGACACCGGCAGAGGTGCGTATGGCGGGGATCCTGGGGGCAGATGCCGTGGGTATGTCCACCGTTCCTGAGGCCATCGTGTGCTCCCACAGCGGTATTCCGGTGATCGGTATTTCCTGCATTACCAATATGGCGGCAGGGATCCTGGATCAGCCTCTGGATCACAAGGAGGTAGTTGAGACAGCAGCCATGGTGAAACGGGAATTTATTAAGGTATTGGATATAATACTGTCGGAAGTTTTTGCTGCTTCTTAAGAAATTTCACAATTTTTTATGAAATTGTTCATATTTGGTTCAGAGTGCTGATCTAAAATATAAACAATGACTATGGAATAAGGAGCGAGATTATGAACATTTTGTTTTTCCTGACTCCGAAAAGCGAAGTGGCATACATAAGCGAGGATGACACCATCCGGCAGGCGCTGGAGAAAATGGAGCATCACAAGTATGCAGCGGTACCCATCATCAGCAGGACAGGACGCTATGTAGGCACGCTGACAGAGGGGGATCTTTTGTGGGGGATCAAGAATCAATATAACCTGAGCCTTAAGGACGCGGAGCGGATCCCGGTGACGGCCATCAGCCGCCGGTGCGACAACCGCCCGGTGAAGGCGGACTCGGATATGGAGGATCTGATCGGGAAGGCGCTGAACCAGAATTTTGTGCCGGTATTGGATGATCAGAAGTGCTTTATCGGCATTATTACAAGAAAAGACATTATCTGGTATTTTTCCCAGAAATTCGCAGGCATCAGCCAGGAGGCTTCCAGGAAGGCATAAAGCCAGGAACTGAGCGGTTTCTTTCATCGAAAGGATGAAGGAGGCCGCTTTTTTTTGTAAATTCTTTACTTGCCCATTGGGCAAAAAAAACGTATAATCGATAAAAATGGATAAAACAGCAGGGGGAAGTTGAAAGGATGAAGGAGCATACATATTCAAAGGGACTGCCGGTACAGGGGTTTGCTGTCTGTCTGTTGGCAGCGATTCTGGTGGTGGTAGGCATCATGACCGTAAACATACGCAATCTGCAGAAGGAGACCGGACGGGTGGCCGGCAATTATGTCATGGACACCACGGAGCTGATCGCAGGAGAGGTCAGGCTCAGGATGGAGATGACTGCAGAGCAGCTGGAGTCCTTATGCGACAGCGTGATCCGTATCAGAAGGGACCGGGTAGATGAGTTTTTAAACAGAAAAAAGGGTCCTTTAAACTTTAAGCAGCTGGGGATCGCCGATCTTGAGGGAATGGTTCATTTCAGCGACGGGACCGAGAGGGATATTTCCGGTACAGAAGGGTTCCAGATGGCTCTTGAGGGGATCAAGGGCCCCCACGAGTATGACGAGGAAGAGATCATCTATACGATCCCCATCCGGGAGGATAAGCGCATCATAGGAGTGATGGTAGGAGTCCGCAGTAAGGAGTATATGCAGGATTTGGTAAAAAGCGATGCCTTTGGCGGGACGGGGAATTCCTGCGTGGTGGATATGAGCGGTTGTATTGTCATATCCAGTGAGAGTACGGAGATCTACGAGGAGCTGGAAACCTATCTGCAGCAGCCTGAGAATCAGGAACTGAAGCATCAGCTTGAGAACAATATTCAGAATAAAAGGAATGGCCAGATTTCTGTGGAGATCGGCGGAGAGGGATATTTTCTTTCATGTATTTCCATAGGAACCAATGGCTGGCTCCTTCTTTCCATGATCCCGTCGGATATTATTTCTCTCAGTATCAGCCCGCTGTTTGTAGAAACCTTTAAAGCCATTATCCTGGTTCTGGGTCTCTTTGCCGTAGTAACGATCATGATGATTCACACCTGGAAAAAGAATCAGTCCAGGCTGGAGCATATGGCATTTACGGATCCGGTTACAGGAGACGGCAACATGCTCCGCTTCCGGCTGGAATGCGGGGAGCGGTTAAAAAGGGCAGGTCCGGACAGCTTTGTGCTGGGGGCGGTGAACATTAAAAATTTCAAGGTGATCAATGAAAGCTACGGAAGCGCCCTGGGAGACCGGGTTCTGACCCATGTGCTCCGGGGGCTTAAGGCCTGTCTGGGGCCGGAGGAGCTGGCTGCCAGAGGGGAAGCGGATCATTTTTACCTCCTTCTTAAGGAATGTGAGGAAAAACGGGTGCGGATCCGCCTGGAGAATATGATAGAGCAGGTCCGGACTTACCGGGAGGGAGATACGGTCTGCAGTATCTCCATGGCTGCGGGAATCTACCCCATCCGGGAGGCGGATCAGGAGATGACCATCATGCAGGACCGGGCCAATCTGGCCTGCAAGTACCGGGAGGAAGGGAAGGCGGATCGGATCTTTTTCTATGATGACAGTCTTATGCAGCAGCTTCAGAGAGAGAAGGTCCTTCATGATATGTTGGAGCCTGCCATAGAAGGGGAGGAATTTCAGGTATATCTTCAGCCAAAGGTGCGCGTAAGGGACGGAAGGACCGGAGGAGCCGAGGCTCTGATCCGCTGGGAGCGGCCTGGCCAGGGGATGATCTGCCCCTCAGAATTTATTCCTGCCTTTGAGCGCAGCGGCGTGATCTGCCAGCTGGATCTGTATGTGTTTGAACGGATCTGCGCCTTTTTAAGGGAGTGGATGGACGGAGGAAGGGAGGTATTTCCCGTATCAGTGAACCTTTCCCGCCACCACCTGAGAAAAGAGGGATTTTTAAAGCCCTTTATCGAGATACAGGAACGGTATCAGGTGCCGCCTTCCCTGATCGAGCTGGAGCTGACAGAGTCTGTATTTATGGATATTGGGGAGATGAAGGAGGCTATCCGCGAGATGCATAAGGCCGGATTCCTCTGTTCTATGGATGATTTTGGCACAGGCTACTCCTCACTGGGGCTTCTCACCGCCTTTGACATTGATGTGATCAAGCTGGACCGCAGTTTCTTTGTGAACAGAAACCGGCGGCAGAAGGAGGTTATCGAGGCTGTGGTATCCCTGGCGGGACGGCTGGGGATCGAGACGGTGGCAGAGGGAATCGAGGAGGAGGCACAGGTGGAATTTTTAAGAGAGATCGGCTGCAGCCTGGTCCAGGGCTATGTGTATTCAAAGCCCCTTCCTATTCCAGAATTTATCGAATGGCAGGAAAAACGGGAGTCATCTGGAAAAAATGCATAAAAATAAATTTCTCAAAAATAAAAGTTTGTGCACACTTTTTTTCATACCTGTGCTATTATAATAGACGTAACCCCCCAATACATTATATAGTTTTTGCTACACCCCATAAGAAACAAAATACCTTCTCCTGAAAAAACCCGTTCCCCGACGGGTTTTTTCGTTGTCGAGCGTGTGAAGAAAAGTCTGTAATTAAGATCTTCTATGATAATGATTGGGGC
>URNT01000005.1 GCA_900549235.1 uncultured Clostridium sp. | reverse complement strand
AAGGGTACGGCTGGATGAGAACCATGCAGGGGTGAGATTCCCATGAGCTTTAGCGGAAGCTGTTCGGTTTGCTAAGGATGATTCTTTCATAATGAACAAGCATTTTTGCATAGTCTGTAAACATAGTAAAGACTGTGAGGTGGAATTATGCCAAAAGAAGCAGAAATTTCCTGCAAAAATGTATTTAAGTGTGAAGATAAGTCGGCATTAAAAAAAGAGTTCAATCAGAAATGGATAGAACTCATCAATCAATTAGAAAAATCCAAAGGGCAGGTATTACCTGTAAAATGATAGACAAACATTTCTCAACACGGTATAATAAGTGTAGGTGGAATGTTTGTTTTATCTTCTCTTTAAGGGAGATAAAATATGATGAACACAAAGTCAAAAGTTGCTATTTATTGCCGCTTATCAGAAGAAGATAGAAACAAACAACATGAAACTGATGATAGTAACAGTATTCAAAATCAAAAATCCATGCTGATTCAATATGTATTGGAACAAGGCTGGGAAGTCTACAATATATACAGTGATGACGATTATACTGGTTCAGATAGACGAAGACCAGAATTTAACAAGCTGTTAAATGACGCTGAACACCGAAAATTTGATATTATCCTCTGTAAAACACAATCCAGATTTACCAGAGAGTTAGAGTTAGTGGAAAAATACATACATGGATTGTTTCCTATTTGGGGGATTCGTTTTATCAGTATTGTAGATAATGCAGATACCGCTAATAAAGGAAATAAAAAATCAAGACAAATCAATGGTCTGGTTAATGAGTGGTATTTAGAGGATATGTCAGAAAACATCCGCAGCGTATTGACTGACCGCCGGAAGAATGGATTTCATATTGGTGCATTTGCTCTTTATGGTTATAAAAAAGACCCCGAGCAAAAGGGACACCTGATTATTGATGAAGAAGCTGCTGCTGTTGTCAGAGAAGTTTTTACTTTATTTTCACAGGGATATGGCAAAACAGCGATTGCCCGTATGCTGAATGACCGTGGGATTCCAAACCCTACGGAATATAAACGGCTTCATGGTTTACGCTATAAGCAGCCTACCAGAAAAAATAGTACCTTATGGAAATATTTTGCTATTTCCGATATGCTGACAAATGAAATTTATATCGGAAATATGGTTCAAGGAAAATACGGCAGTGTTTCGTATAAGACAAAACAAAATAAGCCCAGACCTAAAGAGGAATGGTACAGAGTAGAGGGAACACACGAACCGATTATTGACCGTGAACTTTGGGATAGAGTACAATCTATGGTAGCTGAAAAAGCAAAACCATTTACAGTAGGAACCATAGGGCTGTTTGCCAGAAAAGCTCGCTGCATGAACTGTGGCTATACCATGCGTTCTAATAAACAGACAGATGGAAGACATTATTTACAATGTTCAAATCGCCATGTTGCAAAGGACGCTTGCATAGGCTCATTTATTTCTGTGAAGAAGTTGGAGCAGGCAGTTATTTCTGAACTGAACAAGTTATCACAAGAATATCTTGATAAAGATGAATTGGAACAGAACGTGGAATTTCACTCCAACGTAAAGGAGAAAAAAACTGCTTTAGAAACACAACTTGCTACTTATCAAAAAAAGATTGAAGAAGACGCAAAGGTAATCAGAGAACTTTATCTTGATAAAGTAAAAGGGATTCTTTCCGAAAATGATTTCCTGAATTTGTCAAAAGACTTCACAAATGACAGAGAACGGCTTGAAAAGCTGGTGATTGAAACGCAAAAACAGCTTGATGTAATTGAGAGAAAAATCCAGACAGGCGATAATCGCCGCCAGCTCATTGAGCAATACACAAATCTTGAACATTTAGACAGAGAAACCGTTGAAACTCTAATTGATTATATATTAGTAGGAAAACGGATTCCAGGGACAAGAAATGTCCCGATTGAAATACATTGGAATTTCTAAGTTCTGTAAAATCTGGTGTCTGGCACACCAGATTATATAGAACTTGTACTTAACACTTCTATGTTGCACTTATGCAGTTGCACCATCTGGTACGCCGTCCCCATGGGCTGGGCCGCCAACTATATCATTTCCTTTATGTGGTATCTCACGGGGAAATGGAAGGAGAAGAGGGTGATCTGATCCTGTTTAAACACGCTGTAAGAGCCGCCGTTCCTGGCGGCTTTTGGCTTTTTGCGGTTGAAACAAGTATTTTTATATGATAGAATGGGAAAGAGTTCACAGGCCCTGTACATGCGGCTTTGTATAAAAACACATTTTAAGGAGGATGATCAACATGATAAGCCAGCTGATCGAAAAAATAAAGAAAACAAAAGCTCCCATCTGCGTAGGTCTGGATCCTATGCTTTCTTATGTACCGGAGCATATTGTTAAAAAGTCCTTTGAGACCTTTGGAGAGACCCTGGAGGGAGCGGCAGACGCCATCTGGCAGTTCAATAAGGAGATCATTGACCATACATACGACTTGATCCCCTCTGTGAAGCCTCAGATTGCCATGTACGAGCAGTTTGGCATCGAGGGTCTGATGGTATACAAAAAAACGGTGGATTACTGCCATGAGAAGGGCCTCATCGTCATTGGAGACGCCAAGAGAGGCGACATTGGCTCTACCTCTGCTGCATACGCCACCGGCCATCTGGGCCGTGTAAAGGTAGGGAACAACTCTTACAGCGGCTTTAACACCGATTTCCTTACCGTAAACCCATACCTTGGCACTGACGGTGTAAAGCCCTTTGTAGAGGAGTGTAATAAAGAAGATAAAGGTCTGTTCGTTTTGGTAAAGACCTCCAACCCCTCCAGCGGCGAGTTCCAGGACCGCCTGATCGACGGGCGTCCTCTCTATGAGTGGGTAGCTGAGAAGGTGGTTGAGTGGGGTCAGGCTTCCATGGACGGTGAGTACAGCAATGTAGGCGCCGTAGTAGGAGCCACCTATCCGGAGATGAGCCGTATTTTAAGAAAGCTGATGCCAAACACCTACTTCCTGGTGCCGGGCTACGGTGCTCAGGGCGGGACAGCAGAAGACTTAAAGCACTGCTTCAATGAGGACGGTCTCGGCGCGGTAGTGAATTCCTCCAGGGGCATCATCGCCGCCTACAGACAGGAGAAATACGCGAAGTTTGGGGCAGAGCATTTTGCAGAGGCCTCCAGACAGGCAGTGATCGACATGACAGCAGACATTAACAGCGTACTGTAAGAACGGAGAATACACATGGCAAAGTTAAAGATGACGGCAGAGGTCACAGATCAGAAGGCCCTGTCAGCAGAGATATATGATCTTCGGATCCACGCGCCCCAGATCGCAGAGCAGGCAGTCCCAGGGCAGTTTGTGTCCCTCTATTCAAAGGACGGGGCAAAGCTCCTTCCAAGGCCCATCAGCCTTTGCGGCATTGACCGGGAAAAGGGAGAGCTTCGTCTGGTATACAGGATCGCAGGAGCCGGAACCAGGGAGTTTTCCGTCCTCCAGCCGGGAGATTCTATTGACGTTTTAGGCCCCCTTGGAAATGGCTTCCCACTGGATGCTTTAAAATCAGGCCAGAAGGCATTTTTAATCGGCGGAGGCATCGGCATCCCGCCTATGTTAGAGCTTGCGAAGGCTCTTCACGCAGAAGGAAAAGGCAGGGTGCAGGCGATTCTTGGCTACCGTGACAGCCAGATGTTTTTAAAAGATGAATTTGAGCCCTGCGGCGACGTATATGCGGCCACCGAGGACGGAAGCGCGGGAACCAAAGGGAATGTACTGGATGCCATCCGGGAACAGGGCCTTCAGGCAGACGTGATCTTTGCCTGCGGCCCCACCCCCATGCTCCGGGCCTTAAAGGCATACGCGGCAGAGGCCGGCATCCCCTGCTGGCTGTCCTTAGAGGAAAAGATGGCCTGCGGCATCGGCGCCTGTCTGGCCTGCGTGTGCCAGTCAAAGGAGAAGGATCATCATTCTCAGGTAAACAATAAGCGGATCTGCAAGGACGGCCCTGTGTTCCTGGCAGATGACATTGAACTTTAACAGGAGGATTCACAGATGAATATGAGTGTAACAATCGCCGGTGTGGAGTTTAAAAATCCGGTGATGGAGGCGTCAGGGACCTTTGGCTCCGGCATGGAATACAGTGAGTTTGTGGATCTGAACCGGCTGGGAGCCGTTGTCACCAAGGGCGTGGCCAATGTGCCCTGGCCCGGCAATCCGGTTCCAAGGATCGCGGAAACCTACGGCGGTATGATCAACGCTATCGGCCTGCAGAATCCCGGTATCGACGTATTCGCAAAAAGGGACATCCCCTTCCTTAAGCAGTTTGATACGAAGATCATTGTAAATGTATGCGGAAAGACCACAGAGGATTATATTGACGTGGTAGAGCGTCTGGGAGATGAGCCGGTGGATATGCTGGAGATCAATATTTCCTGCCCTAACGTAAAGGAGGGCGGCATTGCCTTCGGCCAGGATCCAAAAGCAGTGGAGGCCATTACAAAGGCAGTGAAGGCCCATGCAAAACAGCCGGTGATCATGAAGCTGAGTCCCAATGTAACGGATATTACAGTGATGGCAAAGGCGGCAGAGGCAGGAGGCGCCGATGCCATTTCCCTGATCAATACCCTTACAGGCATGAAGATTGACATCAACCGCCGCACCTTTGCCCTGGCAAATAAAACAGGAGGGCTTTCCGGCCCTGCCATCAAGCCGGTGGCTGTCCGTATGGTATACCAGGCAGCCCAGGCAGTAAAGGTGCCCATCATCGGCATGGGCGGCATCCAGAATGCGGAGGATGCCCTGGAATTTATCCTGGCAGGAGCCAGCGCCGTAGCCATCGGCACCGCTAATTTCCACAACCCCTATGCCACTGTGGAGACCGTAGACGGCATCCGGGTCTATATGGAGAAGCATGGGATCCAGGATATACGCAGCCTGATCGGTGCAGTCAGATAACAGAAAGATACAGGAATAAGAGAGGTTCAGATATGGAAAGCTATAAGCAGGAATTTATTGAATTCATGGTAGAGAGCAATGTATTAAAATTTGGTGATTTCACCTTAAAGAGCGGACGGAAGTCCCCCTTCTTTATGAATGCGGGAAGCTATGTAACCGGTACCCAGTTAAGAAAGCTGGGCGAGTATTACGCAAAGGCCATCCATGACAATTTCGGCCTGGATTTTGACGTGCTCTTTGGCCCGGCCTACAAAGGAATCCCCTTAAGCGTGGCTACCACCATGGCCATCAGCGAGCTGTACGGAAAGGACATCCGCTACTGCTCCAACCGCAAGGAGGTAAAGGACCACGGCGATACAGGCATTCTTCTTGGAAGCCCCATCAAGGACGGCGACCGGGTGATGATTATTGAGGATGTGACTACCTCTGGGAAGTCCATTGAGGAGACTTTTCCTATTCTTAAGGCCCAGGGCAATGTAGAGATCAAGGGGCTCATTGTATCCTTAAACCGCATGGAGCGGGGCAAGGGGGAAAAGAGCGCCCTGGACGAGATCAAGGAGCTTTACGGCTTCCCAACCGCGGCCATTGTATCCATGGCGGACGTAACGGAGCACCTGTACAACAGAGAGTGCGGCGGACGGGTTGTGATCGATGACACCATTAAGGCGGCCATTGACGCATACTATGAGCAGTACGGCGCAAAGCAGTAAGAAGCAGACAGGATCAGCTGAGGCCGCCTCTTAAAAGGGGCGGCCTGCAAGAAAGGGCGATGAATATGGAGAGAGTATATAAGACAATGAAAAACACCGGCGCAGGCTGCATCGCCATCGGGATTATTATGGCTGTGGCCGGGCTGACTGCCGGGATCATTTCCATTGTAAACGGGGCACTGCTGTTGAAACGCAAATCGGAAATCGAGTTTTAGTAAGCGGGGCAGCAGATGATTAGAAATACAACAAGGCGTCAGAAGCTGGGATGGGTGCTGTTTATTCTGTACCTGTGCCTTCTGGCCTATTTTATGTTTTTTTCGGAGAGCTTCGGACGTCTGGACGCGGACCGGGACTATGCCTACAACCTGGTCCCCTTTAAGGAGATTCTCCGGAATTTCTGTTACTACCACATTTTAGGCTTCGGCTTTTTTATGATCAATGTGGTAGGAAATGTAGCCGCTTTCGCACCCTTTGGCTTCATCCTTCCGATCATCAGCCGCCGCAGCAGGAAATGGTACAATACAGTTTCATTTGGTTTTATCTTCAGCCTGATGCTGGAGACGCTGCAGCTGGTTATGAGGGTAGGGAGCTTTGATGTGGACGATATGATCCTCAATACCCTGGGGGCGGCCCTGGGATTTATCCTTTACCGGATCGTCCAGCGGCTGAGGGTGCGTTACAGGCAGAGGAGGTGCAGAGATTGAAGCATGTAGGAGATAAGGTTTCCTATCTGAGGAATCCCTTTGCGAAACACAGCTATGCCTGCCTGGGCTTTGGGCTTTTGTCCCTTGGCCTGGCTGTCATGAGCATCTATCTGTCTGTGTCGCAGGCCGGAAACGGGGGGATGAACACAGGAGCTTATGGCTTTTCAAGCCTGGCAGCTTCCCTGGTTTCCCTCTGGTACGGCCTGTTATCCTTCCGGGAAAAGGAGAAAAATTACATACTGGCCAGGATCGGCACCGGATTTGGGATGGTGCTTCTGATTGTGTGGGCAGTGATCATCATTACCGGCATATTCGGGTAGTACAGAGACAGGAGGACTGCAGCAGCACATGGATTACAGAATACGATTAAAGGAAGAAAATGATGCCGTAAGGGAGCGTTTTGAGCTTTCCATGGATCGGATAAGCGCCATGGAGAACGAAGAAATGAAGGAGCCTTACGGCAGTTATTTTAAAAGGACGGCGGCCTTTATCTGCCGGATCAGAGAGCTGGTAAGGCGCCGCAAGGAGGATCCAAGGGGAGAAGGACTGGGCCTTTCGGGGCTTCAGGAGGAAAACCGCCGCCTTTATGAGGATATTCTCCCTGAGGCCTACGGGGACAGCTTTGCTAATCCCGATACCGCGGTACGGCTTCTGGGAGAGGACTGCGGCCCCCTGCTTTCATTTTTATACACAGAGCTTCGGGGCAGCATTGTCTATGCCTTTGAGATGAGGCTGCAGCATATCACCATTCTTGGTGAGCTCTTTTTAGAGGTCTACAGCCTGTTCGTCCAGGCCTGGGAGGAGGGAGCGGATAAACCGGAGGAGCAGCTTTTAAAGGATGCTCTGTACTGGTATGTCAGCGACTATGCGGATACCCTTCTTCCCTGGAGGATCCGGGAGGGACTGGATCCGGAGCTGACCTTCGCCAGGGATATTATTATGGAGGAGGATCTGACAGACGTAAGGTATCTGTATCAGTACGGCGAATACATTTCTGATACGGAGCTGAAGCTTTCCTCCTTTATGGCCTCCCTTCCCCAGGAGACTGTGAACAAAATGGCGGATACCTATACAGAGGGCTACCGCAGAGGCTTTGAGGTTACGGGACGGGAACTGTCAAAAAAGAAAACGGTGGTGGTGGAGTATGAGCTTGGCTTCGAGCGAATGATCCGCCGGGCAGTGGAAAATTTTGAAGGCATGGGACTGAAGCCGGTCTTTTACCGGGCTGCTGTAGAGTCCATCAACCGCAGGCCAAACGGAAAGCGGGGGTATTTTGGCACCTCCCCTAACCGCCAGTATGATTATGACCACCGCTATGACAGCGCCTTGTATATGGGCAATGCCTTTAAGGAGCGTCGTCTGGCTGTCTTAAGATCCGCCTATGAGGAGATGAAGGAGCTGGCAGGGGCCTGCGCCGGCCCGGCTGTAGTGGAAACCTTTGGAGAGGCAGGCTTTGAGCCGGTGAATAAAAAGACGGCTCTGGCCTTAAACCGCCATCAGGAGGAGCTGACCCTGGCCTATAACAATGAATCCAGGCAGATTATCAACCAATATATGCCGGGAGACGAGACCAGCTTTACCATCATTGCTTTTCCAAAGCCGGAGATCGGGCCTGAGTTTGAGGAGATCTTTAAGGAGACTATCCGGATCAACACCCTGGATTACGGTACCTACCAGAAGATCCAGCAGACCATTATCGACGCCCTGGATCAGGCGGCCTGGGTTCATATAACCGGACGGGAGGGCAACGAAACCGATATAAAGGTGATGCTCCACACCCTTCAAGATCCGTCCAGGGAAACCAACTTTGAAAACTGCGTTTCCGATGTAAATATCCCTCTGGGTGAGGTATTTACCTCTCCCGTCCTTGAAGGGACAGAAGGCCTTCTCCATGTAAAAAGCGTGTATGTAGGAGAATATGAATTTAAAGATCTGAAAATGGAATTTGCCGGGGGAAAAGTAAAAGATTTCTCCTGCAGAAACTTTGAGGAAGATCCGGATTTAAGTCAGGGCCGGGAGCTTGTAAAGCAGGTGATTATGCGGGGCCACAGCTGGCTGCCCCTTGGGGAGTTTGCAATCGGCACCAATACGGCGGCCTACGCCATGGGCCGGAGGTTCGGCATTGAAAGCCGCCTGCCCATTCTGATCGCAGAAAAGACCGGACCTCACTTTGCGGTAGGAGATACCTGCTACAGCTTTTCTGAGGATACGGCGGTATACAATCCCGACGGCAAGGAGATCATCGCCAGAGACAACGAGATCTCCAGTCTGCGGAAGGAACATATGAGCAAGGCCTATTTCAGCACCCATACGGATATTACTATTCCATATTCAGAGCTGGGAGATATTGAGGCGGTGAGAACCGATGGAACCAGGATCCAGATCATCCGTCAGGGACGGTTTGTACTGGAAGGGACAGAGGAGCTGAACCGGGAGCTGGAGACAGAGGAATAGAATGGAAAAATGAGGAAAAATCTTTGAAATGAGATTTTTCCTCATTTTATCTTATGTGAGGTTTTTTCTCAAAATATAGAGTTTTTGATTGTTTGAACCACATGGTTTATTGTAAATACAACAAAAACAGGGATCAAAAGAACCAGTACATCAATTGGATAGGCCTTCCAAAATTCTTCTGGCAGATGCATGATACTGTTTTTTATTCTATCTTCAGCACTCACATTTTCGTGCAAATTTATATTGACGCCATACACATTTCCGAGTATTATAATTATAAGTGGAATTAAGATATATAAACTTATTTATTAGAAATACTAATAATTATTATTTACTCAGATTATGAATTCCATAAACGCGACGCACAAGTGTACTCTCGGAATCTCCCTTGCACTCATCTTTGCGGCTGAGATTCCGAGAGCACACAACAGAAAAGGAGAATGAACGATGGCAAAAGTAGGAATTGTAATGGGCAGCGACTCTGATATGCCGGTGATGGCGCAGGCAGCGAAGATACTGGACAAGCTGGGGATTGATTATGAGATGACGATCATTTCCGCTCACAGGGAGCCGGATGTATTTTTTCAGTGGGCAAAGGCGGCAGAGGACAAGGGCTTTAAGGTGATCATCGCGGGAGCCGGAAAGGCAGCTCACCTGCCTGGCATGTGCGCGGCTATTTTCCCCATGCCGGTGGTTGGCATCCCGATGAGAACCTCTGACCTGGGCGGTGTGGATTCTCTGTACTCGATCGTTCAGATGCCAAGCGGCATTCCGGTGGCAACCGTTGCCATTAACGGCGGAGCCAATGCTGGCATTCTGGCAGCAAAGATCCTGGCCACCTCCGATGCAGAGCTTTTAGGCCGCCTGAAGGCATATTCGGAAGGCTTAAAGGAGGACGTGGTAAAGAAAGCTGAGAAGCTGGATGCCCTTGGCTATGAGGCCTATCTGGAGCAGATGAAATAAGACAGGAAAATGGAGGTAGAAACATGGATTACAAGAAAGCCGGAGTAGATATTGAAGCTGGATACAAATCAGTGGAGCTGATGAAGGAGCATGTAAAAAAGACCATGCGCGAAGAAGTGCTGGGAGGCCTTGGAGGCTTTTCAGGGGCATTTTCCCTGTCAAAGATCAAGGATATGGAGGAGCCGGTGCTGTTATCCGGTACGGATGGCTGCGGCACCAAGGTAAAGCTGGCGATCATTATGGATAAGCATGATACCATCGGCATCGATGCGGTGGCCATGTGTGTCAATGACATTGCCTGCGCCGGCGGCGAGCCTTTATTTTTCCTGGATTACATTGCCTGCGGTAAAAATGTTCCCGAGAAGATCGCGGATATTGTAAAGGGCGTGGCAGAAGGCTGCCTTCAGTCTGAGGCTGCCCTGATCGGCGGTGAGACAGCGGAGCATCCGGGACTGATGCCGGAGGAGGATTATGACCTGGCAGGCTTTGCAGTGGGTGTCTGCGATAAAAAGGATATGATCACAGGGGAGAATTTAAAGGCCGGTGACGTGCTGGTGGGTATGGCTTCCAGCGGCGTACATTCCAACGGCTTCTCTCTGGTGCGGAAGGTATTTGAAAAGGAGCTGACTCCTGAGGGACTCAATACCTACTATGAGGAGCTGGGTACAACCCTGGGCGAAGCTCTTTTAGCTCCCACCAGGATCTATGTAAAGGCATTAAAGAGCATAAAAAATGCAGGTATCACCGTTAAGGCCTGCAGCCACATTACAGGAGGCGGCTTCCAGGAAAATGTTCCCCGTATGTTAAAGGAAGGGATCCGGGCCGTTGTCCGCAAGGACAGCTATGAGGTTCCGGCTATTTTCAAAATGCTGGCAGAGAAAGGCGATATTGCTGAGGATATGATGTATAATACTTACAATATGGGCATTGGAATGATTGTTGCAGTGGATCCGGCTGACGTGGAAAGGACCATGAAGGCTATCCGGGCAGCCGGTGATATTCCATATGTGATCGGTTCTGTGGAAAATGGCGAGAAGGGTGTGACCTTATGTTAAGAGTAGGGGTTCTGGTGTCCGGCGGCGGCACCAATCTGCAGGCAATTTTAGACGCTATTGACCAGGGGACCATCACCAATGCCCAGGTCGAGGTGGTCATCAGCAATAACCAGGGGGCTTATGCCCTGGAGCGCGCCAGAAACCATGGCATAAAGGCCCTGTGCATTTCCCCGAAACAGTTTGACACAAGAGAGGCCTTTAACTGCGCCCTGTTAGAGGGCCTGGAAGAATATAATCTGGATCTTATTGTGCTGGCAGGCTTCCTGGTGACCATTCCTCCGGCTATGATCGAGAGATACAGAAACCGGATCATCAATATCCATCCTTCCCTAATCCCCTCCTTCTGCGGCGTAGGCTACTACGGGCTGAAGGTCCATGAGGCGGCTCTGGCCAGAGGGGTGAAGGTAACAGGGGCGACGGTGCATTTTGTAGATGAGGGCGTGGATTCCGGGCCTATTATCCTTCAGAAGGCGGTGGAGGTCCTTCCGGGAGATACCCCGAAGCTGCTCCAGCAGCGGGTGATGGAAGAAGCAGAATGGAAGATCCTTCCAAAGGCGATTGATATGATCGCCAACGGGATCCTTTGAGCAAGGAGGTACTTGAATGAAGATTTTAGTAGTAGGCGGCGGAGGCAGAGAGCACGCCATCTGCTGGAAAATAGCCCAGAGCAGACGGGTCAGCCAGCTGTATTGCGCCCCCGGTAATGCAGGAATCGCAGAGGTTGCCCGGTGTGTTGACATCGGAGTGATGGAGTTTGAAAAAATGGCTTCCTTTGCTAAGAAAGAAGCCTTTGACCTGGTGGTGGTAGGTCCTGACGATCCGCTGGCAGCGGGCCTTGTGGATGTGCTGGAGGCAGAGGGGCTCCGTGTATTCGGCCCCAGAAAATGCGCGGCCATTCTGGAGGGCTCCAAGGCATTTTCCAAGGATCTGATGAAAAAATATGGCATTCCCACAGCCGCTTATGAGACCTTCAGTTCACCGGAGGAGGCTCTGGCTTATCTTGAGACGGCCCCTGTGCCTGTAGTTTTGAAGGCAGACGGCCTGGCTCTTGGAAAGGGCGTTCTGATCTGCAATACAAGGGAGGAGGCCAGAGAGGGCGTCCGCACCCTGATGCTGGATAAGCAGTTCGGCTCTGCCGGAGATAAGATCGTGGTGGAGGAATTTATGACTGGACGGGAGGTGTCTGTCCTGTCCTTTGTAGACGGAAAGACCATCCGGATTATGACCTCCGCCCAGGATCACAAGCGGGCAAAGGACGGAGATCGGGGACTGAACACCGGCGGTATGGGAACATTTTCCCCAAGCCCCTTCTATACAGAGGAGATCGACGCCTTCTGCCGGGAGCACATTTACCAGGCTACGGTTGACGCCATGAGGGCAGAGGGACGGGAATTTAAGGGAATCATCTTCTTCGGCCTGATGCTTACGCCCCAGGGCCCCAAGGTTTTGGAATACAACGCCCGTTTCGGCGATCCCGAAACCCAGGTAGTCCTTCCCCGGATGAAAAATGACATCGTAGACGTATTTGAAGCCTGCGTAGACGGCACCCTGGATCAGATCGATCTGGAATTTGAGGACAATGCCGCCGTCTGCGTGGTCCTTGCCTCAGACGGCTACCCGGAGCATTACGAAAAAGGCTTTCAGATCACAGGCCTGGACCGGTTCAAAGACAAAGAAGGCTGCTACGTCTTCCACGCAGGAAGCCGGTTCGACTCAGAAGGCAATATCCTCACAAACGGCGGCCGTGTCCTGGGCGTCACCGCCAAAGGCGCCACCCTCAAAGAAGCCCGGGCCAATGCCTATAAGGCGACGGAATGGGTGGAGTTTGAGAATAAATATATGAGACGGGATATTGGGAAGGCGATTGATGAGGTTTAGGGAAGTCTTCTTTTAGATAAGGTACTGCTTGATTTCCTGTTTGGGAATTAAGCAGTACCTTTTGATAGGATTTTCTTTTTATTTTAAATGAATTTGAGAAGCTGGTTTAATTGGTGCGGGTCTTCTCTATGAGCCGGAACTGTAGTACGTACATCAAACAATTTGAATTTGTTGCGCGTATAGAAATCCATCAGAAATTGATTGTCTTCACATTCCAGAAATCCATAACACCACCAATGGAATATTTCATTTCACTAATTGTTTCCAGAGCAAAATCCAAAAGTACGGAACCGTCAATGCGCTTTTCACGCGGGAGTGAATAATTCTTCCCCAATTGTGCAATTAAATATGCGGCAGTGGTATAGGAACTTGTGTTTTCATCCAGAATACTGACTCTGGCTAATTTTTTTGCCATTGTCTTGCTGATGTTTGCAGCATTCACAGAGATTGGTTTGTCTTTATCCAAATATGCCCGAATGTTGACGGTGAAATACTGTTCAGACATTTGCTTTTTTCCTTTTTGCCATAAGCGCTAAGATTTCGTTGGAATCAGTCAGCTGACGTCCGGGAAGTGTCCGCTTTGGTGTACGGTCATATTCTGCTTCTTCAATGGCAGCAACAAATCGTTTGACACTCTCTGGATTGGATATAACAAAATTGTGAGTGATGCTCGAAGATACCGATTTTTCGAATATTCGTTTTGCTATCTACAGTGTTTTCAGTATTTACGGGTTTCATGAATTTTTGTATCATATCAAGTATGAACTGCAAATTGTCATCTGACAATCCATTCAGCGACTGGATTACCTGGCTCTGTAGTGCTGACATATTACGCACCGCCTTTCTTCTGAATTGTTGTTATTCTATGAAAACAGGCAAGAATCCTTGGTCATGGGCAGCAAAAGAAATTGCCCTTATATTGTATTTTTATTTTACCACAGCCCCTTGATCATAGCAAAGAAGCATTTGTAAACATTCTGAAAGCAACTTATATAACTCGCCAGTTTTTCCAGGGCCAGGACGGTCTGTTTTGGTATATAAAAGTTAAGAAAAATGAGCGCAAAATTTCATTCATAAAACTCACATTTACTATATACTGAATATAATAGTAGAAGGGATTGTCTGGGATCTGTCTGCCCAGTCCTGATGAATGCGGCAGAAAAGGAGAGGGAATGAACTCACAATACATCAACCGAATTTCAATCAACTGGGATAAAATCAGCGAATCCAGCTATTTAAGGAAAATAGAAGCACTGCGTGGCCTGCAGCAGCTGGAATTTACCAGCCCGGTTACATTTTTTGTAGGTGAAAATGGAAGCGGAAAGTCTACTCTGCTGGAAGCCATTGCCATAGCGGCGGGATTTAATCCGGAGGGCGGAACAAAAAATTATGCATTTTCTACTTATGATTCTCATTCTGAACTATGCAGGGCCTTAACCCTTGCCAAGGGCTATAGAAGGAATCACTGGGGGTATTTTCTCAGGGCAGAGAGCTTTTATAATGTAGCGACAAAGGAAATGGAATATGCGGATGCAGGACACCCCTCGGAAAAATACCATGAAAAATCTCATGGGGAGAGCTTTCTTGATCTTGTTCAGAAGCAGTTTGGGCGTCAGGGGCTGTATCTTCTGGACGAGCCGGAGGCGGCGCTGTCGCCTCAGCGGCAGCTGACACTTCTGGCCGAACTATATGAAGGCGCTAAAAATGGCTCCCAGTTTATCATTGTTTCCCATTCCCCGATCCTCCTTGGCACGCCGGGGGCCAGGATCCTTACCTTTGATGAGGGCAGACTCCATGAATGTGCCTATGAGGAAACAGACAGCTACCGGGTTACGGAGCTGTTTATCAACAACCGGGAACAGCTTCTGAAAAAGCTGCTGGAATAATGGGCTCTCAAATATTCAGTGGCAAAATCCTCCGCTTTATGATAAACTTATGTGGTGACTTAGAGAGGAGATTTTACCATGCGTTATCATAACATTACCAAGGACGATATGCTCAACGGCGAGGGGCTGAGAGTGGTGCTCTGGGTGGCGGGCTGCAGCCATAACTGCCCGGAGTGCCATAATCCGGTGACCTGGGACATCCGGGGCGGGCTGCCTTTTGATGAGGCAGCAAAGGAGGAGCTTTTTGCCGAGCTTAAAAAAGACTATATTTCAGGGGTGACCTTAAGCGGCGGGGATCCCCTTCATCCCCGGAACCGGGAGGGGATCGCGGCCCTGGCGGAGGAAATCCGCCGCCGGTTCCCTGATAAGACTATCTGGCTTTACACCGGCTATACCTGGGAGCAGATCTGTGAGCTTCCCCTCCTCCGCAATGTAGATGTGGTGGTGGATGGGGAGTTTATTGTGGCCCTGAAAGACAACAACCTGCACTGGAAGGGAAGTTCCAACCAGAGAGTCATCGACGTGCAGCCTTCCCTCATGACAGGACAGGCTGTTTTACTGGAGTCTGTTTAAAGAAAATGAATAACAATAGGAGAATATAAAATGAACAGAATTGCAAAATTCCATAAGGTCAGCTACGAGCAGTTTCAGGGCGACTGGACCGATACCTTCGGCCCTGTGTCCGGGGAGGAGCTGACTGCCATTTACGACGGCATCCGCCTCCCGGAAAGAGCCACCTCAGGCTCTGCAGGCTATGATTTTTTCACACCCCTGGCAGTGAAGCTGGCGCCGGGGGAGGAGATTAAGATTCCCACCGGTATCCGGGCGGAGATGGACGCCGGCTGGGTGCTTCAGATCTTCCCACGCAGCAGCCTGGGCTTTAAATTCAGGCTTCAGTTAAATAATACAGTAGGGATTATTGACAGCGACTACTTCTATTCTGACAATGAGGGGCATATATTTATTAAGATGACCAATGATACCAGAGAGGACAGGACTGTGGAGCTGGCTCAGGGCGCCGGTTTTGCTCAGGGGATCTTCCTGCCCTTTGGGATTACAGTGGACGATGCCTGCGACGGAACGAGAAACGGCGGCTTCGGAAGCACAGACCCCGGACAGGCGAAGAGATGAGTACCCGAAGATCGGGCGGCCTGGGGACGGGCCGCAGAAGCAGTGCTCACAGGGGACGGACTATTTCTCAGGGCCAGAGAAGAAGCAGTGCCTATAAAAGCCCGGCGGCAAGACGGCGCAGGAGACAGCAGCATCTGATCCGGGCTCTGGCTCTCTGGGCGGTATGCATTATCTTGGTGATCCTGATCGCTTCGGGAACGGTAAATCTGGTGCGTTCCCTTGCTTCCTCTAAAAAGAGGGGATTCAGAGAGGATGGCATGGAAAAACTGGCGGCTGCAGATTATACAGGGGCCATAGAAGCCTTTGAGCAGGCCCTGGAAGCCGCCGGTGAAAAGGACAAGAGCTTTAATGAGGACGTGCTCCAGTACAGGGCAGAGGCAGAGCTGATGTTAAAAGATTATCAGGCGGCTCTCCACACCTATGACCTTCTGGCTGAGATGGAGCCGGAGAACCTTTCCTACCAGTATATGCGCAGCATCTGCTACGGCAGGCAGGGAGACGCAGACCAGGCGGTGAGCATTTTTACAGAGGCCAAAAATAAGGACAAGGCGGGAGAATGGACAGCCGGCTATGAGGAGGCCCTTACCACAGCCGGAGGCGCCTGTGTGGCAGGGGAACAGTATGAAAAGGCCATGTCCCTTTATGAGGACGCTTTAAAGGACGGAACAGTAAATGGTGAGATTTATAACCAGATGGGCTTATGCCAGATGGCTGAGGAGGACTATGAAGGAGCTCTTGATTCGTTTAACAAGGGTTGGGATCAAGTGACAACTCAGTACAATGCAGGCTCCGGAGCCGGGCTTTCCCAGGCCCTTACAGCCGTAGGGGAGGAAAATCAGGGAGACCGGGAGCTGTTAAAGGAGCTTTCTTATAATAAGGCAGTTGCAGCGGAATATCTTCAGGACTACGATTCGGCCCTCCAGCAGTTTGAGACCTATATTGAGGTGTTTGGCCCGGACGAAGATGCCCAGCATGAGATTGATTTTTTGAAAACAAGGTAAAAGAATGGCAGAATTATATGATTTAGAACAGATTCAGGAAAAAGTAATACTGATCGTTGTAAGCACCAGCGATGAGGACGATACCCCGGCTTCTCTGGATGAACTGGAGGAGCTGGCAGAGACGGCCGGAGCAGTGACTGCAGGCAGGGTGATCCAGAACCGCGAGAAGGTTCATCCCGGCACCTATCTGGGAAAGGGAAAGATCGACGAGGTAAGGGAGCTGGTGTGGGAGCTGGGAGCCACCGGAGTGATCTGCGATGACGAGCTTTCCCCTGCTCAGCTGCGCAACTTGGAGGAGGCCCTTGATATTAAGGTGATGGACCGTACCATGGTGATCCTGGATATATTTGCGGCCAGAGCCAATACAAGAGAGGGCAAGATCCAGGTAGAGCTGGCCCAGCTGAGGTACCGGGCGGCCCGGTTGGTGGGAATGAGAAATTCCCTTTCCCGTCTGGGAGGCGGCATCGGCACAAGAGGCCCTGGTGAGAAGAAGCTGGAGACAGACCGCCGCCTGATCCACCAGCGGATCGGGCAGTTAAAGGAGGAACTGGCGGATGTAAAGCGCCACAGAGAGGTGACACGCCAGCAGAGGGAAAAGACAGCGGCCCTTTCTGCAGCCATTGTAGGTTATACCAATGCAGGAAAGTCTACCCTGTTAAACCGCCTTACGGGAGCCGGGATTCTGGCAGAGGATAAGCTCTTTGCGACCCTGGATCCCACTACCCGAAGCTTTCAGCTGTCAGACGGGCAGCAGATCCTTCTGACGGATACAGTAGGTTTTATCAGAAAGCTTCCCCACCATCTGATCGAGGCTTTTAAGAGCACCCTGGAGGAGGCCCGCTACAGCGACATTATCCTTCAGGTGGCAGATTGTTCCAGTCCCCAGATGGATATGCAGCTCCATGTAGTAAGGGAGACCCTCCGGGATCTGGATATTAAGGATAAGACAGTGGTTACGGTCTTTAACAAATGGGATAAGCTGAATGAGGAGGAGCGGCAGATGCTTCCAAGGGATTTTTCTGCCGACTACCAGGTGCGTATCTCAGCAAAGACAGGTTACGGCCTGCCCCAGCTGGAGGAGATCCTTGGATCCATTATCCGCAGCCGCCGGGTTTACCTGGAGCAGGTATATCCTTATGATCAGGCTGGAAAGCTCCAGACCATACGCCGCTACGGCCAGCTTCTGGAGGAGGAATATACCCCTGAGGGAATCCTTGTAAAGGCCTATGTTCCGGCCGAGCTTTTCGGAAGTCTGATAAAGGGGAAATGATACGTCCCCCAGTCTCCGGAAACCCTTGATTTATCAGTATTTTTAGACACAATATCTAGTAATCTGTAAAAATACAGACATAGATATTGTGTTTTTTGGTGCAATCTGTTATAATAATCCCATGGCTCGCTCCCAGCCGGGAGCGGGTCGTATATTTTCTTATGTGTGAGAAGTTGAAAGGAGCTAATGTTATGATCCAGGTAGTAAAGAGGGACGGAGAGATTGCCGAATTCAGTCTCAGTAAGATCACCGAGGCGATTAAAAAGGCATTTAAGGCAACTGCAAAGGATTATAATAATGAGATACTGGAGCTTTTATCCCTGCGGGTAACAGCAGATTTCCAGGGAAAGATGAAAGAGGGACGGATTTCCGTGGAGGAGATCCAGGACAGTGTGGAGCATGTGCTGGAGCAGACCGGATACACCGATGTGGCCAAGGCCTATATCCTGTACCGGAAACAGCGGGAGAAGATCCGGAATATGAACAGTACCATTCTGGATTACAAGGACGTGGTCAACAGTTATGTAAAGGTAGAGGACTGGCGTGTAAAGGAAAATTCCACCGTTACATATTCTGTAGGAGGACTGATCTTAAGCAACTCCGGCGCGGTAACAGCAAACTACTGGCTCAGCGAGATCTATGACCAGGAGATCGCCGACGCCCACAGGAACGCAGACATCCACCTTCACGACCTGTCCATGCTTACCGGCTACTGCGCCGGCTGGTCCTTAAAACAGCTTCTGCTGGAGGGACTGGGAGGCATCACCGGAAAGATCACCTCCTCACCGGCCAAGCATCTGTCCGTACTCTGCAACCAGATGGTGAATTTCCTTGGTATCATGCAGAACGAATGGGCAGGGGCACAGGCATTTTCCTCCTTTGACACCTATCTGGCTCCTTTTGTTAAAACAGATAACTTAAGCTACCCGGAGGTTAAAAAGTGCATCGAGGCCTTTATTTACGGAGTGAACACTCCAAGCCGCTGGGGCACCCAGGCGCCATTTTCCAATATTACCCTGGACTGGACCGTACCCGATGACATGGCGGAGATGAATGCCATCGTAGGCGGCCGGGAGATGGATTTTAAGTACAAAGACTGCAAAAAAGAGATGGATATGATCAATAAGGCCTTTATTGAGACCATGGTGGAGGGAGATGCCAATGGCAGAGGCTTCCAGTACCCCATCCCCACTTATTCCATTACAAAGGATTTTGACTGGTCTGATACGGAAAATAACCGTCTCCTCTTTGAGATGACCTCCAAGTACGGCACTCCTTATTTTTCTAACTATATTAACAGCGATATGAAGCCAAGCGACGTGCGCAGCATGTGCTGCCGCCTTCGTCTGGATCTGAGAGAGCTCCGCAAGAAAACAGGGGGATTCTTCGGATCGGGAGAAAGCACCGGTTCTGTAGGCGTTGTTACCATCAATATTCCAAGGATTGCTTATCTTGCAAAGGATGAAAAGGAGTTTTATGAGCGTCTGGATCATATGATGGATATTTCCGCAAGGTCCTTAAAGACCAAGCGTGAGGTGATCACGAAACTTCTGAACCAGGGACTGTACCCCTATACCAAGCGGTATCTTGGTACCTTTGAGAACCATTTTTCCACCATCGGACTGATCGGTATGAATGAGGCCGGGTTAAATGCCCGCTGGATCCGCCAGGATATGACCCATGAGGCCTGCCAGAAGTTCTCCCAGGAGGTTTTAAACCATATGCGGGAGCGGCTCAGTGATTACCAGGAGCTGTACGGAGATCTTTATAACCTGGAGGCGTCTCCGGCAGAGTCCACCACCTACCGTCTGGCAAAGCATGACAAGGAGCGCTATCCGGATATTATCACAGCCGGAGGTAAGGGAGAGACTCCTTACTATACCAACAGCTCCCACCTCCCTGTGGGCTATACGGCAGATGTATTTGACGCCCTGGATATTCAGGACGAGCTTCAGACCCTTTATACCTCAGGCACTGTATTCCATGCCTTCCTGGGAGAGAAACTGCCTGACTGGAAGGCGGCGGCTAACCTGGTCCGCACCATTGCAGAGAATTACAGGCTGCCTTATTATACCCTGTCCCCTACCTATTCCATCTGTAAGAGCCATGGGTATCTGACGGGAGAGCATTTTACCTGTCCCATCTGCGGGCAGAGGGCGGAGGTATACAGCCGTATTACCGGCTATTACCGTCCGGTGCAGAACTGGAATGAAGGAAAGCTGCAGGAGTTTAAGGACCGTACTACCTATGATGTACGCCATTCAAAGCTGAAGCATGGAGTGTCCAGACTTCACACAGAGGAGGCGGCGTCGGTGCCGGCAGAGGAGCGCAGAGAGGGAGGCTTAAGGAAACGTCCCCAGCTTTACCTCTTTACCACAAAGACCTGTCCTAACTGCCGCACTGCGAAGGAATTTTTATCGGATATGGATTATCAGATCATCGATGCAGAGGAGCACCCGGAGCTGGCGGAGCGGTTTGGCATTATGCAGGCGCCGACCCTGGTGATGGTAGACGAGGGCATTGTCCGCAAGTTTGCCAATGCCTCCAATATCCGCAGGTTCGCGGAGCAGAACCGGGCGGAGGGGATCGGAGCGGCCCTTAAGTAAAGGAAGATCCGCGAAAAAAGCTGCTGTTCCTGGCTTAATGCAGGGCAGCAGCTTTTTTTGGCGGCGCAGGCGGACGAAAGTCACTGGATCATGGCCTTCTCAAGGGCCGTATCCACTGCCTTTTTCAGGGCAGTACAGGTATACTGGGCTCCCTGAGGATATGTAAGCCCTTCTGTGGACTGGTTTGACAGGATCTGTCCGGCCAGATCCTCCATGGAGGGCTGCATCAGAGGGTACATGGTGGCTACGGCATCACTTAAAGGAACCAGCGCCACAGAACGGATGGAATCAGCATCTACGGTCACCTGTACATTGACCTGCTCGCTCCCTAAGGTGATGGCGGCGCTGTAGACGCCGGGAATATAGGCGGATACATCGGCAGAGGCGGCGGCCGTTTCCTTTTTGGGACGGAACATAATGATACAGAGGGTGACCAGCAGGACCGCCAGCCCAATAAAGATGGCGGTGTAGATGATCTCTTTCATGCGGAGTACCACGATTTTTGTTTTAGAGCTCATAGTCAGGACCTCTAAGAGAGTTTGTTACAGCTTATGAGAGGTCTGGGGAAAATATGAATATACAGGAGGAAAGGCATTTGGCATTGCAGTTTGTGATCGGCGGGGCGGGTTCGGGAAAGACCCGGTATCTGTACGACTATGTGATCCGGGAATCCATGGAGCATGAGGACCAGAATTATCTGGTGGTGGTTCCGGAGCAGTACACCATGCAGACCCAGAAGGAGCTGGTGGCCCTTCATCCCAGGCATGGCCTGTTAAATATCGATATTTTAAGCTTTAAGCGTCTGGCCTACCGGGTCTTTGAGGACCTTGGGGTCTGTGTGCCGGCGGTGCTGGACGATATGGGAAAATCCATGGTTTTAAGGAAGGTAGCGGCCTTAAAAAAGGGAAAGCTGGGGCTGTATGCCGGCCATCTGGACCAGACCGGCTTTATCAGCCAGTTAAAATCCCAGATGTCTGAGCTGTATCAGTACGGCTTAAAACCGGAGGATCTGGAGCGGGTGCGGGAGGAGACGGACAGCCCCCTTCTGGTTCAGAAGCTGGAGGATCTTCAAGTGCTGTACGAAGGCTTTAAGGAATATATTGAGTCTCATTTCATTACGGCAGAGGAGATCCTTGACATCCTGTGCAGGGAGCTTCCCAGATGGGAGAAGCTTAAAACTTCGGTGATCCTTCTGGACGGCTTTACCGGCTTTACTCCGGTGCAGAACCGTCTGGTGGAGCTGTTTCTCATCCATGCCAGGGATGTGATCTGTTCAGCTGCGGTGGATCCCAGGGTCAATCCCTATAAGGAATGCGGGATCCAACACCTGTTTTATATGAGCCGCCACATGGTCTGCCGCCTTCAGGAGATGGCAAAGCGTCACAATACAGAGCGCCGCCCTGACGTGATCTGTGACAGGAGGCCGGCATGGCGGTTTACAGAGAGCCCGGAGCTTGATTTTCTGGAGCAGAACCTGTACCGGTATTCAGGAGCAGTCTGGGAAAAGGAGCCCCAGGGTCAGGTGGTGGTCTATCGGGGCAGGAACCCGGAGGATGAGATCGCTTATGTGTGCAGCCAGATCCACCAGCTGGTCCGGGAGGAAGGGCTCCGGTACAGGGATGTGGCTGTGATCACCGGAGATCTGGCCTCCTACGGCAGGGAGCTGGCCCATCAGTTTGACGAAAACGGTATTCCCTATTTTCTGGATGATAAAAAGAGCATTCTGGAAAATCCACTGGTGGAACTGATCCGGGCCGCCCTTGAGACGGTAAAGGATTTTTCCTATGAAAGCGTATTCCGTTATCTGAAAACAGGTCTGGTTTATGAGAGAGAGGGAGAAATGTCACTGGAATACGGCCAGCAGATGACGTATCGGCTGGAAAATTATGTAAGAGCCCTGGGGATCCGGGGCTGGAAGCGGTGGGACAGCGTCTGGGACCGGCCTTACCGGGGCAGTGAAAAGCTGAATCTGGAGGAATTAAACCAGTACCGTCTCTGGCTTTTAGGGCCCCTTGGGCGGCTGAGGCAGGCCTTTAAAGAGGAGGAGGCTACCATTTATTCCGTTACGGAGGCCCTTAAGGGTTTCCTTGAGGAGCTGGCCTTAAAGGAGAAGCTGGAAGAATACCAGGTCTTTTTTCAGGAACGGGGAGAGCCGGGGGATGAGAATCTGGCCAGAGAGTACGGGCAGGTTTATGAAAAGGTGCTGGAGCTTTTTAACCGGCTGGAAGGGCTTTTAGGTGAGGAAAAGGCGGATATGAAGAATTATATCCAGATCCTGGATGCCGGATTTGAGGAAATTCGGGTGGGCGTGATCCCGGCGGCCATGGATCAGGTGATGGTGGGGGATATAACCAGAAGCCGTCTGGAGGCAGTGAAGGTGCTGTTTTTTGCAGGAGTAAATGAGGGGACAGTGCCCCAGAGAAAGGCCGGAGGCAGCCTTCTGACAGACAGCGACCGAGAGGTGTTTAAGGCTTTAAAGCTGGAGCTGGCTCCCACAGCCAGAGAGGACGGCTGTATCCAGAAATTTTATCTGTATCTGATGCTTTCAAAGCCCTCCAACCGCCTGGTGCTGACCTACGGGGCGGCTACGGCAGAGGGAAAGGGACAGCGGCCCTCCAGCCTTATCAGCGAAGTGAGAAAGCTGTTTCCGGGCCTTCGGGAACTGGATCATGACATGGTTTCCTGGCCTCTCAGGACTAAGAGGGATGGAAAGGAGCAGCTGATTGCAGGGCTCCGGTCCCTTCATGAGGAGGAGAGGGACCAGACCCCGGAGGAATGGATGGAGCTGTACCGGTATTTTTACGGCTCGGATGAGTGGCGGGAGCAGACCAGGGGGCTTGTGGAGGCGGCATTTTACTCCTATGAGGAACGGGGGATCGGCCGGGCGGCTGCCAGGGCCCTTTACGGCCAGACCCTTCAGGGAAGCGTTACCAGGCTGGAGCAGTTTGCCTCCTGCGCCTACGCCCATTTCCTGAAATATGGTCTGGAGCTGATGGAGAGGCAGGAGTATGAGCTGGCGGCAGTGGATATGGGAAACCTGTTCCATCAGTCCATTGACCGCTGCTTTGCCTCTATGAAGGAGCAGGGGCAGGACTGGCGGGAGCTGACAGAGGAGGGCAGAAGGGCTCTGGTAAAGGAGTGCGTGGCCCAGGTAACAGAGGAATACGGCAATACCATTATGGGGAGCTCTGCCAGAAACGCCTATCTGGCAGGCAGAATTGAACGGATCACAGACCGTACCATCTGGGCTTTGGCGGAGCAGGTGAAAAAGGGAGATTTTAACCCGGCAGGCTTTGAGGTGTCCTTTTCAGCCATTGACAACTTAAAGGCTATGCGGATCCGTCTGTCAGAGGATGAGGAGCTGCAGCTGAAGGGCCGGATCGACCGTCTGGACCTGTGCGAGGATGAGAATCATGTGTATGTGAAGATCATTGATTACAAATCAGGCAGCACCTCCTTTGACCTGGTATCCCTGTACTATGGACTGCAGCTGCAGCTGGTAGTCTATATGGATGCGGCGGTGGAGCTGGAGAAACGCAGGCACCCCGATAAGGAGGTGGTGCCTGCGGGGATCTTTTACTACCATATTAAGGATCCAATGGCAGAGCAGCAGGAGGGAATGACCGCAGAGGAGGCGGAGCAGCAGATTTTAAAGCAGCTCCGCATGAACGGGCTGGTGAACAGCGAGCTTTCTATTATCAGTCATCTGGACCGGGAGATTGAGAAGGAATCCGATGTGATCCCCGTTGCTATCAAGGATGGCTATGTCCAGGAAAGCCGGTCCTCTGTGGCCAGTACCCGCCGGTTTGAGGATCTAAGGCGGTTTGTAGGCCGGAAATTAAAGGCAGCCGGGCAGGAGATCTTAAAGGGGCAGACAGAGCTGAACCCCTATAAGCAGGGAACCAGGACGGCCTGTGATTACTGCCCTTACCATGCGGTCTGCGGCTTTGACACAAAGACAGCCGGTTTTGGCTTCCGGCGCCTGCGCTCCATAAAGCCGGAGCAGATCTGGGAAGAAATAGAAGAAAGAGAGGAGGAAGACCATGGCCGTACAGTGGACGAAACAGCAGCAGCAGGTCATTGACAGCAGGAACAGGAATCTTCTGGTGTCTGCCGCCGCGGGAAGCGGCAAGACAGCGGTGCTGGTGGAACGGATCATACAGATGATAAGCGAGGGGGATACCCCCCTGGATATAGACCGCCTTTTAGTGATGACCTTTACCAATGCGGCAGCGGCGGAGATGCGGGAGAGAATCGGCGCGGCGGTGGAGAAAAAGCTGAGGGAACGGCCGGAGGATGAGCATCTGTGGCTTCAGGCGGCGCTGATCCCCCAGGCCCAGATCACCACCATTGACAGCTTCTGTCTGAATATTATCCGGAACCATTATAATACCCTGGATATAGACCCGGCCTTCCGCATCGGAGATGAGGGGGAGCTGTCCCTTCTCCAGGCGGATGTGATGGGGGAGCTTCTGGAACAATGGTATCAGAAGGAGGATCCGGCTTTCGCTGATTTTGTGGAACAGTTTGGCCGGGGCCGGTCGGATCAGGGCATCGAGGAGGTGATCCTTAAGGCCTGGCAGTTCTCCCAGAGCCATCCCTGGCCCGGTGAGTGGCTGGAAAGCTGCCGGCAGGAGATCCGCAGGGAGCAGCAGGGGGATATGGCCCACAGTGGCTGGATGGAGTTCCTTCTTAAGGATGTATCCTGCCAGATGGAGGAACTGGCGCAGCAGCTGGAGGAAGCCCTTTTCGTGTGCCGGGAGGAGAATGGCCCTCTGGCCTATGAGCCTATGGTATCAAATGACATAGGCAGGATCCGGAGCATTGCCAGAGCGGCGGGGGAGGGCTTTGAGCCGATGTATGAGGCATTGTCCTGCCTGAGTTTTGACCGGCTGGCGGCTGTGCGGGGGAAGGACATTGACCCGGATAAGAAGGCATTTGTAAGCGGTATCCGGGACCGGGCAAAAAAGGCGGCAGGCAAGTGCAGGGAGCTGTATGGCAGCCAGAGCCCTGAGGAAGCGGCCAGGTGCCTAAAGGAGACCGGGCGGGTCCTGCTGGTTTTGATGGATCTGGCAGAGGCGTTCGGGGAAGCCTACCGGGAGGCCAAGAAGGAGCGGAATATACTGGATTTTAATGATCTGGAGCATCTGGCTCTCCAGGTTCTTTTGGAGGAGGGGGAAGATGGGAAGGGCCATGTTCCATCGGCTGTGGCAGATGAGCTTTCCAGACGCTTTGAGGAGATTCTGGTAGATGAGTACCAGGACAGCAACTATGTCCAGGAGGAGCTGATCACCAGCATATCAAGAGAGCGGAAGGGGCAGCCCAATGTATTTATGGTAGGGGATGTAAAGCAGAGCATCTACCGGTTCCGCCTTGCAAGGCCGGAGCTTTTTATGGATAAATATATGCGCTATTCCAGGGAGGAAAGCAGCCATCAGCTCATCGAGCTTCAGCAGAATTTCCGCAGCCGGGCTTCTGTCCTTGAAAGCGTCAATGACATTTTTTACCAGATTATGACTCGGAATCTGGGAGGGATCCGGTATACGCAGGAAACGGCTCTTCATTCGGGAGCCTCATTTCCGGAGCCGGAGGGGGATACAGGCACTTTAAAGGCTGGTACGCCTACAGAGATTCTGCTTCTTGACACCGGTTCAGAGACCTTAAAGCAGCTGGATGAGGACGCTCTGGACTATACGGCAAGGGAACTGGAAGCCCGTCTGGTGGCAGCCAGGATCCGGGAGCTTACAGGCGATCAGGGAGGGCTTCTGGTACGGGACAAGGAGGGTTACCGGAAGGCCGGATATGGGGATATTGTGATCCTTTTAAGGAGTATGACCGGGTGGTCGGAGGTGTTTGTCAATATCCTGATGAATGAGGGGATCCCTGCCCAGGCCCAGACCCAGACCGGGTATTTTAATACCGTAGAGGTGGAAACCATCTTAAGTCTTCTGGCGGTGGTGGACAACCCCATCCAGGATATTCCCCTGGCAGCGGTGCTTCGGTCCCCGGTGATCGGTATGTCCGATGAGGAAATGGCCTGGATGATGTCCGTATATAAAAGGAACGCAAAAAAGGGTCAGGACCGGGGGGTATATGCAGCCTTGCTGATGTGGAAAGAGGGAGCAGAAGGGATCCAGGCGGTGCCTTCTGATGCCGCTGTGGCGATTCGGTATAAGCTGGAAAAGCTGGACGGCCTTCTGACAAGCCTTCGGACCCAGGCCCGTTTCCTGCCCATCCATGAGCTTTTGTATCATGTATACAGGGAAAGCGGCTATTATGACTATGTATCCGCCATGCCTGCAGGGGAGACCCGGAGGGCCAACCTGGATATGCTGGTGGAAAAGGCCATGGCCTATGAATCTACCAGCTATAAGGGACTCTTTCATTTTGTAAGATATATTGAGAAGCTGAAAAAATATGATACGGACTTTGGGGAGGCCTCGGCAGGAGGAGGTCAGGATGCAGTGCGGATCATGAGCATCCACAAAAGCAAGGGGCTGGAATTTCCTATTGTATTTTTAAGCGGCATGGGAAAGCGGTTCAACCGCCAGGACGTGTACAGCCCTCTGCTTCTGGACGCGGATCTGGGAGCGGCAGCTGATTTTATGGATCTGGAGCTGAGAGTCCATGGCTCTACCTTAAAAAAGCAGGCGCTGAAGCGGAAGGCGGAGCTTGAAACCATGGGAGAGGAGCTGAGGATTCTTTATGTAGCCATGACCCGGGCCAAAGAAAAGCTGATTATGACCGGAGCGGATAAGTCCCTGGAAAAGAAGCAGGAGAAGTGGCATGAGGTGCCTTTAACAGAGGGGCAGCTGCCATTTACGGTTCTCTCAGGAGCAGGTTCCTGTCTGGACTGGCTTCTGATGGCGGAACCGGCTGTGAGGCGGGGGCTCCTTCAGGTGCGTCAGGCGGATATAGGGAAGCTGGTAGGCAGTGAGGTGACAAAGCAGATCAGCAGGCGGCTGGCAAAGGAGGATCTTCTGGGCCTTGAGATTTCTTCGGAGAAAGGAAAGGGAGCCCTAGAGGGGATCTTTGATTTTTCATATCCCCATCAGGAGGAGACAAGGCTGTATGCCATGGTTTCTGTATCGGAGCTGAAAAAGCAGAGCCAGGCCGGGAGGCCGGAGGAGGAGATCGGGGAAGCATTTACCCCATTTTCAGGAGCGGCCAGAGGTACGGCCTACCACCGTGTGTTCCAGTGCCTGGAGTTTCATCATATCCACAGTTATGGTGAGACGGAGCAGGCCATTTTGCGGCTGTTAGAGGAGGGGTATCTGGATAAAGAGGCCTTTGAGCTGATCCATCCGGCGGCGGTATGGAAATTTTTAAAAAGCCCTCTGGGCCAGCGCATGGCCGCAGCCCAGGCAGAGGAACGGCTTCACAAGGAAACTCAGTTTATGATAGGGATCCCGGCTAAGGAGATGGGACGGGGCGGATCGGAGGAGCTGGTGCTGATCCAGGGAATCATAGATGCCTATATAGAAGAACCCGACGGCCTTGTACTGATGGATTACAAGACCGACCGGGTTTTAAAGGATGAGCCGGAGCAGGGAGCCAGGCTGCTGGCTGACCGCTACCGGGTTCAGATCGATTATTATGAGCGGGCCTTAAGCCAGCTGACTGGAAAGCCGGTGAAGGAACGGCTGATCTATTCCCTGGGGCTTGGGGAGAGCATTGCCCTGTAAAAATGATGAGCCTATACCGCTACCGGGATTTTGTGCTCAAAGGGATGGAACTGATAGTTTTCCAGGCGGAAGCTGCCTGTTGTAAAGGAATAGAAATCTGTTACAGAGGGGTCCACATACAGGGTGGGCCCTTCAAAGGGCTCTTTTTTGATCAGCTCCTCCACCATGGGAATGTGGCGGTCGTAAATGTGGGCGTCAGCAATCACATGGACCAGCTCCCCGGCCTTTAAGCCGCTTACCTGGGCAAACATATGGAGCAGCACCGCATACTGGCATACGTTCCAGCTGTTGGCAGTAAGCATATCCTGGGAGCGCTGGTTTAAGATGCCGTTTAAGGTATTTCCTGATACATTGAAGGTCATGCTGTAGGCGCAGGGGTACAGGTTCATCTCTGACAGGTCGTGGTGGTTGTAGAGATTGGACAGGATCCGGCGGCTTAAGGGATTATGCTTCAGATCAAAGAGAATCCGGTCCACCTGGTCGAAATCCCCCTCCTTATAATGATGCTTTACTCCCAGCTGATAGCCGTAGGCCTTGCCGATGCTGCCCTCCTCATCTGCCCAGGAATCCCAGATATGGCTGTTTAAGTCTTTGATATTGTTGGATTTTTTCTGCCAGATCCAGAGAAGCTCGTCCACCGCTGACTTAAAGGCAGTACGGCGGAGCGTGATCACCGGAAATTCCTTTGACAGGTCATAACGGTTGACAATACCGAAGCGCTTGATGGTATGGGCAGGCGTGCCGTCCTCCCACACCGGCCTCACCTCATGATCCCTGTCCCAGGTGCCATGTTCTAAAATATCTTTGCAATTCTGTATGAAAATCTGGTCTGCGTAGCTCATGTATAAACCTCCTGATGATATGGTGTACGCTCGGAATCTCCCTTGCACTCATCTTTGTGGCTGATTTTCCGCCATCCGCACACAAATTTAATCAACGTACCTTCCAGGTACGCCTCATAAATTTGTGCACAGCTGGCAAAAAATCATCTCACAAATCTGAGCACAAAGAGATTCCGAGAGTACACTATGGTGTAATGGATATTATAGCAGAAATGGCGGGTGAAATAAATAGGGGAATGGAGGATTCCTGGCAACTGCCATGCTGATCGATGTGGAGATTCGTGATGGAGAGAAAACTAGAGCCTGTTTGAACATTTATTCCTGAAAGCAGGAGTACCTCCTCTGCTTTCGGATTTTTTCATTTACAGACTCTTACCCAGCTGGTCTTTTATTTTCGCTCCATCCATGTTATAATCACCATGATATTTATTTCATCACAATAAAGAGACGAAGGAGGCGTATAGATGAACCTGATCGCAGCCGCAGATGAGCACTGGGGCATCGGAAAGGAAGGCGGCCTTCTGGCCCACCTTCCGGGAGATATGAAATATTTCCGCGAGACCACAAAGGGAAAGACCGTTGTTATGGGGCGGAAGACACTGGAGAGCTTTCCGGGAGGACGGCCTCTTAAAAACCGCACCAATCTTGTCCTTTCAAGAAATACAGACTACGCGCCGGAGGGGGTAACTGTATATCACACCCCTGAGGAGGCCATAAATGCATTGGCGCAAATGGATCCGGAGGAGGTATTTGTCATCGGAGGCGGTACCATTTACCGGCAGCTTCTTCCCTGGTGCAATAAGGCCTATATCACCCATATTTATGCCTCCTTTGAGGCAGACACCACTCTCCCGGACCTGGAGGCAGACCCGGAGTGGGAGCTTAGAGACCAAAGCCCCTGCATGGAGGAAAATGGGCTCCGCTATGATTTCAGGATCTACACCCGCAGAAGCGGCGGAAAGGAGCAGCCATGAACCTGATCGTAGCAGCGGACCGCCGGTGGGCCATCGGGCGGCAGGGACGGCCTCTTGTGACTATCCCGGCGGACTGGCAGCTGCTTTTAAAGGAGACCGCCGGCAAGGTGGTGGTGATGGGGAGAAAGACCCTGGAGGGCCTTCCAGGCGGCCAGCCCCTGGGAAACCGTACCAATGTGATCTTAAGCCGGGATCCCGGATATAAGGTAAAAGGGACCCTGGTGTGCACAAGCCTTGAGGAGGCTCTTGAGGTACTTTCAGATTTTGACCCGGAGGATGTATTCATCCTGGGAGGCCGCAGCGTCTATGAGCAGTTCCTTCCCTATTGCGCCACCGCCCATGTGACAGCCATTGATTATGAATACGCAGCCGACACCCATTTTAAAAATCTGGATCAGGATCCGGAGTGGGAGCTGACAGAGGAAAGTGACGAGCAGACTTACTTCAATCTCTGCTATACTTTCCGCAAATACAAAAAAATGACCAAAAAATTTTAGTTAAACTATAAAAAACTGAAAAATTTTTAGAAAAAGAAGCAAAAAGCAGTTGTAACCTGAGGAATAAGATGATAAGATAGGGCTTGTAGGTAGAAACAAGCCCTTAAGATAGGGGGATAAGCTTATGAAGCATGACGGAAACCTGTTTACTCTGGAAAATGATGACCTGCTGATCACAGTAGAGCGCCGGGGCGCCCAGTTAAGCCGCATCTATGATAAGAAAGCAGGCAGGGAGGTGCTCTGGGGGGCCGACCCGGCTGTCTGGGGACGCCATTCCCCCATCCTATTCCCATTTGTGGGCAAATCCTTTGAAAATACCTACCGGCATGAGGGCAGGGAGTACGGCATTTCCCAGCATGGCTTCGCCCGGGATATGGATTTTGAGCCAGTGCTCTGCGACAGCGACGAGTGCTGGTACAGACTGAAGGACACGCCGGAAACATTTGAAAAATACCCCTTCCATTTTGAACTGGAGATCGGCCACAGGCTGGAGGGACGCACCGTTACCACCATGTGGAGGGTGACCAATCCTGATTCCGGTGAGCTGCTGTTTATGATCGGCGCCCACCCGGCCTTTGCGGTGCCTGAGGGGAAGACGGTGTATGATTTTGCCTTCCGCTTTGAGGGCCAGGAGGAGCTTCATTATCTTGCGCCGGATGGCGAGGGCTGCAGAGAGGATGCCCTTAGCGGAACCCTGAAGCTGGAGAATGGGCAGGTGCCCTTGAGCAAGGGCTTTTTTGACAGAGCTCTTACTTATATATTTGATCAGGGACAGGTAAAGAAGATGACCCTGCTCCTTGAAGGCCAGCCCTATGTGACCATGGAATGTGATGGCTTTCCTTATCTTGCCTTATGGACCGTCGAGACCACACACCCCTTCGTATGCCTGGAGCCCTGGTACGGCATATGCGACAAGAAGGGCTATCAGGGGGAATTAAAGGACAGAGAGGGCGTTATGGCCCTTTCAGGATGGGAGACCTGGCAGGCCAGCTATTCCATCCATATAGATTAATGTACAAAGCAGGAGGAGAAGCATGTATAAGATTGTTAAGGCAGAATGTCTGGCAGACAAGATCTATCTCATGGACGTGGAAGCTCCGCGTGTAGCCAGAGCCTGCCAGCCAGGTGAATTTGTGATTGTAAAAATGGACGAGGCCGGAGAGAGGATCCCTCTGACCATCTGCGATTTTGACCGGGAAAAGGGTCTTGTTACCATTGTGTTCCAGACCGTAGGCGCTTCCACAGAGCGTATGGCCGGCTTAAAGGCAGGGGATTTCTTCCAGGATTTCGTAGGCCCCTTAGGACAGGCTTCTGAGTTTGTCCATGAGGATCTGGAAGAAGTAAAGAAGAGAAAATACCTCTTTGTTGCCGGAGGTGTTGGCTCTGCTCCTGTTTATCCTCAGGTTAAGTGGATGAAGGAGCATGGCATTGATGTAGATGTAATCGAAGGCTCCAAGACAAAGGATCTGCTGATCTTAGAGAAGGAGCTCAAGGAAGTGGCAGGCAATCTGTATGTGACCACAGATGACGGCTCCTACGAGCGCAAGGGCATGGTAACAGAGGTAATCAAGGATCTGGTTGTCAATGAAGGCAAGAAGTATGATGTCTGCGTTGCCATCGGACCTATGATCATGATGAAATTTGTCTGCAAGCTGACAAAGGAGTTAGGAATCCCTACCATCGTCAGCCTGAATCCCATTATGGTAGATGGAACCGGCATGTGCGGCGCCTGCCGTGTAACCGTAGGCGGCCAGGTGAAGTTTGCCTGTGTAGACGGGCCTGAGTTTGACGGACATCTGGTAGACTTTGACCAGGCTATGAAGCGCCAGCAGATGTATAAGACAGAGGAAGGCAGAGCGATGCTCAAGCTCCAGGAAGGAGCCACCCACCACGGCGGCTGCGGAAATTGCGGAGGTGAAGAATAATGGACGTATTAAAGAAAGTACCGGTCAGAGAACAGGACCCGAAGGTAAGAGCAACCAACTTTGAGGAGGTATGCTACGGATATAATCAGGAAGAAGCTCAGGAAGAAGCGGCGCGCTGCATTAACTGCAAAAACGCCCAGTGCGTGAAGGGCTGCCCGGTATCCATTAATATTCCTCAGTTTATCCATCAGGTAAAGGAAGGAAAGTTCGCGGACGCGGCTGCCACCATCGCGGAGTCCAGCGCCCTTCCGGCTGTATGCGGACGTGTATGTCCTCAGGAAAGCCAGTGTGAGGGAAAATGTATCCGCGGCATTAAGGGCGAACCCATTTCCATCGGAAAGCTGGAGCGCTTTGTTGCGGACTGGTCCAGAGAGAACGGCGTGGTCCCCGCAAAGCCTGAGACCACCAATGGCATCAAGGTGGCTGTGATCGGTTCCGGCCCTGCAGGTCTTACCTGCGCAGGCGATCTGGCAAAATTAGGCTATGAGGTAACCATTTTTGAGGCTCTTCACGAGCCGGGCGGCGTACTGACCTACGGTATTCCTGAGTTCCGTCTGCCAAAGTCAGGCGTTGTACGTCCTGAGATCGAAAACGTAAAGAAGCTGGGCGTTAAGATCGAGACCAATGTTATCATCGGAAAATCCATTACTATCGACGAGCTGATGGAGGAGGAGAACTTTAAGGCTGTATTCATCGGCTCCGGCGCCGGACTTCCAAAGTTCATGGGCATCCCCGGTGAGAATGCAAACGGCGTATTCTCCGCAAATGAGTACCTTACAAGAAGCAACCTGATGAAGGCCTTCCGTGAGGATTACGATACACCGATTTTCCTGGGCAAGAAGGTAGCTGTCGTAGGCGGCGGAAACGTAGCCATGGATGCTGCAAGAACCGCTCTGCGCCTTGGAGCTGAGGTACATATCGTGTACAGAAGAAGCGAGGCAGAGCTTCCAGCCCGTGTGGAGGAAGTACACCACGCAAAAGAGGAGGGTGTAATCTTCGATCTTCTCACCAACCCGGTAGAGATCCTTACCGATGAAAATGACTGGGTAACCGGCATGGTAGTGAGAAAGATGGAGCTGGGCGAGCCGGATGCCTCCGGACGCCGCAGACCGGTAGAGGTAGAAGGCTCCGACTACACCATCGACGTAGATACTGTTATCATGTCCCTGGGAACCTCTCCAAACCCGCTGATCTCATCCACCACAAAGGGACTTGAGACCAACAAGTGGAAATGTATCATCGCAGACGAGAGCAACGGCAAGACTACAAAGGAAGGCGTCTACGCCGGCGGCGATGCAGTGACAGGCGCAGCTACGGTGATCCTGGCCATGGAGGCTGGTAAAGCCGGCGCCAAGGGAATCCATGAATTTTTACAGAAATAAAAGCCTGGGGCTGCCGTTTTGGCAGCCCCTTTTTGAACCTGGGGACTGAGGGGAGGACCAGATGGAAAAAAATAGAATTCTGATTATTGAAGATGAAGCGGATATAAGGGAGCTTCTGCAGATGAATCTGGAGGCAGTGGGCTATGAGGTGGAGACGGCCGCGGACGGCTGGGAGGCGGAGGAACGGCTTAAGGGGGACCGGGGAGAGCTGGATCTGGCGCTGGCAGATGTGATGATTCCTGGCCCTGATGGTTTTGCCCTGTTTCCGCTGATGCAGGAAAAGGGGATCCCCTGTATTTTTCTTACGGCGAAATCCGATGTGGTATCTAAGGTAAAGGGGCTTCGGGCCGGAGCGGAGGATTATATTGTAAAGCCCTTTGAGCTGATGGAGCTGTATGCCCGGATCGAAAAGGTACTGGAACGGAATCAGAAGCTCAGGCAGGAGATCTGGCTGGAGGGCTGCCGCATAGACCTGTCCGGCCACCGGGTCTGGGAGAATGGGACAGAGGTGTTTCTAAAACCCATGGAGTATGATCTTCTGGTATTTTTCTGCCGCAATCAGAATGTGGCCTTCTCCAGGGATCAGCTGCTTTTGCGGGTATGGGGAGCGGCTTATGGCGGGGAGACCAGGACGGTGGATGTCCACGTGGCCAGTCTGAGGAAAAAACTCAGGGCAGGGAGCCATATAAAAACCATTCCAAGGCTGGGATACAGGTGGGAAGCACAGTCAGGAGAATCCTTATGAAGGTAAGACAGAAGCTGACTATGATTCTCTTAACAGCCGGTATTTTATTTTTCGGCCTGTGTATTTTTTTCTTTTCCTCTGGAATGAAGGAATTTTACCTGGAGACCGCTGCGGAAAGCTATGAGGTTCAGATGGCTTCTATGGATCACGCATTTTCTGAGGTCCTGTCAGATCAGACCTTTGGCCGGCTGGGGGACCAGGCTCTGGAGGCTTATCTGAAATATCAGTTCCGCCGGTGTTTTGGATCCGGGTATGCCCTTTTAAGAGACGGCAGATGCCTGGTGAATCTGACAGAATATGAGCTGCTTGCTCCAGAGCAGTACCGGGGTCCCTATATGATCCAGCACCTGGGAGAGCGGGCGGTCCTTCTGATGCGGCAGGAGATAGGAGGTTTTGAGGGCTTTCAGGTGATGCTGGCTCAGGATATTACTGCCTATGACCAGGTCCTCAGGCAGCAGCTTGGAAGGTTTATCCTGATCTGCAGCGGGCTTTTGCTGGGGATGACGCTTCTGGTATGGCTGATCCTGAAAAAGGTGTTAAAGCCCTTTGAAGTTCTGACAGAAACAGCCAGAAGGCTTGGCGAGGGGGACTTAAAGGCCAGGGTTCAGGTTGGCGGACGGGATGAGCTTGGGATCCTGGGGGCGGCATTTAACCGGATGGCGGATCAGGTAGAGCGACAGGTAGATGATCTGAGGCTTCTTCTGGGGGCATTGGCCCATGAGATCAAGACGCCGATGACCAGTATCATCGGGTATGGGGAAACCCTGCTTCATGTAAAGCTTTCCAGGGAAAAGCAGGAGCAGGCCCTCTGGAGGATCGTCCATTCGGGGAAACGGATGGAGCGTCTGTCCGGGAAAATGCTGGCGCTCCTTGGAACTTATGAAACGGAGTCCATCCAGTTTCAGAAGGTGCCTGTAAGGGATCTGTTTGAAATGGTGCGGGAGGAAGCGTCTTCTCTGATGGAAAAGCGGGGGCTTTGTCTGGTAACAGAGGAAGGCTGGGGAGAAAAGGAGCCGGTACTTTGTGGAGATGCAGAGCTTTTAGTATCCCTCCTTCTGAATCTGGTTCACAATGGGGCAAAGGCTTCCCGGCCGGGGATGCGGATCTGGATGGGGGCAGATGAAGGCAGGCTGTGGGTCAGAGATGAGGGTGAGGGAATTTCTGAGGAGGATCTGCCTCATGTAACCGAGGCTTTTTATATGGCTGATAAATCCAGGAGCAGAAGCGAGGGCGGCTCCGGCCTGGGTCTGGCTTTGTGTTTGCAGATTGCCAGGCTTCACGGGATGGAACTGTTAATTGCCAGTAAGTCTGGCCAGGGGACTACCGTAAGCCTGAAGCTTCCGAAATGATTTACAAATCGTTTACAAGTTGATGAATACTTCCTGGGGCAGAATGAGGTATGCTTGCTTCATCAGAGAAGTTTTCCGGGCATATACGGAAAGAGAAAGGATGAGGTAAAGCAGATGAAGATCAGAAAAATAACAGGAAATGGTTTCAGGGCGGCAGCTCTTGGAACGGCAGTCTGCCTGGCAGCGGCCGGGGTATCCGGCTGTACGGAGAAAAAGGAGCCCGAGGTGATCGGTGAAAGAGAAAGCGGGTCTGCCGGAGAGAATGAGACGGAGGCTTTGGAGACGGAAGCTGCGCTTCAGGATATGCTGGAGCTTCCTGCGCGGTATGAGGGAGTTTTTCAGGCGGGAAAGCTGGAGGTAAAGGCAGATGCTCAGATCCAGGTTCCAGAGGTGGAGCAGATCCCTGTGGTAACGGTAAAAAATGCGGATTTTCCAGAGGAGCTGTTTGAAACGGTAAAGGGGGTTCTGGAACGGGAATATCAGGCGAAATGGATTCCTAAGGACTCTGTGTTTGGTGAACAGGGCATAAGCCTGCAGGATGAAACGAAAGGATTCCATCTTGATTACCATGTGATTGAGGAGGGAAAAGAGGAGGAGCAGGTTTCTTTCATCTGGGGGTACAGAACTGCATTTGATCCTAAGGGTGCTCCGCCTGATGGGGAATTGCAGACTGCCCGGCAGTATTCTAAGGACGCGCCTTCGGTGGCAGACCGGGCAGAGCTGGCGGATGCCATGGAAGAAAAAGCCGGAGAGCTGGTGGAGGAATGCGGTCTCACCTCATATGAGATACGTAAAAATATATGGTATCAAAGTGTATATGATGGAGGAGAGGAAAGGTGGTCATACCGCCTGCGGCTCACTCCCAGGAGCCAGGGAGTTCCTCTGACCGGGGAAGCAGGCCGCCTGAACGGAGCTTCTCTGGATGGCCCCTATCTGGATCTTTCTTTTTTTGAGGACGGCACTCTGAATGAGTTTCAGCTGGTGGAACGGTATGAGGTTACAGGAATGAAAGAGGAGCTGTTTTTGCTCCCCTTTGGAACGATCCAGGAGCTGTTTGAACAGTATGTGAGGGACATAGAGCTGGAATGGGAGGCTTATCAGCAGGAAAATGCGGCAGGAACAGAGGCACTTTGGGTGCCCCGGAGCCTGAGGATAAGCAGGGCGGCTCTGGAGTACGGTATGTTCCCGGCCGGCGAAGCCGGAGAGCCGGGGGAGCGGCTGTATATTCCTGTATGGAGCTTTTACGGATACCAGGAAGATGGTGAGGAGGAGGTTCTTCTTCTCTCCATCCGTGCTGATGACGGACAGCCGGCTAAAAGAGAATGGAAAACAGATACCCGTCCCATTGACCCGGCCGGAGAAAAGGGATTTGCAGCAGCAGGCTGACAGATGCCGCAGGATCTTGATTTTACTGATCCTGCGGCATCCTTTCTCTTGCGCTCCTAATTGGCCCATAGTATAATAAGGCGGTTATAAAATTTAAAAGCAGCTGCAACTTTTCAGACGGCTGGTTCGTCTATCTATATATTAAAAATATTGTAAAGGGAAATAGTATGGTTTTTAGCAGCATTGAGTTCATTTTTGTATTTATGCCCCTGTTTTTCCTGGCGTATTATCTTTCGCCGGGACGGCTGAAGAATCTTGTGATCCTTGGGGGAAGTCTGGCTTTTTATTTTTATGGAGTAAGGGAGACACCGGAATATTTTTTACTTTTTGTATTGTCAATTTTTGTAAATTTCATATGCGGTATGATGATCGCGGCGAACCGGTTCCGCCACAGGCGCCGCAGATGGCTGAGACTGGGGCTGGGCTTTAATATCGGAGTGCTGTTTGTGTTTAAATATCTGAATTTTCTGATCGATACGGTGAATGATGGGATCCATCTTTTTGGAGGAGGAGTGTCTCTGCCGGGGGTTCAGCTGATCCTTCCCATCGGCATCAGCTTCTATACCTTTCAGAGTATGTCCTATCTGATTGACGTTTACCGGAGGGAAACGGAACGGGAGAGCTCTCTTGTGGCTTTCGGTGCCTATATCTGTATGTTTCCCCAACTGATCGCCGGGCCCATTGTAAGCTATGGGCAGGTAAAAAAGCAGCTGAAAAAGAAGGCCATTTCTCTGGGGCAGATCGAAGAGGGGCTCAGGGAGTTTACCATAGGACTGGGCTTTAAGGTGCTCATCGCCAATCAGGTAGGGCGTTTGTGGAATCAGGTCAATGCCATCGGCTACGAGAGCATTTCCACCCCTATGGCCTGGCTGGGGCTGGCAGCCTTCAGCTTCCAGATTTATTTTGATTTTTATGGCTATTCTAAGATGGCAAAGGGACTGGGGCGGATGATGGGCTTTTATTTTCCTGATAACTTCCATGATCCCTATAGCTCCGGAAGTATAACGGAGTTCTGGCGCCGGTGGCACATGACCCTTGGAAGCTGGTTCCGTAATTATGTGTACATACCTCTGGGGGGAAACCGTTCCCACCTGATCCGCAATACTCTGGCCGTCTGGCTCCTTACGGGCCTGTGGCATGGAGCCAGCTGGAATTTTGTGCTGTGGGGATTGTTTCACTGCCTGCTGATCATACTGGAAAAATATGGGTTAAAACGGGTTTTGGAGTTCTCGCCTTTTAAGGGTCATCTGTATATGCTGATTATGATACCGGTGTCCTGGATGCTGTTTGCCATTACCAGTATGGATCAGATCGGGATCTATTTTATGAAATGTTTTCCTTGGCTGGGCGGCGGGACAGATGCGGTATTTGCCGGGGATTTCTTAAAATACGGCAGGCTTTATCTGGTATCCCTGACTGCCTCAGTGCTGTTCTGTACAGGGATTCCCAAAGTGCTGTATCAGAGGTACAAAAATACGGTCTGGACGGCTCTGGGGCTGACGGTGGTATTCTGGGCCTGTATTTATTGCATGTATATGGGAATGGATGATCCATTTCTTTATTTCCAGTTTTAGAATGTGTGATGAAAAGGTGCAAGATGAGAAAATATTTATATATGAAATGCCTGGCTGCCAGTATGATTCTGGTGCTGGGGCTTTACGGCGCCTCTGTTTACTTTGAGGAGGTACCGGCGGGAGAAGGCTTTGAGCAGGTAAATATAGAAGGCGGAACGCTGTCAGATGCAGGACTGGCAGTGGAAACAGAGGAGGAGCTTTTAGAAGGCGGGGAAGCAACGCCTGTTCAGGCAGAAGCTGCTGTGGAGGAGGCGTCCCCGGCTCAGGCTCAGGAGAGTGAGCCGGTGCCCCAGGAAAGCCAAAAAGCTCCAGTGGAGGCTTCTGCAGCTCTGTTCCAGGACGCCCTGTTTATCGGTGATTCCAGAACGGTAGGACTGATGGAATACGGAAATCTAGGAGAGGCAGAGGTATTTGCAAGCACAGGAATGAGTGTATTCAAGGTGTTTGAGGAGACGGTGAAAACGGCTTCCGGCCAGAAGCAGACTCTTAATGAGGTTCTGTCAGCCCGCTCCTACGGCAAGGTTTATATAATGCTGGGGCTCAATGAGCTGGGCTATTCCCTGGACAGTATTTTAAAACAGTACGGCCAGCTGGTAACCCAGGTCCGCCAGTATCAGCCGGAGGCCCTGATCTTCCTTCAGGCCAACCTTCATGTGTCAGGGAAAAAATCCGCTTCCTCCGACATTTACAACAACACCAGGCTGAACCAGTTAAATGAAGGGATCCGCGCTCTGGCAGATGGAAGCAGTATCTTCTTTCTGGATGTAAATCCCGTCTTTGATGACGAGGCCGGAAACCTGGCAGGCCAGTATACGGCAGACGATGCCCATGTGCTGGGGAAATATTATGATGACTGGTCGGGCTGGATCATGGAGGAGACGGCGGGGATTATGCAGGGGTTGGGGGATTGAGACAATCAGGACGGGGAGACTGCCTGTGGCAGTATCCCCGTTTTATACTATTCCAGAGCTTCTCTGACAATTTTTCAGGGATGGAAAGCTTTCAGGCATAATGGATACTTTAAGTCACAGTATGCTGTTTTCTGTGACCATCGGAGATGATAGAACTCTTTCAGCTTATTCATATCAAACTCAATATCAGGAAGATTTGTGATCAGATTTTCATAAATTCCTGGTACGATTTCAATCCGAACGATTTGCAAGAACATCGAATACTCGGTATGGATTTCCGAAATAAAATCCATTGGAATCTCTTTGCAAACATAACGATAATCCACTAAACATTCTGGGTGTTTCAAGTTCTTTTTTGCCTTTGGCCGGCATAGGATCCGATTTACATGGCAATCAATTTCCCGGACACCATCAAGTTGTATCCCGAGAAGTTTGGATATTTTGGCATCCGTGCATCGTATTAAAAAACATTGTTGCTTTTCCAGAACATGAGCAAAATCATTATAAGAGGCATAACCACGGTCTGCAATATATATCGTGGGATGATTATTTATAACATGATCAACCATTTCACAGAAGGTACTGTGCTCATTACGTTTCCGTGCAGGTTGAACAAGTATATCTAGGAACTGCTTATCCGGGATAGAATAAAGTGTATTGATATGAATCTGATTAAAGCCTCTGGGGGATTTATTATTTGGTTTAAAATAAGTTTATTTGTTATTGTCATCACGAAAAATATATGCAACGGATTCATCACATGCAACCAGTCGATAGCGATTTTGTATAAAGTTGGTTTGAATTTCTGGTTAAAAATCTGTAAAAGTTACCATGATGTATCATTTTTTGGTTTTGCACGTTGATGATAAAAAGCGGCCTTTGTTGGCGTCTCAGTAGTACGTCCGAAGAAAAGGTAAAGTTCTTCTCTTAAGCAGTCATTTTCCATGGTCAGCAAAAGAAGAAGAAAGTCGTGAAATACAATTTTCTTGTTCCTGGTAAAATCCTTATCCGGATGAATTGCATAATCTTCAAGTGTTTGAGAAAGCTCGTCAATGGATGCCATAAGCAGCTGTTTTATAAGAGTTGAATACTTCATTTTTGCCTTCTTAGTTACTGGTAGAAAAAAGGAAATTCCTTAAGTAAATGACATCGAAAAACTTGTAAACTTATCACTTGACATTGTGGCAAAGAAGTTATGAAATCCGATGACCTGCTGAAACGGGAGTTCCATTTTGGTGCTCCATTGGAAAAGTGTGTCATCGACATATCACGGAGATTAAGGTGTCCGATGGGAGAATGTATGTATCCGCGATTTTCGACTGCTTTGCTCTTACCGTTCTTGGCCTGGCAATGGAAATGAACATTAAGGCGGAACTGTGTGCCATACTTTGGAGAACGCTCTCACCGATTATCCGGTCCTGGAAGGCGCTGTGATCTATAGGACCGCGGAACGCAGTATACCAGCGAAGCCTACCGCAAATCAATCCGGGAAAACATATCTGCCAAAGCATGAACAGTACCAGTGGACGTTGCCATGATAACGCACGCAGTGAAAGCATGTGGGCCAGGATGAAGAACGAATTTCTCTATGACTGCTATATTCGGATTGTTTAGGGTGGTTTCATTCGTGTAATTATGTGCAGTGATCTAATGGATTGCTATAGATTCACTTATAAATTTGGCTTTTGGTGAACCTTTTTATATTTTAAAGGTGAAACCCCAAACTTTTTTTTAAATAAATGGTAGTAGTAATTAACGCTCTGAAATCCGCTTTCATAGATGATATCCACAATTTCCATATCTGTTTGCATCAAAAGGTTCGCTGAGTAAATCAACCGTTTTTCGTTGATATAAGAGGAGGGTGTAACATTAAGATACTTGCGGAAGCAGCGGCAGATATGTTCGCTAGAACGTCCTGTCTGTTGTGTCAGATATTCCATGCCTTGGGACAAGTGGGAAGTGCTGCTACATAATCCGTTCAGGGCCTGGGAAAGCCATGGCGGGAGAGAGATTTCCTCTTTACTCATATTCTGCTGTTTTATAGTAGGAATGATATATGCATACATCATGTCAAGCAATATAACTCTTAGGTGTGTGTTTTTTTCGTCTATGAGTGTATAAGGGAGCTGGTTTAAGTAGTCCAGTCGTTTTTGGATAATATCGGTGTCAATCATTGAAAGGTGGACAACAGGTACGTGCGAATCGGAGGAAAAACTTGACAGAGGATTCGGAAGATTGTGAAGATAATGGAACAGAGCTTCCAGGGTGTAGGAAGGGAATGCTAGGTTAAGGTGAGTCGAAGCTCCGGTTTCAATTTTTGTGTGGATATCGCCAGGGCAGATAAGAAGCAAATCGCCGCGGTGAAGTTCTAACGTATCATTATTTAGCAATATATTCATGGTGTTTCTAGTAACTAGTATAATTTCATAAAAATCGTGAACCTGTGGATATTCTTTTGGTTCAATTATAGTTCTTAATGAGTAGTAAACTTCACAATTATCATAGAAAACAGATTCACAATTTATAATTTTAGGCAAAATCTCCATGAGTACCTCCTTGAAGAATAAAGAAAAAATAGTCAAAATTACCTATATATCAATATAAAACAATAAATATCAAAAGTAAAGAAGAAAACGCGGAAGAAATCTGTTATATTATAGACATAAAAAATAGGTAGTTCAGAGAACGCAGGATTGGTAAAAATCATGCAGAAATCAGGAGGGATTACAATGAAAAAAATAGCAGTAGTTGCATTGGCACTTGGTATGGTAAGTATGCTGGGAGCATGCAGTATGGAGGGACAGTCAACGGGAGTCAGTGCACAAACCGAGAAGCAGGCAGAGGCAGAAAATAAAGAGGCTTCACAGTCAGAAACAAGCAGCTCATCAGACAACAAAACCATCGCAGGAATTGTATTCCAGGAAGACCAGTTCTTTAAATTGATGTCCAGCGGCTATGAAGCAGCTGCAAAAAAATATGGGTATAGCATACAGCTTTCTAATGTAACCAATGATCAGATGAAGGAAACGGAATTAGTAAATACATATACTGCACAGGGCGTAGCAGGGATTGCGATTTCTCCGCTTTCTTTTACAATCTCACCAGAAGCATTAAAGGCATCAAGTGAGCAGGGTGTGAAAATCTGTATTGCAAATGCAGATATAGAGTCATATCCTTTTGCAGAAGCAGCATATACTTCTGACAATTTTGAATTCTGCAAACAGACTGGTGAAATGGCGGTAGAATTTATTAAGGAAAACTACGGAGATGAAACGGTAAAGCTGGGGATATTGCAGTTAAAAACCCAGATTCCGGAGATTTCTGCACAGCGTGTAAATGGATTTTTAGCTGCTCTGGATGAAGGTGGAATTAATTATGAAGTTGTAGCAGATCAGGATGCATGGTTACAGGATACGGCAGTTGCAAAAGCAGGAGATATGCTTGCAGCAACCCCGGATATTGATATCCTGTTTGCAGCCAATGACGGCGGGACCATTGGTTCTGTTATGGCAGTTGAAAATGCAGGTTTAGCAGGTCAGACATATGTATTTGGAACAGATGCTTCCGAGCAGATGGTTGAACTTTTGAAGTCAGATAATAATATTCTTCAGGCAGTAACAGGGCAGGATCCTTATCAGATTGGATACAAAACAGTAGAAATGTTAATTCAGTCAATTGAAAATGGAAATACAGGAGATAAGGGGAAAACAGTGATTATAAAGGGGATTCCTTTAAAACGTGGAGATACAGAAGCATTAGATGCGTATCTAGAAGATCTGCAGTCCAAAATGTGACTGTGGTGAGAACAGATAGCAGAAGGAATCAGAAAACGAACTTGTTTTTTGGTTCCTTCCTCATTGATGGGAGAATAAGGAGCAGGTTATGAGTGTTTTGAGGACAGAGGGGATTGTAAAGGATTACCCGGGAACGAGAGCATTGGACGATGTGACGGTTTCGTTTGACGGTGGAAAGGTTCATGCGTTTATTGGTAAGAACGGATCGGGTAAGTCCACATTGGTAAAGGTTTTTGCAGGAGCGATACAACCCACGGCGGGAAAAGTGTTTTTGGACGACGAGGAAATGCACTTTGCTACACCCATTGAAGCGTTGGATCATGGCATTGCAACCGTATATCAGGAACTGAGCTTGGTTCCGCATCTTACGGTAGCGGAAAATATCTTTCTGGGAAGATTGCCGAAAAAAGGGCAGATTGTAGACTGGAAAAAAACATATCAAATGGCTCAGGAGCTTCTGACAGGAATGGGGGTAGACATTGATCCCCACGAGAAAGTGTTCCGGCTGAGTATGTGGCAGTGTCAGGTTGTGGAGATTACAAAAGCTATGAGCTTTAAGCCTAAGGTACTGATGCTGGATGAGCCCACTTCCGCACTGGCAGCCAACGAAACACAAAAGCTTTTTGAAGCTATCCATATGCTGAAAAAGCAGGGAGTAATCATTATCTATATTTCACACCGGCTTCAGGAGCTTTGGGAAATTGCAGATGATGTGACAGTCCTGAGGGATGGAAAATTCATCGGAACAGCGGAAATGGCAAAATTAAGCCATAAGGATATCATTACAATGATGTTCGGCGATGTGGAGATCAAGGAAAGGCCCGGGGATTTGAAGGTTCAGGATGGGGTTGTGATGGAAGTAAAGAACCTGACCCGAAAGGGAAAATTTGAGGATGTTTCCTTTTCTCTGGGCAGGGGAGAAATCCTTGGCATTGCCGGAATGCTTGGGTCAGGACGTACGGAACTGCTCCGAAGCATCTTTGGAGCAGACCCCTATGACAGCGGCACAATCCTGGTGGAAGGCCAGCAGGCCCCCAGACATGCAACGCCTATCAGCATGATGAAGATGGGGATGGGGCTGACTCCGGAGGAGAGGAAAACCCAGGGTGTTATCCTGATACACTCCATCCGGGACAATCTCTGCTATGCCAGCATGGATAAGATCACAAAAAGGCATGTAATCAACGATAAAATCCGAAGGGAATTTTCGGAGCGTCAGGTAAGAGATTTACAGATTAAAATCCCAAGTCTTATGGCTCCGGTTGACTCCCTCTCAGGAGGAAACCAGCAGAAGGTGATCATAGGAAACTGGCTTAATACAGCACCTAAGATTATGATGTATGATGAGCCTTCCAGAGGAATCGACGTAAAAGCAAAACAACAAATCTTTCAGATTATGTGGGATCAGTCAAGAAAAGGCGTGTCCAGTATTTTTGTATCGTCAGAGCTGGAGGAGCTGGTAGAGGTTTGCCACCGTATCCTGATTATGCATATGGGAAAACTGGTGGGAGAAGTAAAGCTGGATGATAAAGTGACGATAGATGCATTATATGCTTATTGTATGGGAGGAAAGATAGAATGAAACCTGTAAAAATAAATACATTACATATGGAGCTTTTTTCCAATAAAAAGTCTAAAAATTTTATACTGGACCATATGATTGAGTTGTTGTTGCTGGCTTTGATTATTGGCGTCAGTCTTACAGCACCTTCCTTTTTGAAGATGGGAAATATCCTTAATATTTTACGTAACGTTGCAATGAAAGGTGTAATTGCATATGGGATGTGTCTTGTGATTATCTCCGGTGAGATTGATCTTTCCGTTGGTTCCCAGGTGGCATTAAGCGGCGTCTTGGCAGCCTTTGTTTCCAAATGGCTGGCAGAGGCAGGAATTATGTCTATTGAGATAGGCGCATTGGTAGGCATTGCGGTTGCAGTTGCAGTATCTTTATTGACCGGATTATTTCATGCATGGGCCAGACATAAATTCAATATGCCAAGCTTTATTATTACGCTTGCAACGCTGAATGTACTTTATGGTTTGGCTGCAATCGTATGCGGAGGCTTTCCAATCGCAAATGCATTTCCTACCTGGTATGCATTTTTGGGAAGCGGACGTATTTTAGGAATTCCTGTTCCGGCTATTATCTTCCTTCTGATATTTGTATTTTTCTGGTTTTTAACAGAAAAAACCGATCTCGGAAGACAGATTTATGCGGTAGGCGGAAATGCGGAGGCAGCACGCTTGAATGGTATTAGTGTATGGAAAACAAGGTTGTTTGTTATGTGTGTTGTGCAGCTGATGTGCGTATTATCTGGTATTATGAACTCTGCACAGGTGCGTTCTGCGACTTTTACCTTCGGACGGGGCTGGGAAACACAGATTATCTCTTCTGTAGTTATTGGCGGAACCAGCATGTTAGGCGGAATAGGTACAATCTGGGGGACACTGATTGGCGTACTGTTTACAGGTGTAATCAGCAATGCTATGACATTATTGAATGTGAATGAATTTATGCAGTATGTAGTAAATGGTGGACTGATGTTTTTTGCGGTAATGTTTAACACATATATGACAAAGAAAAGAAACAGCTAAATAAGGATGTGGAGGATTTACGATGAAACTGGGAGTAGGTTTATATCGATATATGTTAAAAAATGAAGAGTTTGCTTTTGCAAAACAGTGCGGATGTACAGATTTGATTGTCCATCTGGCAAATTATTACGATGGAGAGAAGGATATAGTAAAGGCAACGGATGAAAAAGAAAATTATGGAACTTCAAAGGCAGATGAGGAAATCTGGAGTCTGGATTCCATGATGATGCTCCAGAAAAAAGCAAAGGACAGGGGTCTTAATATTTACGGTATTGAAAATTTTAGTCCGGCTGACTGGTATGATGTACTATTGGATGGACCAAAAAAAGAAGAACAGATGGAAAACTTAAAAAAGATTATCCGCAATGCAGGGAAAGCGGGCATCCGCAGCTTCGGATATAATTTCAGCCTTGCAGGCGTGTGGGGACATCAGAAGACAACTCAGGCCAGAGGCGGTGCAGTGAGTACATGCTTCCATGCCGATCTTCTGAATTTAGATGCAAGAATTCCCAGGGGTGAAATCTGGAATATGACTTACTCCAGGCAGGAAGAGGAAGGCTATATAGAAGATATTGGCTATGAGGAGCTCTGGAAACGTCTGAAATGGTTTTTAGAGCAGATTCTGCCGGTGGCAGAGGAAGCAGGCGTTATGATGGCTCTTCATCCAGATGATCCGCCTATGCCATTTTTAAGAAACACTCCCCGTCTGGTTTACCAGCCGGAATTATACCAGAAGGTGCTGGATCTTGTTCCAAGCCCATCCAACGGAATTGATTTCTGTATGGGAAGTATCCAGGAAATGACTCATGGAAATATTTATGATGCATTAGAGCAATATGCATCTCAGGGAAAGATTGCCTATGCTCATGTAAGGAATGTACGCGGAAAAGTGCCGGATTATACGGAGGTGTTTGTTGATGACGGAGACATTGACATCAAACGGACACTGGAGATTTTAAAGAAACATAAGTTTTCAGGTGTGCTGATACCAGATCATACCCCTCAGATTCAGTGTGCTGATTCATGGCATGCAGGAATGGCATATGCGCTGGGCTTTATTAAGGCAGAATTGATGGGGCTTAATGTTTAATGAAAACGAAGGGAGATAAGGCGTATGAAGCTGTTTGATTTAACCGGAAAGAATGTTTTGATTACAGGCGGTACGCGGGGAATTGGATTTGCAATTGCAAAAGGAATGCAGGAAGCAGGAGCCAATGTATGGATTCATGGCAGCAGAAAGGAATCAACGCAGGAGATTGCTGAAAAAAATGGCTTTCAGTTCTTATGGGGAGATTTGAAAAATCTGGAAGCATTAGACGAAATGCTTCGCCCCTTTACAGAAAAGGGGATAGTTTTGGATGTATTAGTGAACAATGCCGGATTTGAAACACACAGTCCCGTAGAAACGGGAGAAGAGGAGGCAATGGACGCAATCTACAATGTGAATACCAAGTCCCCCTATTTTCTTGTACAGAAATTACTTCCGGCATTAAAAAAGGCAGGAAGCGCATCCATTATCAATGTGACATCCATTCATCAGAAAGTCCCGGTACGTGAAAATGGATATTACTGCATGTCAAAGGCATCCTTATCCATGCTTACAAAAGTGGAAGCACTGGAGCTGGCAAAGTATGGTATTCGTGTTAATAACCTGGCGCCAGGCGCAATCGCAACAGATATGAATCGCGAAGTGGTAGAAGCAATGGATTTTGGACAGTGGATTCCAATGGAACGCGTAGGACAGGCAGAAGAACTGGCAGGACCGGCCATATTCCTTGCTTCGGAAGCTTCCTCTTATGTAACAGGTGCTACCCTATATGTAGATGGAGGATATAGTGAAAATCTTTTAAGATATTAAAGGAGGAGTGGGATGTATAGTCGTAATACAGGCTGCAGGATTACAGACCAGATTATAGTCAATGGAAACAGGGCAGTGATAATGGAAAATCAGAAAATCAGGCTGATGTTTTTGATTGACAGGGGAATGGACTGTGTGGAAATGCTGTTTAAACCGGATGATGTAGACTTAATGTGGCGTTCCCCGGTAAAACTGCATAAACGCAGCGACTATCTCTCCACAACAGGAGACAGCCTGGGAAATTACCTGGATCATAATTCCGGCGGTTGGCAGGAAATCCTGCCGAATGGAGGAGGCCCCTGTAATTATAAAGGCGCAGCACTTGGTATGCATGGGGAGATTTCAAATGTCCCGTGGATTTGCCGCATCGTAAAAGATGAGGCAGACGAGGTGGTGCTTCAGGCAGAAATTGAAACGCTGCGTTCTCCATTTAAGCTGACAAAAGAAATTTCCTTAAAATCGGGAGAAAGCTGTATTACAATCCGTGAAAAATTAAAAAATCTGGCTGATGAACCCATGCAACTGATGTGGGGAAACCATCCGACCGTAGGAAAGCCATTTCTGGATGAAACCTGCCATATTGACACCAATGGAAAGAGCTGTTTTTCCATGGAAGAGCAGGATTTTGAAGAGCAGCGCACACAACCAGGAGAGAAGTTTTTGTGGCCCATATCACAGAATGGGACAAATTTTTCAAAAGTGCCGAACGAAGATACAAAAACAGCAGATATGCTTTATATTACAGACTTCCCGGAGGATGCCTGGTATAAAGTTTATAATGAACGCCTGAATCTGAGCTATGGAATGAGCTGGGACGGCAGGCAGTTTCCCTATATGTGGATGTGGCTGGTATGCCGCGGCTCTTTTGGATATCCCTGGTATGGACGGACTTATAATCTTGCGTTGGAGCCATGGACCAGTTATCCATCAGGGGGACTGACAAAAGCAATCGAAAATAAAAGTGCTTTTTCTCTTCAGGCACAGGGAGAAACAGAAACAGAACTGAAATTTTGGATTTATAAGGGAGATTTGAAAAATGGCATTAAATAAACATGAAATACTGGAAGTTATGAAAAAGGAACTATATACGCCGGTAGTAGGGGATATTTTGGATCAGATGGGCTTTTATCATCAGTTCCTTCCTCAGGCAGTGCGTCCTTTGCGGGATGATATGAAGCTGGCAGGCTATGCTATGACGGTTCTGATGATAGACGTATATGGAGAGCAGAAAAAACCATTTGGCCTGCTGACGGAAGCCCTGGATGACCTGCAGGAAGATGAAATTTATATTGCAAGCGGCGGCGAAATGCGCTGTGCATACTGGGGAGAGCTTTTGACAGCGACTGCAAAAAAACGAGGTGCCGTAGGTGCTGTGGTTAATGGATGGCACAGGGATACCCCTCAGGTATTAGAACAGAACTGGCCAGTATTTTCCAGAGGCTGCTATGCACAGGACTCTTCCGTGCGCACCCAGGTAGTAGATTATCGCTGCCGGATTGAAGTAGGAGATGTGACGGTTATGCCGGGAGATCTGATTTTTGGTGATATTGACGGCGTCCTGGTCATTCCGTCCCAGCATATTGATACAGTAATTGAAAGGGCGTTGGAGAAGGCACGGGGAGAAAAGACAGTAAGAAAATCAATCGAAGAGGGAATGAGCTCTACAGAGGCATTTGCAACGTATGGGATTTTATAGGAGAGGTTTATGAAAAGAGATTATAAACTGTATGTGGGAACCTATGCACAGGAAAATCAGGCAGGGATTTTTCGATATAGGATTGATGGGAAAACCCACAATCTCCAGCTGGAATTGGAGAAAGATGGGATTTCGAATCCTTCTTATCTGGCATTATCTGAGGATGGACATCATTTATATGCAGTAATGGAAGATATGAACTATCATGGAGAAACAGGAGGAGGCTTTGGGGTACTGGAGTGCAAAGAAAATCAGCTGAAGCTGATTCATTCCCAAGGAACCAGGGGAACGCTTCCGTGCCATGTGCTGCTAGATGAGAAAAACAGATATGCCTTTGTTTCCAATTATATGAGTGGCAGCTTTTCCATGTTTTCTTTGGAAATGAATGGCCATATCCGTGCATTATGTGACTTTAAGCAGCATGAAGGAAAAGGAATGCATCCCACAAGGCAGGAAGGCCCCCATGTGCATTTTTCGGGTATGGACTCTCAAAAAGAAGGCCTTTGGTGTGTGGATCTGGGGCAGGATAAAATCTTTTATTATAAAATTAACCCACAGGTGGAATGCCTTGAACATTGTCCGGAACGCGATATTATATTTCCAGGGGGATGTGGCCCCAGACATTTCGTAATCCATCCAACATGCCCTAAATGGATGTATGTGGTCTGTGAGTTGAGCTCAGAGGTATTTGTCATTGATATTGCAGGAGAAATACCCAAAACTTTCCAGAGAATATCCACATTGGACACAGCAGACACAAAAAGTACATGTGCAGCAATCAAATGTTCCCAGGACGGACGTTTCCTGTATGCTTCCAATCGGGGAGATGACAGTATTGCAGTGTATGAAATAGGACAGGATACAGGACTGCTTAATCGGATTCAGATACAGAAAACAATGGGAAAATCACCCAGGGATTTTTTGATCCTGGAAGATATGCTGCTGGTTGCTAATCAGGACAGTAACAATATTACTTGTTTCCATAGAGATGAAACCACGGGAAAGCTTTGCCCGGAAGGAGAAAGTATTGTGTGTCATTCTCCTGTATGCTTGATTGCACATCCTGAGTAAGTAAAAATCAAATTAATATAATAAGGGGATTATCCTTGTTCAATCAGTGGAGAAATAATCTTATTTTTCTGATGTAATTCCTGTTTTGTCATGTTAATCCCGGCTCTGGAACCTCGAAGTTTTTCACGGTATTTTCTGTCTGTAAAGCATGCATTGTAAGCATACCTGTGGGCAATCGTACAGTGATTGGTTTTCTTTGTGCATCTCAAATTTCATACAAATATTAAATAATTATCTTGTCTGGTATAATGAGTCAAGAATAAAAAATCATTAGGATATATGAGTCCTATGGAATACAGACGGGGATTGTCAAGTTTTTTGTGTAAGTTTTAAGAAGAATTTTTAGGGGCTGTAAAAAACTCCCCTAATAGAAAAATCGCCCAGACCGTGAGGTCTGAGCGATTTTTTGGTATAATGAATTATGCTACTAAATCAAAATACCAATGATAATTATACAGCCCGCCAGCTGAAATTACCATTAGAAATCGAAAAATTAATTGATATTTCTGATCCGGTATACACTTTTTGTGAGGTTATGGATTACATCGACCTATCAAGATATTTTGTAGAGAAAGGCTGCAAAACAGGTCGCCCAAGATGTGATGAACAAAAGCTCCTTAAAGCGATACTGTTCGCTTTCATGGAAAAAGGTGTTTGTTCGCTGCGTGAGATTGAAAAACTATGCCGCAATGACATTCGTTACATGTATCTCCTCGATGAAATGAAAGCACCTGCTTTTGCCACTTTCGGAAATCTTATCCGAAATAAACTGACTGCTTCCATAGAACAGATATTCATGGACATAAATTCATACATTTTTTCAAAAGATCATGTGGAATGCATCGGACAGGCGCAGCTCCATCTGATCTGGTTTATGTTCAAGCCCATTATAAAAGATAATGTATTGAGGAAAAGGCAATACTTTTAAAGAATAACCGTATATATTTATCCTTTCGTTTTGAATATATTGTCTGTATAATCTTGCAAAATAAAATAGTCCTCGAATGGGCATATTAGAGCATGATTGAAAATTCATTTCCACCATCTGCATACCCCACTTTGCGGTATATCCTGGCCGGATTTAGTCAGCGTAGCCCATTACACCTCTTTCATCCGACCCGAATCTACCACAAAGTGTGACGCGCAGCTGACGAAAAGCAATTTTCAACCATGCTCTAGGGTTAAAGGAATTTTGGCGCTCCCAGAGATTCAGAATATCTTCGCTCATAAAGGAAACATCATTTTTGGTTCCCATACAAATTACATTTTCCAGCGTGGTAATTTCCAATGCCTCCGGATCCTCGTAGTGAGAATGATTCACAGCATTATACAGTGCTAAAAGGTCCTTTTTTCTTTGAAAATAAAACGAAATAACCTATCCTTGTGTATACGGATTGTGCTGCACATGATCCTGCTTCCATTATAATAATTCTGATTATTAAATTCAATGAAAACGTCAATTTAGAGTTGAAATGAACCCTCAAAGGCATCGTCCTCCTGACCAATAAACAATTAAAACAAAGCTGGAAAAACTGGCGATACGCCATATGAAAGATAAAAGATTTTCCTCAAAGGAAGTAGTCTGAGTATAGAACATCGAAGTCTTTTTGTCAATGCTGTTTTCTGCTGTCTTGTCATCTTTCCCAAACCCCTGTATAATCAAAGTAAAAGGAGGCAACCCCATGATCATCAATACAGGGAGCCGGACCGACATTCCGGCCTATTACAGCCAGTGGTTTTTAAACCGGATCCGGGAGGGCTTTGTGCTGGTGAGGAATCCCTATAACCCGGAGCACCTTGTGCGCTACCGTCTGGATCCTTCGGTAGTGGATTTTCTCTGCTTCTGCACTAAGAATCCGGCTCCTCTGATTCCGCATCTCCATCAGCTGTCCGCCTTCCGCCAGCTATGGTTCGTGACCATTACTCCTTATGGAAAAGAGATAGAGCCGGGGGTTCCGCCTAAGGAGAAGGTGGCGGCAGATTTCAGGGCGCTGTCCTGTAAGGTGGGGGAACAGCGGGTGATATGGAGATATGACCCCATTTTTATCACAGAAGCTTATTCCCTGGAATTTCATATAAAGGCTTTTGAGGCAATGGCCCGCCTTTTAAAGGGCAGCACCAGAACCTGTATCATCAGCTTTCTGGATCTGTATGAGACTACAAAACGAAATTTCCCGGAGGGGAAAAAGCCGGAGCGGGAGGAACGCCACGCCATTGGAAGGGCATTTTCGGAGATCGCCAGGGACTGTGGCATGAGGCTGAAAACCTGTTGCGAAGGTGATGAGCTGGCGCCTTATGGTATCGACCCATCCGGCTGTATGACAAAGGCGGTGTTTGAGGAAGCCGGCGGCCTGACGCTCACTGTGCCCTCTAAAAACGGAAAAGCCCGGCCGGAATGCAGCTGCCTTCTGGGAAATGACATTGGCCAGTACAACACCTGCGGTCACGGCTGCCGCTACTGCTATGCAAATGCTGATCCTGAGACGGCCCGGATCAGCTTAAAGCATCATGATCCCAGGTCACCTGTTCTCATAGGCTGGCCGGGACCAGGGGAGACGGTAACAGAGGCCCGCCAGGAATCCTGGGTGGATGGGCAGCTGTGTTTTGTGTGGTGATAGTGACGGGCAGAATTATGGTAAAAATAACGAGAGCATGTTTGAGAGATGAATAGAATGATACAAACGATGAAAGGAAGATGATATGGATATTAAACAACTGGAGTTTTTTGTGATAGCCTGTGAACGGGGAAGTCTGTCCCAGGCGGCTGCCTGTATGTATACTTCCCAGCCTAATGTCAGCAAAACCATTCGTTCTCTGGAGCATGAACTGGGAAGGCCGCTGCTTGAGCGAAGCGGAAAGGGCGTTTCTCCTACCGTTTACGGAGAAACGGTTCTGGAATATGCAAAAATGATATTGAAAGCTACGGCAACTATTTCATCTCTGGCTGTTCCGGATATGAAAAACAGCATTCGGATTTCCACTTATCCAAGCAATATGATTGCAAGGCTTCTGGTAGATTTTTATAAAGAATGGGGACATATTTATTCTATAGAGCATCATGAGGGAACGGCAGAGGATATTACGGAACAGGTACATCAGGGAATTTCCGAGATAGGAATCCTTTATGTGGCTCAGCATCAGGTTCAGACATTCCAGCATATCCTGTCCCATAAAAATCTGGAATTTGTACCGTTAAAGACAAAGAAGATCTGTTTATATGTAGGTCCCTGTCATCCATTGTATCATGAGCAGAGCGTAGACTTTTCCGAGCTTCAGGAATTGAAATTTGTTCGTGGAGTAAGAGATTTTTTTTCCATGGATCACCACCTGGAAACAGTCAGTATGGGCGTGATCGATACGAAAAATCTGAACCATGCGGCATACAGCAACAGTGACCATTTAACTATCAATCTGCTTTTATATACTGATGTCTGCAGTCTGGGGCTTGATTTTATGTATGAGCCTTACTCACAATATGATTTAAAAGCCCTTCCCATCAATGGCTGTGAGCCCTTCCTGCAGATTGGCTATGTAAAGGATCCGGCCCGTATTCTTTCCAGACAGGCAGAGTGGATTCTGGACAGGTTTCATCAAATGCTATAACAATCTGTTATGGATTTGCAGAACAAATTACCGCCTGGTAAGTTATAACTAACTCTGATACAATAATACAGGTCAGAGAAAGTTATAGAATTACTGGAGGTAAGCACTATGAAAAAAAGGTTTCCGGCATTGGTTCTGGGAGGAATCCTGGCACTGGGTATTTTAAGCGGATGCAGTCAGAAAGAAGCTGCATCATCCGTATCAACAGCAGCATCTGAATCATCCGCTGCATCCGAGGCTTCAAGTCAGGAATTGGTTTTTGTAAATTACCGGGATATTCGCGATTTAAATCCGCATCTGTATGCAGGCGAAATGTATGCTCAAAGCATTTTGTATGATACTCTTGTGAGTATTACAGAAGATGGGTATGAGGGTTGTCTGGCAGAAAGCTGGACAGTCAGCGAGGATGGAAAAGTATATACATTTAAAATTCGCGATGGAGTTACATTTTCTGATGGAACCGTTTGCGATGCAAATGCAATTTTAGCGAATTTCAATGCAATTATTGAGAACAAGGAGCGTCATACATGGCTGGAAATGATGAATCTGCTGGTTGGAGTATCGGCGCCGGATGACCATACATTTGTAATAGAACTAAGCGAAGCGTATTATCCAATGCTTACAGAATTAGGCTGTATCCGTCCTTTCGCAATGATTTCTCCGAATTGTATGATTGACGGAAGCACAAAAGACGGAGTAAATGGATATATCGGAACAGGTCCCTATGTGCTTAGCGATTTTGAGACAGATCAATACGCTGTATTTGAGCGTAATGAAAATTACTGGGGAGAAAAGCCTGAAATTGAGAAGATTACAGTAAAAGTAATTCCTGATAATCAGACCCGTATTATGGCGCTGGAGTCAGGAGAGATTGATCTGATTTTTGGAAAAAACATGCTGGATGCAGATGCCATCAGCCAGTATGTAGAAAGTGATAAATTTGAAGTTGCTCTTTCCGACCCTACATCCACAAGACATATTGTGTTAAACACTACAAATGATATTCTCAGTGATACAGCTGTTCGTCAGGCGCTGCAGCATGCAACAAACAGAACGGCAATTTCTGAAGGCATTTTTTATGGTCTGGAGCAGCCGGCAGATACTCTTTACGCAGCTACGATTCCTTATTGCGATGTGGAGTTAAAGCCGTATGAATACAGTACGGAAACAGCATCTAATATGCTGGATGAAGCGGGATGGGTAATGGGAAGCAGCGGTATTCGGGAGAAAGACGGGAAAAAACTGGAGCTGGATTTATTATATAACAGTGACAGTGTGACAGAAAAAACGATTTCCGAATATCTGCAGAGCGAGTATCTGAAACTGGGAATTTCCCTCAACATACACGGAGAAGAGGAGCAGTCTTATCGGGATAACATGAAAGCGGGTAATTTTGATATGGTATTTAATATCTGCTGGGGTATGCCTTATGATCCTCAGTCTTCTCTGGCGGCAATGAGAGCTCCGGTTTACGGCGATTTTGCGGCACAGCAGGGACTGGCGGATAAGAAAGAAATTGACCAGGCGATTACCAATATTCTGATTACCACAGATGAGGAAGAACGTCAGGAGCTGTACCGGTTCGTGCTTACTCGTCTGCATGAGGATGCCGTATACATTCCGCTGACCTTTGAGTGCAACAAGGCTCTTTATACAAAAGATTTAAAAGGCGTTCATTTTGGAACAGACCAGTATGATGTTCCTTTTTCCGATATGTATTTTGAATAATCAGGAAAAGCCGTTTCTTTTGGGAAGCGGCTTTTTTTAAGACAGCATCTGAAAATTCATAAGAAGGGAGAAAACCTGTGAAACGATATGTAATACGCCGTCTGCTGATGGCGGTTCCATTGCTGTTTGCGATTTCGTTTATCTGCTTTCTGTTTATCAATCTTATTCCGTCAAATCCTGCAGAGGTAGCTCTGAGGGTACAGCAAATGCCTGTGATAACAGAAGAAGCGATTGCCAGAATGGAGGAAATGCTTGGACTAAATAAACCGTTTTTGATCCGCTATTTTGACTGGCTTGCAGGATGCCTGCAGGGAGATTTTGGAATCAGCTATGTGAATCCCAAAAGAACCGTAGCAGGAGAAATCATAAGATGCCTTCCGGCCACCCTGCAGCTTGCGGGAGCTTCTTTTGTGATTGTCCTGCTTTTAAGCGTTCCCATAGGATTTTTATGCGCAGTATATAAGGACGGCTGGTTTGACAAAATCATGCGAAGCATTGTGTTTGTCACGACAGCAATGCCGCCTTACTGGGTAGGGCTGCTGCTGATGTGGGCAATCGGTGTAAAATTTGGATGGCTGCCTACCAATGGAAATGGCACATGGAAGCATTTGATTCTGCCTGCATTTACGGTGGCATTAAGCTATATATCCACCTATATCCGGCTGATCCGGAATAATATGCTGGAAAACATGAAACAGGATTATGTCCTTTATGCCAATGTCAGGGGACTGCCGCCAAAATCCATCTGGGTCAGGCATGTTCTTAAAAATTCCATGCACACCTGTATTGTTGCAATGGGAATGAGTATTCCACAGCTGATATCAGGTACGATTGTTGTGGAAAATGTATTTTCATGGCCTGGTCTTGGAACTTTGTGCATCAGTTCCATTTTTAACAGAGATTATCCGGTCATTCAGACCTATGTTTTGCTGATCGGCGTTCTCTTTGTAGTGTTTAATCTGATATTTGATATTTTACAGACGGTATCTGATCCGCGGCTGAGAAAGGAGAATTAGGGGCAATGGCAAAGCGTTTTTTTCAGAACAGAACAGCTGTTTTTACAGCACTTACAGTTTTGATGATTGCTCTTATTGGTATTTTTGCGCCTGTAATTGCGCCAAATGATCCATATGAAACCAATATCATCAATAAGTTTGCATCATACAGTGCAGAATATCCTCTTGGAACGGACCAGCTGGGCAGATGTGTGCTTTCCCGCATGATCTACGGGATTCGTCCCACCCTGGGGCTGGCAGCGCTGACAATGGTCGGAACCATTGGAATAGGGGCTGTTCTGGGCATTATGGCCGGATATTTCAGAGGGATTGCAGAGGAAATTATCATGCGGATTGTAGATGTGATGCTTTCCTTTCCCAGCCAGATTATGGTATTTGCAGTGGTGGCATTGCTGGGAGTCAGTGTCCAGAATGTAATTATTGCAAATGTATTTATTAAATGGGCCTGGTATGCCCGAATGATCCGTACCGGCGTCATGCAGTATCGCGATAAAAACTTTGTCCGGTTTTCTCGATGTGTAGGTATGCCGGAGCGATTTATCCTGTTCCGTCATCTGCTGCCTTCCATTACTTCTGATCTGGCAGTTCTGGCTTCATTGGATATTGGATGGGCAATTATTAACATCTCTACCTTATCTTTTTTAGGTCTGGGAGTTCAGGCACCGACGCCCGAATGGGGAGCTATGCTGAATGAGGCGAAGGAGGTCCTGACCAGCAATCCAACCCAGATGCTTGCACCGGGAATTGCAATCGTTGCATTGGTTTGCTGCTTTAATCTGCTTGGAGATGCTATGCGGGATGTTCTTGATCCAAAGGAGGTGGCAAAATGACGCCTGTATTTGAGCTGAATAATCTTCAGGTATCGCTGCGGGGAAAAAAGCAGAGGACGGATTTGGTAAAAGGAGTTACTTTTTCTGTGATGCAGGGGGAATGCCTGGGAATTTTGGGAGAATCCGGAAGCGGAAAATCCATGTCAATCAAGGCTGCAATGGGACTTCTGGATAAAAATTTTGTTGTTTCCGGAAGTGCAAAATTTCAGGGAGACGAGCTGATTGGAAAGAATGCAGAGGAACTGCGCAGGCTGAGAGGCGGCCAGATTGGAATTGTGCTGCAGAATCCCGTGACATGCTTTGATCCTCTGTACCGCATTGGCAGTCAGATCACAGAAACATTTGCAGCCCATCACAAATGGGATGCCAGGGAAATGAAAGAGCGATCCATTGAAATGTTAAATAAAATGCAGATCCGAAATCCGGAGGAGGTGCTGGAAAAATATCCTCACCAGCTTTCTGGCGGGATGCTGCAGCGCATTATGATCGGAATCGCCATGTCCATGGAACCATCTCTGTTGATTGCAGATGAGCCAACCACTGCAATCGATGCTATTACCCAATGTGAGATTTTAAATGAATTTGTAACAATCAAACAAAAGCACAAGACAGCTATGATTTTTATTTCTCATGATTTAAATGCCATTTCACGGGTAGCGGATAAAATTGTGGTACTGAATCAGGGACAGGTGGTGGATCAGGGGAATTTTCATCATATTATCCATCATGCGGCAGATCCATATACAAGGCTGCTGATTGAAAAACGGACCGATGTTATGAGAAAATACAGACGAGCGCTGGAAGGAAAGGAGTGCAGTCATGCTCAAGCTGGATAAGATATGCGTCAGTTTCCGCAGCGAACGCCAGGACAAACTATTTGGACATACAAAGCAGCAGGTTTTATTTGATGTATCAGCGGAAGTGAAAAAAGGAACCTGTCTCGGCGTTTTGGGAGAATCCGGAAGCGGGAAGTCTACCATGGGCCGAGTGTTATGCGGACTTTTAAAACCGGATTCGGGAACGGTGCTTCTCAATGGTGTTTCTGTATATGGCTCAAAAGAGGGCCGCAGAAAACTGCAGAATCAATTAAGTATTGTTTTTCAGGATTATACAACTTCAGCAAATCCTCGTTTCAGGGTGGCAGACATTTTGAAAGAAGGTCTTTCTGTCCGTCAAAGACGGGAGAAGGAAACACTTGATCAGGAAGAGGAGATCAGCCGGCTGCTGGAACTGGTAGGTCTGCCGTCTGGTTTTGCTGACCGGTTTCCACATGAACTGTCAGGGGGACAGCTGCAGCGAGTCTGCATTGCCCGGGCGGTTGCATGTAATCCGGAATTGATCTTATTTGACGAGGCAATTTCCTCGCTGGATGCCCATACTCAGGTTCAGATCATGGATCTTTTGCTGGAATTAAAGGAAAAGCTAGGTCTGACCTACATTTTCATTACCCATGATCTTACATCCATAACCTACCTTTGTGATGATGTACTCTTTTTGTATCAGGGAAGGGTAACTGAGTATCTTCCGGTAAAACATTTGAACGAAACAAAGGATACCTATGCAAAAAAACTTCTGGAATCCATCGTAGTTTTTGACACAGAGGAGGCGTCATGATCGTTTGCGGATATAAGATAGAGGCTGGAGAAAAGAAAAGCATAAAAATTCCGGTTCCGCAGGCAGAAGCCCTAGATGGAATCTGTATCTGCGGAAAAAAGCAGGGAAAAACGCTGGTAATAACGGCAGGAGTTCATGGCTGCGAGTATGTGGGGATAGAGGCGGCGAAACGAATGTCTGAAATGCTTGATCCCATGGAACTGTCAGGAAATGTGATATTGATTCCTCTCATGAACAGAGGAGGATTTTTTGATGGCAGAAAACAGGTGGTTCCAGAAGATGGGGAAAATCTGAACAGGGCTTTTCCTGGAAGGCCGGACGGAACGGTTTCCAGCCGGATTGCGTATGTCATGGAAAGACAGATTTATCCCTATGCAGATTTTTTAATTGATTTACACAGTGGAGACAGCAGCGAAGATCTGATTCCCCTGGTCTTTTATCCAACAAAAGGAGAGCCGGCTGTAAATGACAGCGCTCTCCAAGCGGCAAAAGCATTATCGGTATCTTACCGGGTAAGCTCTCAGGCTAAAAACGGACTGTACAGCTGGGCTGTACAGAAACAGATTCCGTCTCTTCTGCTTGAACGGGGCGCAGGCGGTCTGTGGTCAGAAACTGAGGTAGAGGCCTGCATGAATGATATGCTTCGTATCATGGCATTTCTTGGGATAAAAGAAGCTTCTTATAAAGAAATTCCTCAGACAGATATAAAAGAAGCGGTTTATGAGGAGGCAGCCTCCGATGGATTCTGGTACCCTTGTACCACAGCTGGGAAAAAAGTATGCCGCAAGGAGAAATTAGGGGTGTTTGAAGCCTGGCCGGAGGGGAAAAGGACGGAGCTTCTGGCGGAATTTGATGGAGTTGTCCTATACCATACTACAGCTCTGGGAGTGAGGGCAGGAGAAGCATTGATTGCATATGGGAAAATACCACATTGAAATAGGTCATGAAAGCCATGGGAAGGGTGCAGTTTCAGGGACGCTTTAAAATGGCCCTTCTCCTGGTTTTAGGATAAACAGATACCACCACTACTCCCGCAGCAATGCCGAAGGCCGCCGCCATGGTGCTTTCCAGATAGGAAAATGCCTGTCCCAGCTCCTTTAAGAGGGTAAAGCTCAGGGTGTAATACAGCCCGCCTCCCGGAACCATGGGGATCAGGCAGGGCAGAAGGAAGATGATCACCGGTGCTTTCAGCCTTCTGGCGCAGACATCGGAAAACGCGGTGGCAAAAACAGCCGCCGCCATATTGCTTAAAAAGATGCTTCCGGACAGATAAAAAAAGACGCGGTATAAAAACCAGGAGATGCCGCCTCCTGCCGCTACTACAGGAAGCCGTATGGCCTTTTCACGGTACACGATGCCAAAGGCCAGGGAACCCAGGGCCGCGGCTATGGTCTGAAATAAAAGCTCCTTCACAGTCAGATACCTCCCATGATCATCATCGGTATGGCAAAGCCGGCCGCGATGGCCGCGGCGGTCAAAACGGCGTCCAGGCAGCTGAACAGGCCGTTGATGGCATTGTTGTTCAGCATATCCCGGATGGAGTTCATAAAGGCCATACCGGGAATCAGCAGCATAATGGTGCCGATCATAATCTTATCTGTCATAAAACCAAGCCCCGCCATATCTCCAAAGAGGTTCCACAGCCTGGCGCAGAAGCCAAGAACCATGGAGGCGGCTACGGTGTAAAGAAGCCGCTGGTTGGCCTTCTGGAGCTTCTGATCCATGGCATAAAGGATCAGCCCCAGACAGCCGGCGGCAATTCCGTCCCTTAATCCGCCGCCGAAAAAGCAGGCAAAGGAGGAGGCGGCCAGGGCGTAGCCGGCCATCATCTCCCAGGATGAGACATACCGGCGGCTGCAGCACTGATCAAGAAGGCGGCGGATCTCCTCCGGCTCCGGTTTTTTGGCGCAGAGATGGCGGGAGAGGTCATTTAGATCCTCCAGCCGGCCCATGTGGATTCCCAGGTTGTAGATCCTCCTTGAATGGGTATAAACCTGTCCGGCCTCGTCCTTTACACTGACTAAAATCAGGGAACGGATGGCAAAAATCTCCGTTCCCTCCATTTCGTAGGCATGGCAGAGACGGAAGATCGTGTCCTCTACCCGGTGGATCTCCGCCCCTGCCTCTAACATTTCTTTTCCAATTTCCATAAACAGGTCCAGATAGGGTGTGATGGGATCTGGAGCCTGCGGATTTCCCTGGTGTGTCATACTGTTACCTCGGATCTATTCTGTCAGGGACAGTATAGCATTATTTTGGAGATTTAACAGCTATTTCCTGTGTAATTTTTAAAAAACGGTCAATATCATCGGTGCCGTGGCAGTGGAGCGGCGATACGCGGATAGCACCATCGATGCCCAGGGCCTCTACGATCCGCTTGGAATAAATGCTGGTATTAATCCGCTCATATACAGTAACTCCCCATCTCTGATACTCTTTTACAGTTTCTGTAAAATCCATTCCCTGGATACCCATGGCGACAATCAGGTCCTTGGCAGTCAGATCCTCTGTATCCACATAGACCCTGACTCCCGGAATATGCCGCAGGCCCGGCTGCGCTTCGGTGCCCTCTAAAAGCCGGTACAGCAGAGCCCGCTCGTGCATATGGATCCGTTCCATTCCCTCTGTAAACAGGGTGCGGGGGTCACTGCTCTGGATAAAATGTGCTCCGATGGAGCAGACATAGCGGATCACAGCCCTCATTGCCTGAAAGTTGGCAGGAGTAGGGGTGCCCAGAGACCACTCGGTGGGATCCTTGGCTGTCAGCTTGTGATGGGGCATGGAAGCCACCCGGTCGGATACATAGGCAAAGCCGCAGCCCCGGATGCCGAAGAATTTATAAGGGGCGAAGTTCATGCCGTCCACTCCCAGCTCCTCCACGTCCATGACGGCGTGAGGGGCGTGCTGCACGGCATCGGAGATAATATAAATATCCGGATTGATCTTCCTGGCCCGCGCCGCGATCTCCTTTATATCCATTATATTTCCGGAAATGTTGGAGGCGGACATAATGCTTAAAAGCACCGTATCCTTATCCACATATTTCAGCACTTCTTCTGTGTCAATGCCGCCGGTTGTCTGGTTAGCCGGAACGACTCTGAATTCCCTCCCTGTTTTTTTGCAGTAATACTCCACTGCGTCATGGGCAGAGGGGTGCTCCAGAGAAGATGTTACGGCGTTGGTGCCTGTTTTTACATGTTCCATAATGGCTCCTACCATATGGAACATGGCCTGTGAGGCAGTCAGCTCCGTCAGCAGGGCGCCGCTTTTAGCGCCGAAAACGATTTTTAAAATGTCCTCTGTGCCGCCGGCTACCATTTCCTTTAAGACCATGGCCCGGTCATGGATGCGCTCTGGGCAGTCAGGAAACTGCTCAACGGCGCATTTTGCCTCTACCGCTGCCTTTAAGCGGAGAGAGCCGCCGGAATTTTCAAAGAAAAGGCGGGGGCCGTACTGTGGGTCCTCATCGGCGTAATAAAACTGTTCCTTCAGGCTTTTTTGAAATTCTTCTGAGAATAATTCTCCATGTGCAAATGCTTCCATCTTATCGATTCCTCCCGGTTATTTCTGACCTGTTTGTTTCAGCCCTATCATAGCACCAGATCCAGATGTTGAGAAATGAATATTTTCATTGTATAATATTAAAAAAATTTATATTTGGAGGAAATGACATGAAACAGGCGGAGATCGAAACCTTTCTGATGATCGTGAAAACCAAGAATATTACCAAAACGGCGGAAAATCTGTTTTTATCCCAGCCCACCGTCAGCCACCGCTTAAAATGCCTGGAGGAGGAGCTGAATGTAAAGCTGCTTACCAGAAAAAAGGGCTATAAGCAGATCGAGCTTACGGCCCAGGGGGAGGAATTTGTGCCCATTGCACAGCGGTGGCTGTCCCTGTGGCAGGAGATGCAGCAGCTGCAGCATGGCAGGGAGCAGCTGTATTTAAGCATCGGCTGTACAGATACCATGAATTCCGTCATTTTATTTGAGCTTTACCGCCAGCTCTTAAATACACCGGAGTTTAATATGAGCATGAAGATCACCACCCACTACTCCTATGAGATCTACGGGCTTCTGGAAAACCATGAGATCGATATGGGCTTTGTATACCACCATCTCCATTTCAAAAATATTGTGGCAGAGCCCATTTTACGGGAGAAAATGTACATCCTCCAGTCGGGGGATACGGCGCTGAAAAAAGAGAAGCTCCATACGGATGAGTTAGATCCCAGGGAGGAGATCTTTGTCAGCTGGGAGGCTAATTATCAGATCTGGCATGACCAGTGGGTGGGAAAGGGGATGCGGCCCTGTATCCAGGTGGATACCTTTGAGCTGCTGCTTCAGCTGATCTCAGATGCCCGCCGCTGGATCATCGCCCCGGCCTCTGTGGCGGAACGGATCCAGAGCCTAAGAAACGTCCATGTCAGCGCCATCGCTAACCCCACCCAGCCTCCGGAGCGGATCACCTACAAGATCCGCCACAAATATCCTAACGAAGCCACCCAGAAGGCGGTACAGCTTTTTGAGGAGAAGATGATGGAATACCTGCGTACAAAAAACTGGGGAGCAATATAGAAAAAGTTAATATATTATAGACAAATAATTTATTTTTTTAAATAGTTATAACGTGCTATACTAAGATCAGTTAAGAGACTGAGGAGAGATGGCTGTGAATGTAAAATTTTTGATCGCGGGAGAATGTGCCCTGTCGGTTCAGCTGGGAGATGAGATCAGCATTAAGGTGAACCGGCTGGTGCGGCTTTTATATGATGAGCTGGAGAAACGCCCCATAGACGGCGTGACGGAGATGGTGCCTACCTACGCGTCTCTGATGCTCCATTACCGCCCGGAGGTGATCCTTTATGAGGAGCTGGAGCGGGAGCTTAAGATACGGCTGAGGGAAGTGGAGAAGCAGGCGGTTATTCAAGGTGCCGAGGCAAAAAAAGCTATTGTAAAGGAACTGCCCATCTGCTATGGCGGGGAGTTCGGGCCGGATCTGGAGGAATGTGCCGCCCTTGAGCATATTTCTACAGAGGAGCTGATCCGTATCCATTCTTCCCATGAGTATTATGCCTATATGCTGGGGTTCGCGCCTGGCCATGCCTATATGGCAAGGATGGAGGAACCATTTCACTTTAAGAGAAGGGAAACACCCAGAGTACATATTGAGGCCCGTTCCGTTGTAGTGCAGGAAAACCTTTCCAATCTGATTCCCTTTGAACAGCCCTGCGGCTGGAACATCATAGGGCGTACCCCTCTTACCATCTGTGACTACAGCCGGGCGGATCCATTTCTCGTCCATCCGGGAGAATGGGTGCGGTTTGTACCCGTAAGCCCGGAGGAATACAGAAAGATCGAAAAGGCAGATCAGATGGGAACATACCGGGTAAAAGTTTATGAAAGGGCGGTGAGAGAATGGGAATAACAGTTGAAGCGCCTGGAATCCTTACCACCGTTCAGGACGCAGGACGTTTTGGGTATCAGCAGTACGGCGTATCTCCGGCAGGCCCTATGGATACGCGCTCCTTCCAGATCGCCAACCTTCTGGCAGGCAACCGGCAGGGAGAAGGAGCCCTGGAAATCACCGTCGCAGGGCCAAGGCTTCGGTTTGATGAGGCCAATACGATTGCTGTTACAGGAGGAAACTTAAGCCCCTCCATCAATGGGGAGCCGGTTCCCATGTATCAGGCGCTCAGGGTACAGGCAGGAGATGTGTTGTCCTTTGGCATGGCCTGCGGCAATGGCTGCCGGGGCTATGTAGCCTTTAGCGGAGGCCTTGATATTCCTCTGGTTATGGGAAGCAAGTCCACCCTGATGCGCAACCGGATCGGAGGTGTAAAGGGAAGAAAGCTGGAGACGGGAGATGTCATCGGCTTTACCGATCCCAAAACAGAGCTTCCTCATATGGAGAAGAGGATTCTTAAGCCGGAGGTATTTCCCTCAGGTGAAATCACTTTGCGGGTGGTGACAGGGCCCCAGGATACGGCCTTTTCAGAGGAGGAGCTGCGCCGGTTTTTCTGGTACGGAGCGGAGATTACCAATGAATTTGACCGCATGGGCTGCCGCCTGAAACGGGAGAAGCCCCTGCGCCATTTAAAGGATGGAAATATCATTACCGATGGAATCGCTTTTGGTTCCATCCAGGTGCCCACAAACGGACAGCCCATCATCATGCTGGCAGACCGGCAGAGTACCGGCGGCTACACAAAGCTGGGAACGGTCATTTCCACCGACCTCCCCCTTCTAGCCCAGAGCCTTCCAGGCTGCCGGGTGCGGTTTGTCCGGGTCAGCTTAAAGCTGGCGCAGGAGCTTTATATCAGACAGAAAAAGAAGCTGGATACCTTAGAAGTATTCTTTGAAAATGAAAAACAGGAGACAGGAACATGAAGATCATTGTATTAGACGGCTATACCTTAAATCCGGGAGATATTTCCTGGGAAGGACTTGAAAAACTGGGAGAGCTGACTGTGTATGACAGGACCAGGCCGGAAGAGATCGTGCAGCGGATCGGAGATGGGGAAATTGTATACACTAATAAAACACCCCTTACAAAGGAGACCCTGAAGGCATGTCCAGGGATCAAATTCATCGGCGTTCTGGCAACAGGCTACAATGTAGTGGATGTAGAGGCCGCCAGGGCTCTGGGAATCCAGGTAGCCAATATTCCTACTTACGGTACGGCGGCGGTGGCTCAGTTTGCCATCGGCCTTCTGTTGGAGCTGTGCCACCACATTGGTGAACATTCTGACTGCGTAAAAAGAGGAGAGTGGAGCAGCAATCCAGACTGGTGTTTCTGGAAGTATCCGCTGGTGGAGCTGGCAGGAAAGACCATGGGAGTCATCGGCTTCGGCCGCATCGGCCAGGAGACAGCCCGGATTGCCCAGGCGCTTGGCATGAAGATCCTGGCTTATGATGCCTTCCGCAGGCCGGAGCTTGAGACAGAAACCTGTCATTATGCGGACCTTGATACTCTTCTGGCTCAGTCCGATGTCATTACCCTGCACTGTCCTCTGTTCCCAGAGACAGAGGGGATCATAAATAAGGAAACCATCGGGAAAATGAAGGACGGCGTTATGATCATCAATGATTCCAGAGGACCTCTCATCGTGGAGGAAGATCTGCGGGACGCCTTAAATTCTGGAAAAGTAGCGGGAGCGGCAGTGGATGTGGTGTCCACAGAACCGATCCGTATGGATAATCCTCTTTTAGAGGCAAAAAATGTGATCATCACCCCTCATATCGCCTGGGCCCCCAGGGAGTCCCGGCAGAGGCTGATGGACATTGCGGTAAACAATCTGAAGTGCTTCCTGGAGGAAGCGCCTGTGAATATAGTAAACCAGTAAAGGAGAAGGGCCATGTATTCGATCGATTTAAACAGTGACATTGGAGAGAGCTTTGGAGCATACAGGCTGGGAGATGATGAGGCCATTATCCCCTGTATTACAGCGGCAAACGCGGCCTGCGGCTGGCATGGGGGAGATCCCATGGTAATGGACCGGGTGGTAAAGCTTGCGAAAGAACACGGCGTAGCAGTGGGGGCCCATCCCGGGTATCCTGATCTTTTAGGCTTTGGACGCCGGAAGATGGTTCTTTCCTTTGACGAGGTGAAAAATTATGTAAAATATCAGATAGGAGCCTTGTCTGCCTTTACACAGAGCTGCGGGATGAAGCTCCACCATGTGGCGCCTCACGGCTCCATGGGCAATCAGTGCCAGTATGATGAGGAGATCTCCAGAGCCATCTGTGAGGCAGTATATGAGTATGATAAGGATTTGATCATTTACTACTGTGCCGGGGCTGTGCTGGGAAGGATCGCGGAGGATATGGGCCTTCGTGCTGCAGCGGAAATATTCGCAGACAGAGCGTATATGGATGATCTGTCCCTGGCTCCAAGGAAGATGGAGGGGGCTATGATAACCGACGAGGAAATGGCCATCAGCCGCTGCGTGCGTATGATAAAGGAAGGAAAGGTAACTTCCATAAACGGAAAAGAACTGGACATCAAGGGGGATACTCTGTGCGTTCATGGAGACGGACCGAAGGCAATCGCATTTGTGCAAAGGATCAGGGAGACTTTTGAAAAAGAGGGAATCCAGATCCGGGCGCTGTAAGCAGACAGAAAGCAGGGGTATAGAAACATGGAGAAGGGAAAATCAGGCTCTGTTGTAAGAAATATGATGATCGCCCTTTTGGGGGGGCTGATTGTCGGGATCGGATTTTTATTTTTAAGGGAAATGCTGGTGGCATCAGGACATGAGGGGATATGGAATACGCTGAACCACCTTCTGTTTCAGGATATTACCGCTCCTGAGGGAGTGCGTTCCATCGGTATCTTTTACATAATAGGACAGATTTTTATGAAGGGGCTTCAGCTGGCCATCGTACCTCTGGTACTGGTATCCTTAAGCCTTGCCATGTGCAGCATTTCCAATGCTTCTAAGCTTGGCCGCATCGCGGGACGGACCCTCCTTGGCTTTTTCCTGTTTTACTGTGTGGGAGCCTTTCTGGCAGGAACCGTTGCCTATCTGGTAAAGTCAGCAGGCTTTTATGATGTTGTCCTTCCAAGCCAGTCTGTGGCAGATGCGGCCACGCTGGATGCCTTTAATCCTCTGGCAACCATCGTAAATGCGGTACCGTCCAATATTACAGAGGCGTTTGGAAGCAATAATGAGATCCTGGCAGTGGTGGTGGTTGCCATCTGTCTGGGGCTGTGCATTAACTGTCTGGGTGAGAAGGCAGAGGCTTTAAAGCAGGTGCTTATAAGCGGGGATGAGGTGATACAGCTGTATCTGCGGATCTTGATCAACAAGGTAGGCCCCATTGCTATCTTCTGCCTGATCGCCAGGACCTTTGCCATCTACGGCGTGGAATACCTGGCTCCAGCGGCTGCCTATATGATTTCTGCGATCATTACGCTGTTTGTCCTGGTGGTGACAGTGTATCCCATCGGCGTATTTCTGACTACCGGCCTGAATCCGGTTACCTTTATGAAAAAGATCGCCAAGGTAGGTGTATTTGGATTTTCCACCAATTCCTCCGCAGCCTGCCTTCCCTTAAATACAAGAACCTGCAGAGAGGAGCTGGGCTGCAGCGACGAGATCACCAGCTTTGTCCTTCCCACCGGCATGACCATCAATATGAACGGCACAACAGTGATGCATATGTTTGCCGTCACCTTTATCGCTACCTCGGCAGGAATCGATGTAACCCCGGCTAACCTGGTAGTAATGGCCTTTTTATCCATCTGCGCCGCAGCCGGAACTCCGGCTATCCCCATTGCGGGAACTACCATGATCTTTACGGTGCTTTCCGGCATGGGCTGGACCACAGAGGCCTGTCTCATCGGTTATGCCCTGGTGGTTGCCATTAACCGCCCGGTGGAAATGGCCCTTCTTCCTCTGAACGTAATCGGAAGCGCCGCGGTCAATGTCATCGTAAGCGCGAAGGAAAAGGAGCTGGATGAGACTGTTTATAACAGATAAATAGAAATAGTTTTCTTAAACCGCGATGGCTTTTGTGGCTGATCGCGGTTTTTCGGTGCAATCTTTAATAGATGAAAACCTCTTGAAAACAGGATGCTTTTATTATACTACAGGAGGTCTTCTGAAACCACGCAAACTGAAGAAGAAAGTATCTAGCCATAACACCGATCTTGGGGTATAATATACAAGTTAGAGTTATTTCGTGCACAATACGGTCTAAAACCGGAAGTATATAAAAAAGAGGAGAGCCCCAATGAGTGAAGAAAAGAAAAGCCCAGTATCAGAAGGAAAGAAGGAGTTTTTAAGGCGCTTAAGCCAGGAGGCAGAGCTGTATGTGCTGATCTCCCTCTGCACCAGAGAACCCTATGTGGTCTGCGACCCGGAGACCTTTGACGACGAGATTTTTATGTTCCTGGACGCGGCGGAAGCGAAGAAGGAGAGCATCCGCCTCCTTCAGGAGGAGAAAAAGCCGGTGAATATCGGAAAGGTGGAGACAAAGCAGATGCTTATGTTCTTTACCAGCCTTTATACTATGGGTGTGAATGCCATTGTGATTCGGAGCGGAGGTGAGGATACCCTGGTTCAGGTAGACGAGATCGTAAAGCGCAAGGATCATAAGGAGATGCCTGACGGCACCGTATGGATCGAAAATCCCCAGCTCCACCTGACCGCCCTGTACTATGCTCAGGAGCTGCGCCGCCCGGCAGCAGCCAGGGACAATGAGACCATGAAGGAGCTTCAGGAGGAGATAGGCGCACATTTCGCCAAGAGCGTCTTTATCGTGTCCGCCCCTCAGGAGGACAAGGGCGTACCCCTGATCAAGCTGGAGGATGAGAAGATGTACCAGCCGGTGTTCACAGACGTGCTGGAGTTCCAGAAATTCAACCGGGATAAGCAGTTTAAGCCGGTGGCAGTGGCAGCAGACAAGCTGGTAAGGATTATTCCAGAGGGCACCACAGGGGTTGTGTTAAATCCCATGGGTCTGAAGCTGCCTATGACAGTTAAGAAAAATGAACCCAGACAGGACGTGCAGGGAAAATAAAAAGGAGCTGCCCCACCGGAGACAGGAGACGGTCTGCGATGGGGTATGTTTTTAGCAGGGGGAATCAGGATGTGGGGAAAGATCTGGGGGAAAACGCTGCAGTCGCGGCTGATCCGGTACAATTTTTTTATTATCTGTGTTATCGCTGTATTTGTCAGTGTCTGCAGCTACATAACGGCCAGCAAAAAGACAGTAGAGGTGGCGGGAAATTCTCTTAAAAACCATGTAGAAAGCATAGCCTACCGCTATGAGATGGCCTATGAGGAGATGCTGAACATCGTTCTTAACTGTACAGAGCGCCAGACCTTTAATATGAGCGAGCTGAGCGGAGGGCTGACGGCGGCAGCCAGGAAAAAGGGGCTGGATTACGCGGCTCTGATCCGGGATTACTGCGCTATCACTGAATATGGAAGCTATATCATCAAGCTGTCTATCCTGGACAGCCAGGGCACCATGGTTCAGACGGGAACCTCCTTTGGAAGCTCAGATGACGGGGAGAAGCTCCTTGGTTCAGACTGGCTGGAGAAGGAGCTTTCTAAGACCATGGACTATTATCAGCTGGATCTGGTGCCGGTCCCCTTTTTCCAGCAGAAGGGCTATATGCTGCCCATTGCCAGGACATTGACAGGGAATATAAGCCAGCCGGGAGGCTGGGTGGTACTCTGCCTGTCCAACCAACTGTTTCAGGATGTGCTGGAGGAGACCAGCGAGGGCCAGGAGGCGGTGGTAGTTACCAGTGAAGGCAAGCGGGTGGCCGCTCTTTATGAGCAGGAAGCTCATCAGGCGGAAAATGACGCGGTAATCTGCAGCCTTCGGGAATCCGGTCAGGAGGAGGGACTGATCCGCCGGACCCTTCATGGGAAGGATAGCCTGATCGCCTTTAAAACCTATGACCGGAGCGGGCTTATGGTCTATGAAGCCATTTCCCTGGACACCCTTTCTACGGATCGGATGCTTATTACCCAGACGGTGATCATTATGTTCGCTTCCTGCCTGGTGTTCGGCCTGCTTCTGTCCGTTCTTATGACCCATCAGGTGAAAAAGCCCATCGACCGGCTGGTGAGCCATATCAGCGCGGTGGCAGAGGGGGATTTTACAAGAGATCCCTCCATCGAAGGGGAGGACGAGATTGGCCAGGTGGGCCGGGTAGTAAACCATATGTCTGCCCAGATCGATACCCTGATGAAGCAGCGGCTGGAGGATGAAAAGGAAAAGGGAGATCTGGAGCTTAAGATGCTTCAGGCCCAGATCAATCCTCATTTCCTCTACAATACCCTGGATTCCATCCGTTGGATCGCTGTGATCCAGAAAAACAGCGGCATTGTGAAAATGGTAACGGCTCTGTCCGGCCTTCTGAAAAATATGGCCAAGGGCTTCAACGAAAAGGTGACTCTGAAAAAGGAACTGGAATTTTTAAATGATTATGTGACGATTGAAAAGGTAAAATATGTGGAGCTTTTTGACCTGGAGGTGGAGATAGAGGAGGAAGCCCTTTACGATGCCCTGGTGATCAAGCTGACTCTGCAGCCTCTGGTGGAAAATGCCATTTTCAACGGCATAGAGCCAGGTGGAAAACACGGTACTATCCGCATCCGCGCCTATTCAGAGGAGGGCTGCCTTTATATTCTGGTAAGAGATAACGGTGTGGGCATTCCGCCGGAGAAGCTAGCCTCCATCCTTCACAATACGGAAAAGGTAAAGGGCAACACCATGAGCGGCATCGGTCTTCCTAACGTAGACCGGCGTATTAAGCTGAATTACGGGGAGGATTACGGGCTGGGTATTGAGAGCCGGGTGGGAGAGTACACCCAGATCACAGTGAAGATGCCCTTGGAATACGGGATCAATGAGTAAGGGGAAAACAATATGTATCGTATCATGATTGTAGATGATGAGCCGCTGATTCTTGCGGGTATTGCCTCCATGCTGGACTGGGAGGCGCTGGGCTGCCGGATCGTTTCAAAGGCGGCCAACGGCCAGCAGGCCCTGGCTGTGATGGAAGAGCAGAAGCCGGATATTGTGATTACGGATATTAAGATGCCGGGTATGGACGGGATCAGCCTGATGGAGCAGGCGGGGCAGGAGTATGTATTTATCCTTCTCACCAATCTGGAGGAATTCGGCCTGGCCCGCCGGGCCCTTTCTCTGGGGGCAGTGGATTACCTTGTGAAAATGGAACTGACCGAGGAAAAGCTGGCTGTCAGCCTGGAGCTTGCAAAGGAGCGTTGCGATATGAAGCGCCGGGCCAGCCAGGCAGACAGCGAGCTCCTGATTTCTCCGGCCCAGGCAGCCCTGGAATACGTCAGAACCCTCTTGTCAGAAGGGGGTTCTGATGGGGGAGGGGATAAAAAACAGGAGGCCATGGCCGCGGAGTATCTGAAGGAGCCGGTTCTGGTGCTGATCAATTTTAATTACGGCCATGAGAGCTTTACAGAGGATTTTACAAGAGAGGATCAGAAAAAGGTGATCTCCTTTGCGGAAAATGTGATCGGCCAGATGGTAAAGGGATATTTTGACCGCAGCTGCCTGGTGCAGCGGGAGCGGGATGGCCTTCTTCTGGCGCTGTCCGCGGCCGGCCAGGAAAATCACCGGGAGATGCTCCGCAGTATGGGCGAGAAGATCATTTCTGTGGTAAAGGATTATTTTGAGGTGTCCGTCTGCGTTACCATCAGCCAGAAAAAGGAATCTATAACAGAATTTCCGGAGCTTCTCTATCAGGTTATGACGGCGGCGGGGTATTATTACAATCATTCCTCTGACCCGGTGGTCTTTTACTCAGAGGGCTGCGAGGAAAGCAGACGCCATACCAGCAGCTTTAACATCGGCTTTCTGAAAAAGGACCTGACCCAGGCAGTAGAGCTGAACGACAGCCAGGGGCTGGAGGAGATTTTAGAGCAGGTGGCTTCCCTTTTGAAGGAACATTCTCCCTCCAAGCAGCAGGCGGTAAATGCCTGCGCCAACCTGTATTTTTTCCTGTCCTCCTTTTTTGAGGAGGAGGCGGAATTTCCCTATGAAGTGAATATTATGGAAAAACTAGGAAGATTTGGAAATCTTGACCAGATCCTGGCCTGGACCAGCTGGTTTAAAGAGGAGATTGCGGGGATTCTGCGCCGGAGACGGGAAGAGAAGCCGGACCGGATTGCAGAGCAGGTGCGGGAGTATGTAATGGAGCACTATAAGGAGCGGATCACCTTAAGCCAGACAGCGGAGGCCCTGGGCATGAGCCAGGGATATTTAAGCACTGCCTTTAAAAAGCAGGCTGGGGAATCATTTACCAGCTATGTGTCGGAGATCAAGATCGAGAAGGCCAAGGAGCTGATCGGAAGCCGCCAGTATATGATGTATGAGGTGTCTGACCTTCTGGGCTTTGACACTCCATTTTACTTCAGTAAGGTGTTTAAAAAGGTGACTGGCATGAGCCCTAAGGAGTTTGAAGCCGCTTCCTATATGAAAAAAGTGTAAAAATGTGAAAAAATTGCAAGAAAATGTAAAATCCACATGAAAAAATTACAAAAACCTGTGAGAATGGTGGATTCGTTTTTTCATAAGACCCTGCTATACTTAAGACATGAAAAAAAGGAGGGTTTTTATTATGAGATTAAAGAAAACAGTAGCTCTGGCACTGGTAACTGCCATGACAGCCACCATGGCAGCAGGCTGCGGGTCTTCCACAGCGGATACCACCGCGGCAGCAGGGGATACCACCGCAGAGGCAGGGGATACAACAGCAGCGGAGGGTGAGGCTGCAGAGGAGGCCGCTTCCGGCGAGAAGCAGAAGCTGACCGTTTCTGTATGGGACAATGATGCGACTCCTCAGTTTACAGCTGTAACCGAGGCATTTATCGCACAGCACCCGGAGGTAGAGGTTGAGTTTGTTGATGCTCCATCCGGTGAATACAACAACAAGATCACCGTTATGCTGGCAGGTGGTGACGCTGATCCGGACGTTATCTTTGTAAAGGACGCTGAGAACCAGGTTACCATGAAGGATAAGGGACAGCTCCTGAACCTGGACGAGTATATTACAAAGGACAGCGTAGATCTTTCTATCTACAGCGGCGTAGCAGAGCAGCTGCAGATGGACGGCAGCAATTATACTCTGCCATTTAGAAAAGACTCCTATATGCTGTTCTACAACAAGGATCTCTTTGACGCTGCAAATGTAGAGTACCCATCTGCTGATATGACTTGGGATGAGTATGAGGCTCTGGCAAAGCAGATGACAAGCGGCGAGGGAAGCAGCAAGGTATACGGCTCCCACAGCCACACCTGGCAGGCACTGGTTTCTAACTGGGCTGTACAGGACGGACAGAACACTCTCATGAGCGACGACTACAGCTTTATGAAGCCATACTATGAGCAGGCTTTAAGAATGCAGGACGAGGGCGTGATTCAGAGCTATGCAAACTTAAAGACAGGAAATATCCACTATATCAGCGTATTTGAGCAGCAGCAGTGCGCCATGCTGCCCATGGGCTCCTGGTTTATCGGAACTCTGATCCAGGATAAGAATGACGGCAAGTTCGACTTTAACTGGGGCGTAACCACCATTCCACATCCGGAGACAGCTGAGGCAGGCGCTACCGTTGGTTCCACCACTCCTGTAGGCATCAACGCAAAGTCTGACGTTCCGGATCTTGCATGGGAGTATGTTAAATTTGTAACCGGCGAGGAGGGCGCTATGGTACTGGCTGAGAACGGCCTGTTCCCTGCAGCATCTTCTGACGCCATCACAGAGCAGCTGGCAGCGATTCCAGGATTCCCTGAGGACGGCAAGGACGCTCTCAATGTTACAAGCTGGGTTCTGGACCGTCCGCTGAACGCAAAGATGGCAGCAGTAAGAAAGGTTCTGGAGGAAGAGCATGACCTGATCATGATCGGTGAGGAAGATGTAGATACAGGTATCGCCAACATGAACCAGAGAGCACAGGAAGCAAAGCAGGACTAATATTATAAGAGCATGGGGCGCCTGACGGCAGGGTAACAGCTGAAAATTGGGTCAGGCGCCCTTTTTGCGCCCAAAATAAGGATAATGGTGGTAAAAATGACAGGAAAGCAGAAAAAAGCCCTCAGGAATAACCTGGTAGGATACTCCTTCATCCTCCCCAATTTCGTGGGCTATTTTATATTCATATTTATTCCGGTAATCTTTTCGTTTGTATTAAGTGTTATGAAATGGGACGGCTCCGACGCCCCCATGCAGTTTGTAGGCCTTCAGAACTTTGTAAAGCTGGCAGGCGACAGCACCTTTCGGATCTCTGTGTTTAATACCGTTTACTACGCGGTATTTACCGTTCCCCTGACCATGGTGGCAGCCCTTCTCATCGCTGTGATGTTAAATTCAAAGATCAAAGGGATCATTGTATACAGAACCGCGTTTTTCTTCCCCTATGTTGCCTCCCTGGTAGCGGTAGGCGCGGTGTGGAATATGCTGTTCCAGCCGGAGTTCGGCCCGGTAAATGAATTTTTAAAGTTTATCGGCATTGCCAATCCGCCTAAGTGGTGCGCTTCTACAGACTGGGCCATGGTGGTGATCATCATTGTCAGCGTGTGGAAATACATGGGATATTATATGGTAGTGTACCTGGCAGCCCTTCAGGGCATTTCCCAGGATCTTTATGAGGCGGCCAGCATCGACGGAGCTGCCGGCTTTAAGAAGTTCCGCTATATTACCCTGCCTATGTTAAAGCCTACCACCTTCTTCGTTACCATTATGCTGACCATTCAGTGCTTCAAAGTATTTGACCTGATCTACGTTATGACAGGAGGCGGTCCGGGACGGGCTACCAATGTACTGGTAAATCACATCTACAACGCAGCTTTTGTGGACTTTAAGTTCGGCTACGCAAGCGCAAGCGCCATTGTGCTCTTTGCTATCGTGCTGATCGTGACTCTGATCCAGTTCAGAGGCGAGAAGAAGTTCACCGATTATGTATAGGAGGAAGGCAAATGCAGATTAAATCATCAAAAGGCAGAGTCCTTATCTATACGCTTTTAACGGTGGCAGCCATATTGGTAGCCATTCCCTTTGGGTGGATGCTCCTTGCGTCCGTAAAGACCAGCAATGAGGTGTTCAGCATCCCCATGAAGCTCTTTCCGGAGACCTTCCAGTGGGTGAACTATGAGATCATCTGGGAGAAGATCCCCCTCCTTACTTTCTTTAAGAATACCTTTAAGATTGCGGTGCTGACCACCCTTCTGCAGGTTCTGACCAGCTGCTTTGCGGCCTACGGCTTTTCCAAGGTGAATTTTAAGGGAAGGGATTTCCTGTTCCTGATCTCCGTTACTACCTTTGCCGTACCCTGGCAGGCTTACATGGTGCCTCAGTTCGCGCTGATCACCAAGCTGCACTTAAGCAATTCCCATCTGGGACTGATCCTGATGCAGGCATTCTCAGGCTTCGGCGTATTCCTGATGCGCCAGTTTATGATCAGTATCCCTAATGAGCTTTTGGAGGCGGCCCGCATCGACGGCCTCAATGAATATAAGACCTTTGGGAAGATTGCCCTTCCTCTTGCGAAGCCGGGAATCGCAACCCTTGTTATTTTTACATTTGTAAATATCTGGAATGACTTTATGGGCCCTCTGATTTATTTGAACAGTACCGAGTTAAAAACGATCCAGCTGGGCATCCGTATGTTCATTTCCCAGTACGGCGCTGACTATGCTCTGATCATGGCAGCTTCTGTGTGCTCCCTGATTCCTGTAATCATTGTATTTATGGCTTGCCAGAAATGGTTTGTAGAGGGAATCACAGCCGGCGGCGTAAAGGGCTGATGGAAGGGGAAAATGATGACAGCAGAGGAAAGAAACTGGAAGGCGGCCTTTTGCAGAGAGCACTGGCCCAGTGAATGTGAGCATATTTTAAGGATCGCAGAGGACGCTGCAGGACAGACCTATCTTTTTGATCTGCCCTGGGATATGGAGCAGACCACAGAGCCTGTAACCTTTGAGGGAAGGATCGACTGGCAGCATATGCCTGAGGGAGATCCCGAATTTATCTATCAGTTTAACCGACACCGCTACTGGATCTGCCTGGGCCAGGCCATGGCGCTGACGGGAGATGAGAGGTATGCAGCTGCCTTTGTTAAGGAGCTTTTGTCCTGGCTTTCTGACAATCCCATTACGCCGGAGCGGGTAAAGACCACCTGGCGCACCATTGAGGCGGGAATCCGGGGAGAATACTGGGTAAAAGCCATGGAATATTTTAAGGAAAGCGCTGCTGTGACAGAGGAAGTGCAGAGGGCCTTTATCCAGGGCCTGGTACGCCATGGGGAGTATCTTATGGCCCATAAGGCTCATTTCAGCGATAAGAGCAACTGGGGCGTTCTGGAAAGCCATGGGCTCTTTCTTATCGGAACGGCTCTTGTAAAAGGCGGAAGCTTTGAGGCCTGGTATCAGGCGTACGGAGAGGAAACAGATGACAGCGCGGACCGTCCGGAGCAGTATGTAAAGGAGGCTCTCTGCCGTCTGGAGCGGGAACTGCAGCTTCAGGTAATGGAGGATGGCGTTCACTGGGAGCAGTCTCCCATGTACCACAATGAGGTTCTGCGCTGTGTCCTTGAGGTTTTAAGGGCCGGACGGTCAGCGGGTCTGGAGCTGCCCGGGATTTTGTATGAAAAGGCGGCGGATATGGCCTATGCAAATCTAATGTGGATCAAGCCGGATCATACTCAGCCCTGCGCCGGCGACAGCGACAAGACAGACCTGCGGGATGTGATGACTCCGGCGGCCCTTCTTTTGGAGGACCCCGTTCTGAAGGCCTGCGGTTATCGGGTGTTAGATTTTGAGAGTGTATGGGATTTTACAAGGGAGGAGGCTGCCTGGTATGAGGCTCTTAAAGCAAAAACGCCGGAAACTACCTTTATGGCCCTTCCTGACAGCGGAAGCTGGTGTCTGCGCTCCGGCTGGGACCGGGAAAGCAGCTATTTCCGTTTTAAAAATGGCTCCGTAGGGGGCGGACACGGACATTTTGACAAGCTCCATATGGAGCTGTGCGTCTGCGGGGAAGATGTGCTCATCGATCCCGGGCGCTATACCTATGTAGACGGCCCCCTGCGCCGGGGTTTAAAAGCCGCCTCCTCCCACAATGTTCCTCTGATCGACGGAAAGGAATACACCGTCTGTACCGATTCCTGGGGGATCGCAGGTGCCGCGGCTCCTCTGGGGAATCAGTGGAGACAGAAGCGGATGGAGAGTGGAGAGGATTTTTACACATTCCTTCAGGGCTCCCACCTGGGGTATCTTCCGGATGGCTGTCTGGTAAACCGCCGGATCCTGGCCGTGGGAACGGGGATCTATGTGGTGGCAGATACTTTTTATGGAAATGGTGTCCATCAGATGAGCCAGCGCTTCCATCTGAGCCCCAGAGGCTGCGGGAAACAGACGGAAAATGGTTTCTCCTACCAGGGGGAGAAGGCCAGGGCCTGGTTTGTGCCTGTAACCGAAGGGGTTACGGTAACCGGGGAAATGGCCCCGGTATCGGAGCATTACAACTGCCTGGAGGAAGGAATGGCATTTACCCTAAGAAAAGAAGCAGCCTTCCCGGCTTCTTTGGTGACAGTGATCTTCTGTCAGGAGGAAGGAAGGGCAGAGAGGCTGAAGGCGGTGGCGCCTGTAACCGGGCGGGAGCTTGGAGCCGATGAGGGGGAAGCCCTTCGGATTACTCAGGGAGACCGTTCCTGGATCCTGGCGCTGAATCACAGGGAGACGGCGGCAGATGCAGAATACATCGGAGCGGAGGGCCATTTTGGCCTTGGCCGGGTGATGGTCTGTGAGGAAGGCGGATCCGGTTCAGCCATGACCGTACTTCAGTGGTAGTTTAAGAGGAGGAGTCAATATGCAGACAAAAACCAGTTTACTTACATATGAAGAAATGACAGATCAGGAGGCGGCAGCAGGCCTTAGGCAGGCGGCGGAGCTTGTTAAGAGAAACCTGGGAGAGTTTACAGACCGGTTCCCGGATTCCAACAGCCAGAATAACCGCTATCCCCAGACTCCTAATGTGGAGTGGACCACCGGCTTCTGGACGGGAGAGATCTGGTTAGCTTACGAGGAGACCGGGGATCCGGCCTTTAAGGCGGCGGGAGAGGTGCAGGTAGAAAGCTTCCTGGAGCGCATTACAAAGCGTGTGGATGTGGATCACCATGACATGGGATTTTTATACACTCCCTCCTGTGTGGCCGCATGGAAGCTTACGGGCAATGAAACCGCAAAGAAGGCGGCTCTTATGGCTGCCGACAGCCTTATGGGGCGGTTCCAGGAAAAGGGACAGTTTTTCCAGGCCTGGGGGGCCCTTGGGGCAAAGGACAATTACCGGCTGATCATTGACTGCCTGTTAAATATGCCTCTGCTGTTCTGGGCTTCTGAGGTGACCGGGAACGAGACATACCGGCAGAAGGCCCAGGCTCACATACAGACCGCCATGGAATATGTGATCCGACCGGATCATTCCACCTATCACACCTATTTCTTTGATCCTGAGACAGGAGAGGCGGTAAAGGGCGTGACCCACCAGGGCAACCGCAATGGCTCTGCCTGGAGCCGGGGCCAGGCCTGGGGTATCTACGGAAGCGCCTTAAGCTACAAGGTGATCCGGGATGAGCGTTATATCGATATTTTCAAAAAGGTAACCGATTACTTCCTGGAGCATCTGCCTTCCGATCTGATCCCTTACTGGGATTTTGACTTCGACGACGGAAGCACCGAGCCGAGGGATTCCTCCGCAGCAGTCATCGCTGCCTGCGGTATGCTTGAGATGGCAAAATATCTTCCTAAGGATGAAGCTGCTTATTACAGCGCTATGGCCCGTCGTCTGATGAAAGCCCTGGCAGATCACTGCGCCGTAAAACCCGGGTATGATTCCAACGGGCTTCTGCTCCATGGGACTTACGCAAGAGCCTCCGCAGGAAATCCCTGCACCAATAGGGGAGTGGATGAGTGCAATACCTGGGGGGATTACTTCTATATGGAAGGGCTTATGAGGCTGGGGAAGGATTGGGATACGTATTGGTAGGAAAGAATAGATAAGGTATCATTTGACTGCGGAGATGTGACCTGCCGTTGTATTCATCTTCCCTCCGCCCACAGCGATGATTCCATTTGCGGTTTATTCTAATACAAAAACTCCAAAAATGTCTTAAGGGCCATGGCTTGGTTAGCCGGGTGGCTGGCGAAGCCGATGGTCCGGCGGTGGATGGGCATTTCCAGGGGGATCTCCACCAGGGCGCCGCTGTCAAGTTCTTTCTGCACCAGCTCCTTTAATACGCAGCCGATCCCCAGACCGATCCTGGAAAATTCGATGAGGAGATCCATGGTGGTAACCTCAAGAACCTGGCGGGGGCTTATGTGGGCCTCGGCCATATATTCATCTACATGGCGGCGGGTCATATTGCTCTGGTCCAGGAGCATAATATTGCCGGTTTCAAAGGGATTGGTGTGGCGGCCTTCTCTGACATAGAGATTTTCCAGATAGGCGGGAGTGGCGACAAAAACGTCCTGAATATCCATAACCGGAATGAAATTCAGCTCTCTTTTCATGGAGGGCTCCGCCACCAGCCCCAGATCCAGCTTCTGCTGTTCCAGTCTGAGAAGGGTCTGGGCCGTATCCTGGCTTTCGATGGTCACCTTCATATGAGGATACTGGTCGATAAAGGTTTTAAGATAAGGCAGGAGCACGTATTTGCACAGGGTATTGCTGACTCCGATCCGCAGGTGGCCGATGTCAAATTCCTGGATTCTTTTTAATTCTTCCTCCCCCCGGTTTAAGGCGTCAAAGGCTTCCCTGGTGTGTTCAAAAAGAATCTCCCCCTCAGAGGTAAGCTGCACCCCCCGGGAACTTCTGGTAAAGAGAGAGAGTCCCAGGCTGTCCTCTAACTTGCTGATGGCCTTGCTGATGGCAGGCTGGCTGATATAAAGCTCCTTGGCGGCCTTTGATATATTTCCGGCCTTCGCTACCTCGTAAAAGATCTTGTACTGAGACAGGTTCTGTTCCATATTCATTCCCCTCACTATAACAATTTTTCATATATTCCATTCGTATTATGTATTTTTATTATAACAGCACCTGTGCTAAAATGTAAAGCACAGATAAGAGCAATAAGGAGGATATAAATTATGGGAATGACCATGAGCCAGAAGATCCTGGCAGCCCATGCGGGACTGGCAGAGGTAAAGGCAGGACAGCTGATCGAGGCAGATCTTGATCTGGTGCTGGGTAATGACATCACCTCTCCGGTAGCGATTAACGAGATGAAAAAAATGGACAGGAAGTCCGTATTTGATAAAGACAAGATCGCCCTTGTGATGGATCATTTCATCCCAAACAAGGACATTAAATCAGCAGAAAACTGCAAGTGCTGCCGGGAGTTTGCCTGTACCCATGAGATCAGCAATTATTTCGACGTAGGAGAGATGGGTATCGAACACGCCCTGCTTCCGGAAAAGGGACTGGTAGTGGCCGGAGACCTGATGATCGGCGCAGATTCCCATACCTGCACCTACGGCGCCCTGGGAGCATTTTCCACCGGTGTGGGAAGTACGGATATGGCAGCCGCCATGGTAACAGGAAAGGCATGGTTTAAGGTACCCTCCGCCATTAAGTTTGAGCTGGTAGGAAAGCCCTCTAAGTGGGTCAGCGGCAAGGATGTGATTTTACATATCATTGGTATGATCGGCGTAGACGGCGCCCTTTATAAATCCATGGAATTTACCGGTGAAGGGGTTAAAAACCTCTCTATGGACGACCGTTTTACCATCTGCAATATGGCCATCGAGGCCGGTGGAAAGAACGGCATCTTCCCGGTAGACGACCTGGCCATCCAGTATATGAAGGAACATTCCAAACGTGAATTTACCGTATATGAGGCAGACGAGGACGCGGAGTATGACGAAACCTATGTGATCGACCTGTCTCAGCTTAAGCCTACGGTAGCATTCCCACACCTTCCATCCAACACAAAAACCATCGACCAGGCTGGTGAGGTGAAGATCGACCAGGCAGTGATCGGCTCCTGTACCAATGGACGCATCGACGATATGAGGATCGCCGCAGAGGTATTAAAGGGGAGAAAGGTTGCAAAGGGTGTGCGCTGCATCATAATCCCTGCGACCCAGTCCATCTATCTCCAGGCCATGAGAGAGGGGCTTCTGGAGATCTTTATCCAGGCCGGAGCCGTTGTGAGCACACCTACCTGCGGTCCCTGCCTTGGAGGCTATATGGGCATCCTGGCAGCAGGAGAGCGCTGTATTTCCACCACCAACCGAAATTTTGTAGGCCGTATGGGCCATGTGGATTCAGAAATTTATCTGGCAAGCCCGGCAGTAGCCGCCGCAAGTGCCGTATCAGGAAAGCTCACCTGCCCCTGCGAGCTGTAAAGCGCGGATCAGACACACTCTGATCAATTAGACCCATTTGAAAAAGGAGAACCGGACATGAAAGCATGTGGACACGTTTTTAAATATGGAGACAATATCGATACAGATGTGATCATCCCAGCCCGTTACTTAAACGCCACCCAGGGCGAGGAGCTGGCAAAGCACTGTATGGAGGACATTGACAAGGAATTTATTAAAAAGGTTCAGAAGGGGGATCTGGTAGTAGCCAACAAAAACTTTGGCTGCGGCTCCTCCCGTGAACACGCCCCTCTGGCCCTTAAGTGTGCCGGCATCAGCTGTGTGATCGCTGAGACCTTTGCAAGGATCTTCTACCGCAACGCCATCAACATCGGCCTTCCAATCATCGAGTGCGTAGAGGCCGCAAGGGCCATTGAGGCAGGAGATGAGGTAGAGGTGGATTTTGACAGCGGCCTGATCATCAACAGGACAAAGGGCGAGACCTATCAGGGCCAGTCCTTCCCTCCTTTTATGCAGAAGATCATTTCTGCCGGAGGCCTGGTAAATTATATCAACGGACAGTAGGATTCATTGCCAGCTCAAGGAAGGCCTTCATCTCCCTGGTCACCCATTTATCCTTGTGATAGACCACCTGGCGCCAGATGCGCATATGAAAGTCTGCCACATCAAGGGCAGCCAGCCTCCGATTTACGATGTCCCGGTGGACGGTGAATTCAGGAAGAAAAGAGACACCCAGATTTTCTCTCAGGAGATTTATGATAAACTGGGTGTTGCCGCTTTCCAGGTAGGGCTCGATGGCCCGGCCGCAGGATGCCAGATACTGGTCAAGTATGTACCGGTAGCTGGCATTTTTTTCTGTCAGGATAAAGGGCTGGGCGATCACTGTATCCAGCTCCAGCCTGGATCTTCCTGCCAGAGGGTGCTCTCTGGAGGCCACAAAGATGATCTCCTCCGGCGCCTCCAGCACCTTCACCCATTTGCTGTCATACATACGCTGGTCCAGGAAATATACGATGTCAATCTTATTGCGGTTCATCAGTTCTAACAGGACGCTTGGGGAATCGGTAATGATACTGATTTTTACCTTGGGATACAGCCGATGGTATTCCTTCAGGATGGATGGGAAAATGGAAGCGCAGACCGATTCGATGGCTCCCAGGCACAGTTTTCCCGTAAGCTCCCTGGGATCCGCCACTGCGTCCCTTGCCCTTGCCAGATCCCGCATCACTGAGGAGGCGTATTCGTAAAAAACAGCTCCCTGATGGGTTAGGGTAGTCTGCTTTCCCATACGGTCAAAGAGGTGGACCCCCAGCTCTTTTTCCAGCTGCTTGATCTGTATGGTAACGGCGGCCTGGGAGTAGCCCAGCTGCTCCGCCGCCCTTGAAAAACTGTTCTGCTGTGCCACCTGAAGAAAGGTGGCAATCTCACGAAGCTCCATTCTGATCTCCTTTTCTATAAAAATATTTAAACCATATCATAAAAACGTTAAAATTTACAACAGTATACATTTATGGTACATTAAGACTATAAAAAATGCAAGCCGAAAGACAGATACGGCAGAGAAAGGGATATGGGGACGTGGATAAGACAAACAAAAAATATGAAGCTTTTGTACAGATTTTAAAGGAGGAGCTGGTTCCTGCCATGGGCTGTACGGAGCCTATCGCCCTGGCATATGGGGCGGCTGTGGCAAGACGGGTGCTGGGGGAGCTTCCTGACCGGGTAGAGATCGGCGCAAGCGGAAGCATTATTAAAAATGTAAAGTCCGTGATCGTGCCAAATACAGATCATCTAAAGGGAATCCCCGCGGCAGCGGCAGCAGGCATCATAGCAGGGGATCCGGATAAGGAGCTGGAGGTAATCGCCAGCGTAACGCCGGAACAGATAGCGCAGATGAAGGAATTTCTGGGGCATACACCTATCAGCGTGGAGCATGTGGACAATGGCCTCACCTTTGACATTATTGTGACTCTGTATAAGGGAGAGTCCTATGCAAGGGTGCGGATCGCGAACTACCACACCAACATTGTTCTTATCGAAAAGGATAAGGAGGTTCTTTCCTATACAGAGGTAGCAGGGGAGACAGAAGAAGGACTTACCGACCGTTCACTTCTTTGCATGGAGGACATCTGGGACTTTATCAATACGGTGGACATCGAGGATATTAAGCCCATTCTGGACCGCCAGATCCAGTATAATACGGCCATTGCGGAGGAGGGCTTAAGGGGAGATTACGGCGCCAACATCGGCAAGGTGCTCCTTGATATGGACGGCAGCAACGTGCGTGTCAGGGCAAAGGCTATGGCAGCCGCAGGCTCCGACGCCAGGATGAACGGCTGTGAGCTTCCGGTGATCATCAACTCAGGAAGCGGCAACCAGGGGATGACCGCCTCTCTGCCGGTGATCGTTTACGCCAAGGAGCTGAAGTCAGGGGAGGAAAAGATGTACCGCGCCCTGGCCCTTTCAAACCTGACGGCTATTCATCAGAAAACCCCCATCGGCCGTCTTTCCGCCTACTGCGGCGCGGTCAGCGCAGGGGCCGGAGCAGGGGCAGGTATCGCCTACCTGTGCGGCGGAGGCTATAAGGAGGTAACCCATACGGTGGTCAATGCCCTCGCCATCGTATCCGGCATTGTCTGCGACGGGGCAAAGGCCTCCTGCGCGGCCAAGATCGCCTCTGCGGTAGACGCAGGCATCCTGGGCTACAATATGTACATCAGAGGCCAGCAGTTCTATGGCGGCGACGGGATTGTCACCAAGGGCGTGGAGGAGACACTGAAAAATGTAGGCCGCCTTGGAAAAGAAGGCATGAAGGAAACCAATGAAGAGATCATAAGGATTATGATTGGAAATTAAAAAATTGTGAAAAAAGACTCCATTCCGGTTGGGAAAATCGGGAGGGAGTCTTTTTATGAGCGAAAAGAACAAATAAATCATGTCTAGCCATCTAAAATCATGCAATAAAACGTAAACATAAGGACAATTTCTAAAAATAATCATAAAATAATGAAATCGATCATAAAAAGCTCTTGAAAACAATCGTATAATGTAGTAAATTATGGATACAAACAATAAAGCATGTAAAATCCAATCATAAAAAACATGAAAGAGGGAGCAAAAATGAGCAAAGTGAGCGAAATGACACGAGAATCATGGATCATGAGTACATTTCCGGAGTGGGGCACCTGGCTCAACGAGGAGATCGAGGCTGAGGAGGTAAAACCTGGAACCGTTGCTATGTGGTGGCTTGGCTGTACAGGAATGTGGTTTAAGACTCCGGGGGGCTGCAACATCACCATTGACCTCTGGTGCGGCAACGGAAAAAGAACCCGTGGCAACGGCAAGATGGCAGTAGGCCATCAGATGGCAAATATGTGCGGCGCAAGAAATATGCAGCCAAACCTGAGGGCTGTTCCCTTTGTGATCGATCCCTTTGCCATCCGCCAGGTAGACGCGGTTCTGGCAACCCATTATCATCAGGACCATATGAGCGCCGAGTATGCAGCCCATGTGATCCAGAGCGGCATGACCACTGTAGACGAAAAGGGAAATGAGATTCCTGTTCCGTTTATCGGCCCTAAGAAGTCGGTTGAGACCTGGATCAAGTGGGGAGTTCCGGAAGACCGCTGCATCACCGTCCGCCCTGGTGATACCATTAAGATCAAGGATCTGGAGATCGTAGCCCTGGATTCCTTTGACCGTACCTGTCTTGTAACAACCGATTCCACCGGCCCTGACCGCGAGGAGCTGACTGGCATCTGCCCTACAGACATGGATGACAAGGCAGTGAATTACCTGATCAAGACACCGGGAGGAAATATCTATCACAGCGGCGACTCTCATTATTCCATCTACTTTGCAAAGCATGGAAAGGACTATGATGTGGACGTGGCCTTTGGCTCCTACGGCGAGAATCCGGTGGGCATGGCAGACAAGATGACCTCCTGCGATATCCTTCGTATGGCAGAAGCTCTCAGATGCAAGGTTGTGATCCCTATCCATTATGATGTATGGACCAACTTCATGGCAGATGTAAATGAGATCCGTGTTCTTTATGATATGAAGAAGGACCGTCTGGATTATCAGTTCCATCCATTCTTCTGGGAGGTAGGCGGAAAATATGTATATCCTACCGACAAGGACAAGAGGGCATATCATCACCGCAGAGGTTTTGAGGACTGCTTCGAGGCGCCTCAGAATATCCCGTTCCGCTCCTGTCTGTAGGGGAAGGGATCAAGCCCTCAAAGTTTCACCGCGGCACCTTTTCTGAGGGAAAGGCAGCAGCTGTGCGGTTTTATCGGCTGATTAAAAAGAATCAAAACGAACATAAACACATGACACAAGCATCAGAATGAGCTATAATGTGATACATATCGAAGGAAATGAGAGGTAAAGGATATGAAACGAGAACGGGCTTGTGTTGAGAACCGGAGACAGCGCATCATCGAAGGGATGCGCCGGAATCCGGAGGTGCGTGTGGATGAACTGGCAGAGGAGCTGGGGGTATCTCTGATTACCATCCGGAGAGACCTCCAGTATCTGGAGGAGCAGAAGCTTCTGGTCCGTACCTACGGAGGGGCAGTTTCCACCATGGCGGAAAACCGTGAGGTGGATCTGGTGCAGCGCTGCCGGGGGCTGATCGCCCGCTATGCGGCGTCCCTGGTGGCAGAGGATGATACCATTTTCATCAATACCAGCAGCAATGCCCTGGAGCTTCTGCCCCATATCGGGTGCGGCAATGTAACGGTGATCACAAACAATGGAAAAGCCATCGGCGTGCCTTATCCCGCCGGCGTCAGCGTGGTGCTGACCGGCGGGGAGCTGCGCCATCCGAAGGAGGCTATGGTAGGAGATTTTGCCTTAAGGAGCCTTCAGCCTGTCTATGCCAGAAAGGCCTTTGTAGGCTGCTCCGGCATCAGCGCGGAAAATGGTATGTCCACAGAGATTTTCAGCGAGGTCAGCATCAATGAGCGGATGATCGAGCACACCACCCAGATGGTCTATGTAATGGCTGACCATACCAAGGTGGGAAAGTGCAGCAGCTTTATGAGCTGCCCCATTGAGAAGATCCACTGCCTGATCACCGACTGGCTGGCTCCTGAGGATGCCCTGGAGGAGATCCGCGAACGGGGCGTTTCGGTATACCGGGTGGAGCCGGAGGCTTAAGCTGCCGTCATCCCTGTGTCTGTGTCTGACATTCATGGAGGATGAAGATGGAAAGAGGATATACGCTGGGTCTTTATGAAAAATCCATGCCGGGGACACTTGGCTGGAAGGAAAAGCTGGAGGCCGCGAAGGAGGCCGGCTTTGATTTTGTGGAGATCAGTATTGACGAGACAGATGAAAAGCTGGGACGTCTTGATATGTCCCGGGCAGAGCGGATGGAGCTTGTAAATATTATGGAGGTGGTAGGACTTCCGGTCCGGACTATGTGCTTAAGCGGCCACCGCAGATACCCTATGGGAAGCGCGGATCCTGAGATCCGCAGGAGGAGCATGGAGATTATGGAAAAGGCCATCGGGCTGGCAGAGGATCTGGGGATCCGTATCATCCAGCTGGCAGGCTATGATGTATATTATGAGGAGTCCACAGAGGAGACAAGGGCGTATTTTGAAGAAAATCTGAAAAAGGCAGCCCTGATGGCAGCCAGAGCCGGAGTGCTTTTGGGCTTTGAGACCATGGAGACAGAATTTATGAATACGGTGTCAAAGGCCATGCGCTATGTGAACCAGGTGTCCTCCGTCTGCCTGAATGTGTATCCTGACATCGGCAATGTAACCAATGCGGCAAAGGCCTACGGGATTGACGTGTTAGAGGATCTGAGAAGCGGCAGGGGCCATCTGGCCGCCATGCATCTGAAGGAAACGGTGCCGGGGGTATTCAGGGAGGTTCCCTACGGCCAGGGCCATGTGGATTTTGAAAGCGCCATCCGGGAGGCCTGGGAGCTGGGGATCCGCAGGTATGTGACAGAATTCTGGTATACCGGCAATCCTAAGTGGAAGGAAGATCTTCTGGATGCCAGCCGCAGGATGACGGCCATCCTGGACCGTCAGGAGAAAGGAGAAAAAAGCGCATGAAAGCAGAGAAAAAGGTAATCGCTGCCCTTAACAAGTGCTATTCCATCGCACCTCTCACCTATCAGGGAGCCCCTCATTTTCTGGTGGCGGCAGAGAAGGTGGACCGGTGCATCCTCTTTGATGAGGACGGCAATGAGGTGGATACGGTGTGGACAGAGCCCGGAGGGGTGATGACCATGGTTCAGGTGCCGGGAAGTGACGGACAGTTTCTGGCCACCCACAAATTTTACTCCCCAAATGACTCAAAGGAAGCGAAAATCGTCATTGTAACACCGGTTTCTAAGGGAAACTGGCAGGTCCGCACCCTGGCAGAGCTGCCTCATGTGCACCGCTTTGATATTCTGGAGCGGAACGGGGTCCGCTATCTGATCGCCTGCGCCTTAAAATCCGGACATGAATATAAGGATGACTGGTCCTCTCCTGGAAAGGTTTACGCCGCTGTACTTCCGGAAGATCTCAGTGTCTTTGATGAGGAGCATCCTTTAAAGCTTCAGGTGATCCGGGACAATATGCTGAAAAACCATGGCTACTACCGGGTAGAGGATGAAGGTGTGGAGACAGCTGTGATCTCTGCGGAAAACGGTGTGTTCCAGTTCATTCCTCCGGCATCTCCAGAGGGAGAATGGGAGATCCGTACCCTTTTAGATACTCCGGCCAGCGATGCGGTGCTGGTAGATCTGGACGGAGACGGGGAGAAGGAACTGGCAGTGCTGGCTCCCTTCCATGGCGGGCATATCAATATTTATAAGAAGCAGGAGGGCCGGTATGAGAGCGTATATGCCTATGAAAAGCCGGCTGAATTTACCCATGCCATCTACGGCGGTATGGTATGCGGCAGGCCTGGGGTGATCATCGGCCACCGCAAGGGAGATCGGGATCTTCTCCTGTTTACCTATGAGGAGGGTGCATACCGTTTACAGGTGCTGGATCATGACTGCGGGCCGGCCAATGTATATAAATACACAAAGGACGGAAAGGACATCCTTATAAGCGCCAATCGTGAAACCGATGAGATCGCCATGTATATTCTGGAGCCATAGGAGGAAATAAAATGCTGGAAGAATTAAAAGAGCTGGTATATAAAGCCAATATGGAGCTGCCCCGCCATGGTCTTGTGACCTTTACCTGGGGCAATGTAAGCGCCATAGACCGTGAAACGGGCCTGTTTGTCATAAAACCAAGCGGCGTGGAATATGACAAGCTTACTCCTGAGGATATGGTTGTGATGGACCTTCAGGGGAACCGGATAGAGGGACGTTTAAACCCTTCCTCCGATACGGCTACCCATCTGGAGCTTTATAAGGCATTTCCAAAGATGGGCGGCATTGTCCACACCCATTCTCCCTGGGCCACCAGCTGGGCTCAGGCAGGCCGCAGCATTCCCTGCTACGGCACCACCCATGCCGATTATATCTACGGCGAGGTGCCCTGTCTGCGCTGCCTGACAAAAGAGGAGATCGATGAGGCTTATGAGGCCAATACAGGTCTTCTGATCGCGGATTATTTTAAGGATAAGGAATACATGGCCATACCGGCCTGTCTGTGCAAGAACCACGGCCCATTCGCCTGGGGTAAGGATGCCGTGGAGGCGGTCCACAATGCCGTTGTCCTGGAGGAGGTGGCAAAGATGGCCGCCCGCTGCGAGCAGATCAATCCCCAGGTACAGCCGGCCCCTCAGGCGCTTTTAGACAAGCATTATCTGAGAAAACATGGAGCCGGCGCTTACTACGGACAGAATTAAGGCGGGCAGAGGAGGGGGCTGCTGGAATACCCTTTCAGACAGCGTCCGTCCCTTTCTGGGGGTTCTTGGAAAAATATAAAAACATGGAAAAGCGTTTGTGACGATGAATTGGGCGAATCACGGGCGCTTTTTTGTATGAAATGTAAAAACAAAAATGTAAATTAATGGAAATCAACAGTGGAAACAACAAAAAATTATAACGTAAAATATACAAAATGCATATATTTACTCATTTTGTTTCGATTGTTTTGTGAATGGTTATGAAGGGAATTCAATGCTATAATAGGGTCATTCTGTTAGATGATTATGAGATATGGCATGAATACAGACAAGGAGATGAAGGGATTGAGCCCAAAACAGGTGACGATCAAGGATGTGGCAAAAAGAGCAGGGGTCTCGGTGGCAAGTGTCTCCAGGGCGCTGAATGGATTAGGAGGGATTAGTGAGGAAACCAGAGACTATGTGCTCCGGGTCTGCGAGGAAATGGCCTATGTACCAAACAGCCTGGCGCGGGGGCTGGTGATGCGTGACACGCAGACGCTGGGGATTGTAGTACCGGATATTACAAGCCCTTTTTATGCAGAGCTGATGGTTCTTGCGGCAGATGAGGCAAAGCAGTATGGCTATCAGGTGCTGCTGTGCAACAGTTTCCGGGATTATGAGACAGAGACGAATTATTTTAAGCTGCTGATCGGAAATCAGGTTGAGGGGATCCTGTTTTTCCCTGTAGGTGATCTGAGTGCTGGAAACCTGTATCAGTTTATGCGCTATGTTCCCATTATCTCTCTGAATGAAATGCCAGAGGGAAGTCCTATCCCATATGTATGTGCAGATGAAGAAAGCTGCGGAAGGTTAGCAGCGGAATACCTGATCCAGAACGGCTGCCGGAGTCTTATGATGGTGGGAGTCAAGGAGGAGCGTCTTGCCCACCGCTACCGGAAAGCGGGATTTTTAAAGGCTGCAGGAGAAAGAGGCGTGGAGGTGAGGGTGTTTGAAAGCGGAAACAGCTATAAGAACAGCTTTGAACGGGGCTATGGAGAGTTTCTGGAATTTCTGAAGGAAAGCAAAGAACTGCCGGACGGAGTGGCTGGGGTCAGCGACGCAACGGCTAACGGCGTGATCAAGGCCTGCATGGAACGGGGAATAAGGATCCCTGAGGAGCTGGCCCTGGTAGGGATCGATAATATCAATGCGGATCTTCCTGTCATGGAGCTGACAACCGTTGCCATTTCTCACCGCCTGCATGTGCAAAAAGCCCTGGAGCTGATGCTGCGGATGAAAGAACGGTCTTTGTCCAGGCAGGAACGGCACCTGCATCTGGAGCCCAGACTGATCGAACGGGCTTCCGGACGGAGATAGGAGACGAAAAAAGAAAAGGGGACTTAATTGTATGGTTGATTTAAGAGGAAAGCCATTTTACCTGTCGGATGAGGATGTCCGGTGGGTGGAGGAGACACTGGGGCATATGTCCCTTGAGGAGAAGATTGGCCAGCTTTTTATTATGCTGGACCGGAAAAAGGATCGTGAGGAAGCAAGGCGGCTGATCCGGGATTATCACATCGGCGGCTGCCGGTATCAGAATGAGCCGGCTGAAAAAATCTATGAACAGAACCGGTTTTATCAGGAAAACAGCCGGATCCCGCTGCTCATTGCCTGCAACTGCGACAACGGCGGAAGCGGAGCCTGTACAGACGGTACCCATATTGCGACTGCGGCGGCCTGCGGAGCTGCTGGAGACGAAAAAACAGCCTGGGAAACCGGATATGTCAGCGGCAGAGAAGGAACGGCAGTAGGCTGCAACTGGGATTTCGGGCCCGTATGTGACCTTTTGTTTAACTGGCGCAACACCATTGTAAACACAAGAGCTTACGGAAAGGATCCGGATCAGGTGATCGGACAGTGCCGGGCCTACATAGACGGAGTGAAGCAGAGTGGTATGGCAGTATGCTGCAAGCATTTTCCGGGAGATGGAGTGGAGGAACTGGATCAGCATCTGGTGATGGGGGTGAATACCTTTGACTGTGAGACCTGGGATAAAACCTTTGGAGCTGTTTATAAAGCCCTGATCGATGATGGGATTCCAAGCATTATGGCGGGCCACATTGCGCTGCCGGAATACCAGAGGGCCTTAAGACCTGGCATCCGGGATGAGGAGATCATGCCTGCAACCCTGGCGCCGGAACTGTTAGGAGGACTTTTGAGAGGAAAGCTGGGCTTTAACGGACTGATTCTTACAGATGCCTCTCATATGGCGGGGATGACCAGCGCCATGCCCAGAAGCCGCCAGGTGCCGGGAGCTATTGCAGCTGGCTGCGATATGTTTCTGTTTTTTAATGACATAGAGGAAGATTTTGGATACATGCTCCGGGGGTATGAGGAAGGGATCCTTACAAGGGAGCGGCTGGATGAAGCGGTGACCAGGATACTGGCATTAAAGGCCTCTCTCGGGCTTCATAAAAAGCAGAAGGAGGGAAGGCTGATCCCGCCCAGGGAAGGGCTTTCTGTGATCGGCTGCAGAGAACATCTTGATATGGCTGCCGGGGCAGCAAAAAGGAGTATCACTCTGGTAAAGGATACCCAGAACAATCTTCCTGTTTCGCCAGAGACTCACAGACGTGCCTATGTTTATGTGATCAGCAGCCCGCCTGTCAGCAGGAAAGGAAAGCCGGATCCGGTCAAAGAGGTGATCCGGCAGGAGATGGAGGCTTTTGGCTTTGAAGTGACCATGCACGAAAGCTATTATGATGTAAGCCTGAAGGGTGAGGTTACCCTGGAGGAGGAGCTTAAGACCGTTATCATAGGCAAGGTAGAAGAATTTAAAAAGAAGTATGACGTTGTTTTTGTATTTATCAATATGAAGGGCTATGCTCAGGAGAATAATGTAAGGCTGTCCTGGTCTATCGGACATTCGGTGGAGATTCCCTGGTATGTAAAAGAACTGCCTTCCTTATTTATCTCACTTAACTATACCAACCATCTGCTAGACGTGCCCATGGCCAAAACCTTTATCAATGCCTATGCACCTACGGCAGAAGTGATACGGGCTGTGCTCAGGAAGGTATCCGGGCAGGAGCCATTTACAGGACATTTTGATGAAAATGTATTCTGCGGCAGATGGGATACCAGGCTGTAGCTTAAGAGGATCATTTTCCGAATACGAGGGAGGTACCCATGAAAGATCAATCGAAAAAGAGGGTAAGGAAGGAATTTCTCACAGGTATGGGTTTTATCCTGCCAAGCCTTATTGGATTTCTTGTTTTTACCTTTATCCCGGTTATTATTTCGCTTTTTTTAAGCTTTACCAAATGGAATTTTATGGAAGGCTGGGGAGCTATCCGGTTTAACGGGCTGGATAATTATATCCGTCTGTTTTCAGATGAATGGTTTATTAATTCTTATAAGAACAACATTGTATTTACAGTCATCACAGTTCCGGCTTTGATCGCTTTGGGGCTGGTGGCAGCTGCTGTTATCAACAAATATATTTATGGAGGAGGCGCGGTACGGACCATGCTGTTTATACCCTATATTGCCAGTGTGGTAGCAGTGTGCGCGGTGTGGATGGTGCTGCTCCAGCCAAGCTACGGACCGGTTAACCAGTTCCTGCGTATGCTTGGGATTGAGAATCCTCCCGGCTGGCTGGCGGATTTTAAATGGTCTCTGCCTTCTATTATGATCATCTACATATGGCAGCAGGTAGGCTATTATGCCATTGTATTCCTGGCAGGCTTAAAGGGGATCCCTGAGGATGTATATGAAGCGGCAAGAGTGGACGGAGCTTCATCCATCCGCCAGTTTTTCTCTATTACCATTCCGCTGATTTCTCCCACTACCTTTTTCCTTACCATTATGGGAATCATCGGATCCTTTAAGGTGTTTGACCAGATCAGTGTGCTGACTCAGGGAGGACCGGGAAGCTCCAGCTCTGTAATGGCATATTATGTGTACCGCACCGCCTTTGAATATTTTGATATGGGCTATGCCAATACCCTGGCCTGGGCGCTGTTTGCTCTTGTGTTCCTGGTGACTCTGGTACAGTGGAAACTGCAGGCCAGATTTTCAGCAGAGTAAGGAGGAGGAACCGATGAAAAAAACAAAGCTGACAAAAGTGATCATGACGGTTATCTTCTGGGCCATCGGCCTTACCATGCTGATGCCTCTGGTCTGGATGATCTCCACCGCCTGTAAGGTGGAGGCAGATGTATTTAACTTTCCGATCCAGTGGATTCCTCCCAGATGGAACCTGGTGGAGAATATGAAGGAGGTCTGGGGCGGCGAATATAATTTTGGGCTTTATTATCTGAATTCTATCAAAGTAACGCTGCTTGCTACCTTTTTGCAGGTATTTGTATCAGCTCTGGGTGCTTATGGCTTTTCTAAGGTGAAGTTCCCGGGAAGGGATAAGCTGTTTTTGGCTTACCTGGCTACTATGATGATCCCGCCTCAGGTTACCATCGTTTCCCAGTTCATTATCATGCGGAGTATCGGGCTTTACAATACCCATATCGGACTGGTGCTGATGCTGGCCTTTAGTGTATACGGTGTGTTCCTTCTGCGCCAGGCGATGATGTCCATACCGGAATCCCTGTCAGAGTCAGCGAAGATCGACGGCGCAGGCCATGTGACCATCTTTTTTAAGATCATCCTGCCTATGATCAAACCGTCTCTTGCGACCCTTGCAACCTTAAAGTTTGTATGGACATGGAACGATTATCAGGCTCCTCTCGTCTTTCTTAACAGCAGGGAGCTTTACACCATCCAGCTTGGCATGAAGCAGTTTGCTTCTGAGTCAGGCAGTTACTATTCACTGATCATGGCAGCGGCTGTCTCAGCTATCCTGCCGCTGATCATCGTATTTCTATTCTGCCAGCGGTTCGTTGTGGACGGGATCGCCACAGGGGCAGTAAAGGGATAAAACATGTATGAGGAGGATTACAATGAAGAAAACAAAGAAGATTATGACGGCAGTGCTTTCGGCAGCCATGGCAGCCTCTGTGCTTGCAGGCTGCGGGGGTCAGAGCTCGAAGGAGGCGGACCCCTCTGGACAGGCAGCTGAGGCAAAGGAGACGGGAACAGACGGAGGCAAGGTAAACCTGCGCTTCGTTTCATGGCTGACCGCTTATAAGGATCTGGATCAGAAGGTAGCAGAGGCCTATATGAAGGATCATCCGGATGTGACTATTACCTTTGACTATTACGGCGATATGACAGCAACTGAATATTATAAGAAGGTAGACCTTATGGTAATGGGCGGTGAGGAAATGGACATCCTTATGACCTCTGCCTTTCCGGAGCACGCCCAACGGGCCAGTTCGGGGGCATACCTTCCTCTGGAGGAATTTTTTGAGAAGGAGGGGATCAAGCCGGAGGATGCCTATTCCATTGTCCAGAAGGTAAACGGAACCATGTACGGTATCCCAGGCGATCTGAAATCCTGGTTTGTCCTGCTGAATAAGGATTATCTGGACGAAGCCGGACTTCCTGTGCCGGAGCTTGACTGGACCTGGGATGACTACAGGGAATATGCTGCGAAGCTGACTCAGGGAGAAGGTGCCTCCAAGCGTTACGGAAGCTATTTCCACTCATGGGATCATTATGATTACATGGGTATGTGGTCCAATTATCCGGATAATCCTATGTTTAATAAGGACATGACCGCAGTAAACTTTGATCACCCAATGTTTAAGGAGTGGCTGCAGTTCCGGTATGACTTAGAGCAGACCGATCAGAGCCAGGTTCCTTTTGCAGATGTAAAGTCTATGAATATGAACTATCGTGATAAGTTCTTTAACGGACAGATTGCCATGCTGCCCATTGGAAACTTCATTGTTCCGGAACTGGATGACCAGGATAAGTATCCCCATGAGTTTGTTACCACTTTTGCTCCTATCCCTGCGTGGGAGGATGCAGAGCCTGGAACTACCTATACAGAGTCTCATTTCTATTCCATCAGCAAGACCTCAAAGCATCCTCAGGAGGCTTATGATTTCATCCGTTTCTATACGACTGAGGGTATGAGGCTCCGCGGCATCAGCGTGTCTGCTGAAAAGGGCGTTGATAAGATGGAATTTATGAATCTGCAGATTGACGATCCTCAATATGTGGATATGGAAGCTCTGGAAAAGGTAATGAATAATCCTGCATGGAAGGATAATGTATACCAGAATGTGCCTGCCTATAACAAAGAGATGTCTCAGATGATGGTGGACGAGTGTTCTAAATTCCTTCTTGGAACAGACAGTCTGGATAACGTGATCGATTCCATGATGAAAAACGGAACTCAGATGATGAAAGATAAGGGCTGAGTGCAGTGAAAAAGGCAGGGAGGGTCCGAAGGACGGGCGCCCTGCCTTTTTGTGGAAAAAGAAAAGAAAGGTGGAAAGATACAATGCTTTATCCGAAAATGACAGCCAGCCGTATGGTATTCAGCTTGGATGGCGTATGGGATTTCCGGCTCTTAAAGGAGGATAAGGAGGAGGCGGCGGCCCGTCCTATGCCGGTGCCTTCTGCTTATAATGATATATATCCTGGACGCGGGTTTGCGGATCATATGGGGGATATGCTTTATGAGCGGGAGTTTGCGGTTACAAAGGATATGATGAAGGGACGGGTATTTCTCCGGTTTGCAAGCGCAGCCCATAAAGCCAGGGTCTGGGTCAATGGAAGCTGTCTTGGCAGTCATAAGGGCGGTTTTCTTCCCTTTGAATTTGAGGTGACAGACTGCTTACGGGAGGGGAAAAACCAGATTTCGGTCCAGGTGAATAATGTGGTGGATCACACGACTCTTCCGGCCGGACGCGTGGTGAGCCAGAATTTTCCTGGTATGAAGGAGGAGCTTCATAACCTGCCTAATTTTGATTTTTACAATTATTCCGGTCTTCTTCGTCCGGTATGCCTGTATACCGTTCCGGATTATTTTATCCGTTCCATCCGGGTATTTGGACAGATGGACGGCAGCTTTTTCTGGAAGGTCAGAACAGATGGAAAGGGCCGCGTATCTGTCCGGGTTTTAGATGGGGGAGAAACGGTGTTTGAAGCAGATGGATGTGAAGGAAAAGGACAGCTCTCTAAAGTAAAACTGTGGGAGCCGGCCCATCCGGCTCTGTATGAGCTTGAGGTAACCCTTCATGGGGAAAATGGTGAGACAGATACATACGGGGAAGTTTTTGGCTTCCGCACAGTGGAAATCCGGGACTGCCGCCTGTATCTCAATGGAAAGCCCCTGTATCTAAAGGGATTTGGAAAGCATGAGGATACGCCGGTCCGGGGCAGGGGCTTTGATCTGGCTTATAACGTAAAGGATATTGCCCTTTTAAAATGGATGGGGGCAAATTCTTTTCGTACCAGTCATTATCCCTATTGTGAGGAAATGCTTGAACTTTGCGATCGGGAAGGGATCCTTCTGATCGATGAAGCGCCGGCGGTAGGGCTTCATACTGGTTTCAGCGCCACCGGGCTTTTGGGAGGGACGCCCTGCGGGACATGGAGCTGTCTGAAAACGGGAGAACATCACCGTCAGGTTCTTGCGGAACTGGTGGAACGGGATGCAAATCATCCCTGCGTAATTCTGTGGAGCGTGGCAAATGAGCCGGCCAGTGAGGAGGAGGGGGCAAAGGAATATTTTGAGCCTCTGGTATCTCTGGTGCGGGAACTGGATGAAGAAAAGCGTCCTGTGACCATCGTAACCTATGAGGGTTCCAGTCCGGAGTCCTGCAGGGTGGCGGAGCTATGCGACATTCTGATACTTAACCGGTACAGGGGATGGTATGATACAGAGGGGAATCTTCCGGGAGCCGCTGCTCTTTTAAGGGATGAACTGGAGCGGTTTCATAAGCGATGCCCGGATAAACCCATTATGCTGGGGGAATATGGGGCGGATACCATTGCCGGCTTCCATGACATAAACAGCCGGATTTTCAGTGAGGAATATCAGACGGAATTTTTAAAGGCTTACGGCGAGGTATTTGACAGCCTTCCTTATATTACAGGAGAGCATGTGTGGAATTTCGCGGATTTTGCCACCGCGGAGAATATCAAACGGGTAGGCGGCAATAAAAAAGGCGTGTTCACCCGGGACAGGACTCCAAAGATGGCGGCTCATTTTCTGCGGCAGCGTTGGAGCAGAAAGGAAGAATAAAATGGGAATCGTGGTATTGGATGTGGGCACCTCCAGTATGAGGGGGATCTTTTACAGCAATGAAGGAAAAAAATGCTTTACAAGCCAGATTTTATATTCTCCTGTTTATCTGGAGGGGGATCGGGCAGAGCAGGATACGGAAGACTGGAGAAGGGCTATGAGGGAAAATCTCAAATCCTGCAGGCAGTGGGCGGAAGGCTGCGGGGAACAGATCGAGGCTATATCCCTTACAGCCCAGCGCTCCTCTGTTATCCCGGTGGATGAGGAGGGGAAGCCTGCTGCTCCAGCGATCATGTGGCAGGATAAACGGGTGACGGAACTGGCAAAGGAGCTTTTTCCCTATAACAGCCGGATCTTTGAACTTACCGGCAGCCGGCTTAATCCGGTGTTTTCCGGCCTTAAGATGGCCTGGATCCGGGCCTGTGCTCCGGAGCTTTATAAAAAAGCCAGACGCCTGGTGGTCATACCAGATTATCTGATCCATGAAATGACCGGCAGCTGGGTAAGCGATGCTACCTACGGCAGCCGCTCCCTTCTTATGAACCTGCGCACAAGAGCATGGGACAGGGAGCTTCTGGAGTTGTTTGGAGTAGGGGAAGAAAAGCTCTGCCCCATCATCGAGCCCGGGTCTGTGGCAGGCTATGTAAAGAAGCAGTGGGCAGAGGAAACCGGACTTCCGGCAGGAATCCCTGTGATCAGCGCGGGAGGCGACCAGCAGTGCGCTGCCCTTGGCATGGGAGTGATCCGCCAGGGCGCCATAGAGATTTCAGCAGGTACCGGAGCTTATATTATTGGCGCCTCTGACCGGATTCCGGAGCAGATGGGGGAGGATGTGATTTGCAACGCCTCCGCCATCCCTGGGACCTATATCCTGGAATCCAGCGTTTTGTCCTGCGCTTCTGCTTTTAACTGGCTTTTGAGGCTGTGCTACGGCATGGGAGAGGATAATCGCAGTCAGGTATATGAGCTGGTAAACCGGGAAATGGAGGAGTCGCTGAAAAGAGAGGATTCCCTGGCGGTCCTTCCCTTCTTTCAGGGCAGAGGAACTCCGGACTGGAACAGCAGCGCCAGAGGTGTTTTCCACAATATGACTCTTGGAACCAGGAGAGAGGATATGGCCCGGGCCCTGCTGGAAGGGCTTGGATATGAGATTGCCGCCAACGTAGATACCATCCGAAGCTATGTGGGACCGGATGGCCCTCTTTACGCCTGCGGCGGCCTGGTAAACAGCCCGGTGTTCAGGCGGATCCTAGCCGGAGTCTGTGGATGTACGGTCCGCGCGTATCAGGACCATGAGGCAGCAGGGATCGGAGGCTGGATATCGGCAGCCGCAGCCCTGGGGATTTTTGGCAGCTATGAGGAGGCCTTTGCAAAGGTCAGGCAGGACAGTCCTTTTGAGGACAGCCGGCCAGAGGATGCTCTTGTAAAACGTTACGGGGCAGGAAAAGAGACCTATAAGAGACTGTATGAGAAACTGTATCGTGAGAGGCCGGAGGAGAGGTAAGATGAAGGATATATTTGATTGTTTTTTAAAGAAAAAGGAGTATCTGGTATGTGTTGATTCAGACGGGTGCGCCATGGATACCATGGACAGCAAGCATATCCTTTGTTTCGGCCCCTGCCTGATACGGGAATGGGGGCTGGAGGCCTGGCAGGATGAGATACAGGCCCTCTGGAATCAGATCAATCTTTATACTATGACGCGGGGGATCAACCGCTTCAAGGGCCTTGAACTGGCTCTCAGGGAGATCGACAGAAGCTGGCAGAAGATTCCTGGCCTGTCGGAGCTGTCAGCCTGGACAGCTGCCGCGCCGGAGCTTTCCGGAGCCGGCCTGGCCCGGTATATACAGGAGGAAAAGCCGGAAACAGAGATCTTAAAAAAAACACTGAGCTGGTCTGAGACGGTGAACCAGATGGTAGACCGGCTGCCCCGGCAGGAAAAGGCGCCCTTTAAGGGAGCCGCAGAGGGCCTTGAAGAGCTTCATCGGTGGGCGGATGTGGCTATTGTATCCTCAGCCAATGAAAAGGCCATTATGGAGGAATGGAAAGAATGGGGGCTTTTGCGTCACACTGACATCGTTATGTCGCAGGATGCAGGAAGCAAGGCATACTGTATTGGACGGCTTCTGGGAAAGGGTTATAAAAAAGAGCATGTTCTTATGGTAGGTGATGCCCCGGGAGACAGAGACGCTGCAGCTTTAAATGGAGTACTGTATTATCCCATTCTGGTGAAAAAAGAGGAAGCGTCCTGGGAGCGCTTAAGAAGCCAGGGGCTCCGGCTTTTTGTAAACGGCTCTTATAAGGGGGAGTATCAGGACGCAAGACTGGATGAATTCGAAGAAAATCTTACCCCGTCCTCTCATTAGAACAACACAAACAAAATTCCGGGAAAATATTTTAACATCTCCTTTTCTGTTGAAAATAATTTCTTTCGTGTTATACTGTACATAGGAAACAGATAGATGTATTATTTTATTCATAGAAAAGGAGATCGTATATGCGGATTCAGGGAAAAAAGATATGGATCGGCGGCCAGTTTATGGCAGCCCAGCTGGAAATCGAGGACGGGAGGATCCAACGGATTGTACCCTACGCAAGCGGACCGGCAGATGAGGATTACGGAGAGAGCCGGGTACTTCCTGGATTTATTGACATTCACACCCATGGAGCCTACGGCTTTGATACCAATGACGGAGAGCCGGAGGGATTAAGAGACTGGATGCGCCGGATTCCGGAGGAGGGGGTTACTTCCATTCTTCCTACTACGGTCACCCAGCTTCCGGATGTGCTTTTAAAAGCGGTGGAAAATGTAGCCCGTGTGGCAGAAGAGGGGTATGAGGGAGCAGAGATTTTAGGCATCCACTTTGAAGGGCCTTATCTGGATATGGAGTATAAGGGAGCTCAGCCTCCGGAGGCTATTGCCGAGGCTTCCGTACAGCAGTTCCAGATGTACCAGGAGGCTGCAAAGGGGCTGATCCGCTATATTACCCTGGCTCCTGAGCGGGATCCCCGCCATGCTCTTACAAGATACTGCTCCACCCACGGAGTGGTAGTCAGCATGGGTCATACGGCCGGCACATATGAGGATGCCCTTCTTGGAATTGCAAATGGCGCTGCCTCCATGACCCATGTATATAACGGCATGACGCCCTACCACCACAGAAAGCCGGGGATGGTAGGTACGGCTTTCCGCGTAAGAGATATTTACGGTGAGATAATCTGCGACGGCTGCCACTCTCATCTGGCGGCTCTGAACAATTTCTTTACGGCCAAGGGACGGGACTATGCCATTATGATCAGCGACTCTCTTCGTGCAAAGCACTGCCCTCCAGGCGGTAATTATCAGTTGGGCGGCCATGACATCGAGATTGGTGAGGACGGACTGGCAAGGCTTAAGGGAACTGACACCATTGCAGGAAGCACCTTGAATATGAATCGTGGCCTTAAGATTCTGGTGGAAGATGCCATGGTGCCTTTTGACGCCGCGGTAAATTCCTGCACCCTTAACCCGGCCCGCTGTCTTGGCGTAGCGGACAGGAAGGGACGGATCGCTGCAGGCTGCGACGCCGACCTGGTGGTGCTGGATGGAGGGTACAATGTGCTTCAGACCTGGTGCCGGGGACGGGCGATGCTGTAAGGGGAGGGTTTCCAGAAAACTCCTAATGCCTTTCCATAAAGCATGTTCAGGACGGAAACGGCACCCATTACTGGACACAGCTGTTTGTAAAATAAAGAAAAGATTGAAGAAAATTCCTTAAAAAGCTTGCATTTACCGTCACATAATGGTATAGTGTATACGATAACTAATGTTGATTACTGATAAAGAGTGGACGCCGGTCCACTCTTTCGTATTGTATGGGAGAAAAGGAAAGGTGGTGGAATGATGGGAAAGAAAGAGAGCTACGAAAGCCGAGTGGAGGCGTATCTCCTTCCCCTGATGGCAGAGCACAGCTTTGAGCTGGTGGATGTAGAGTATGTAAAGGAAGCCGGTACATGGTATCTGAGAGCGTATATTGATAAGGAAGGCGGCATTGCCGTAGACGACTGCGAGGTTATCAGCAGGAAGCTGGGAGACTGGCTGGATAAAGAGGACTTTATTGACGAAAGCTACATTTTAGAGGTAAGCTCTCCCGGTCTTGGCCGTCCTTTAAAGAAGGAAAAGGACTTTGCGAGAAGTCTGGGCAGGGATGTAGATGTAAGGCTGTACCGTCAGATCGACAAACAGAAAGAATTTACCGGGGCTCTGAGCGCATACGATGATAAGACAGTTACACTGGCCATGGAAGACGGAAGCCAGATGGTATTTGAGAAGGCCGACATTGCCCTGATTCGGCTGGCGCTGGATTTTTAACGGATTGATAGGAGGATAAACATGAACAAGGAACTGTTAGAGGCAATGGAGATATTAGAAAAGGAGAAAAATATCTCAAAGGATACCATGATCGAGGCGATTGAGAACTCTCTCATCACCGCCTGTAAGAATCATTTTGGCAAAGCCGATAACGTAAAGGTCACCATGAACCGGACAACCGGTGATTTCGCGGTGTATGCGGAAAAGACGGTAGTAGAAGATGTTGAGGATGATGTGCTGGAGATCAGCCTGGCAGACGCCAGGATGTTAAGCCCCAAGTATGTCCTTGGCGATACGGTACAGATCCCGCTGGATTCCAAGAAATTCGGAAGGATTGCTACTCAGAACGCGAAGAACGTGATCCTTCAGAAGATCCGTGAGGAGGAACGCAAGTCCCTGTACAACGATTACTACACTATGGAAAAGGATGTGGTAACAGGACTGGTACAGCGCTATCTGGGAAGAAATGTAAGCGTTAACCTGGGTAAGGTAGACGCCATCTTAAATGAGAGCGAGCAGGTAAAGGGTGAGACCTTCCGGCCAAATGACCGTATCAAGGTATATATCCTTGAGGTAAAGGATACACCTAAGGGACCAAGGGTTTCCGTATCCAGAACCCATCCGGACCTTGTAAAGCGCCTCTTTGAGTCAGAGGTAGCTGAGGTGCGGGACGGCACCGTAGAGATCAAGGCCATTGCCAGAGAAGCAGGTTCCAGAACCAAGATCGCGGTAAAATCTAATGATGCCAACGTAGACCCGGTAGGCGCCTGCGTGGGTCTGAACGGCGCGAGAGTCAACTCCGTTGTCAATGAACTGAGAGGCGAGAAGATCGATATTATCAACTGGGATGACAACGCGGCTTATCTGATCGAGAATGCCTTAAGTCCCGCCAAGGTGATCTGCGTGGTGGCAGACGAGGAGGAGAGAGAGGCCCAGGTCATTGTTCCGGATTACCAGCTTTCCCTTGCCATCGGCAAGGAGGGCCAGAACGCAAGACTGGCGGCAAGGCTGACCGGCTTTAAGATTGACATCAAGAGTGAAACACAGGCAAAGGAGATGGGGCTCTTTGAACAGATGGGCCTCCAGTACGGAGACAATCCGGCCCCCACACCTGCAGAGGAATACCAGGAAAACGATCAGGAAGACTACCAGGATGAGGATCAGGGAGAAGACGCCTAAAACGCGTCTTGTGATGGATTCCCGCCATCTGTATGTCCCGGCTGCTGAGAGATTAGGAGTGATATAAGTGAGCATGAAAAAAATCCCGCTCAGGCAGTGCATTGGCTGCCAGGAGATGAAGAACAAACGAGAGATGATAAGAGTCATAAAGACCGCCGAAGACGAGATCCTTCTGGATGCCACCGGCCGCAAGAACGGCAGAGGCGCCTATCTGTGTCCGTCTATGGAGTGCTTCAGGAAGGCCGCCAGATCAAAGGGACTGGAGCGTTCCTTCAAAATGGCGATCCCCAAAGAGGTATACGAAGCTCTGGAAAAGGAGATGGAAGAAATTGGCAGATAAGAAAAAGGTACTGAGCCTTATCGGGCTGGCAAAAAGAGCCAGGAAGGTGGTCAGCGGAGAATTTTCCACGGAAAAATCAGTCAAGAGCGGAAGGGCCCATCTGGTGATCGTATCAGAGGAGGCCTCGGACAATACAAAGAAGATGTTTACCAATATGTGTGCTTACTATAAGGTTCCAATCTGTCTGTTTGGTACAAAGGATGAGCTTGGGCACGCCATGGGACAGGAATTTAGGGCTTCGCTGTCTGTAGAGGATGCAGGCTTTGCCAAGTCCATGGCAGGACTGATGAATATGAATGGAGGTAGTTTGAATGAAAGTGAGTGAACTGGCAAATGAGCTGGGTAAAAGCAGCAAGGAAATATTAGACGTGATCAAACAGAAGGATAACCATGGAGGGGAGCTTTATGCTTCTTCCAGCGTTTCAAAAGCACAGGAGGATATAGTGAGGAATTCTTTTAATCCAAAGAAGGAGGCTCCAAAGGCCGATACATCAAAAACAGAGACATCCAAGGGAGAGCCTGCAAAGAAGAAACTGACTGCCGTATTCCGGCCCCAGAACGCCCAGCAGCAGATCAAGCGTCCGGCTTCCCAGAAGCCTCAGGGCGGAGAGTCTGTAAAGTCACAGGGAGGCGAGAGCGCACAGGGTGAAAACCGCAGGGACAGCCGTCAGGGAAACCGTGACGGGCGCCAGGGAGGCTACCAGGGAAGCCGTGACGGAAACCGCGAGGGCCGTCAGGGAGGCTACCAGGGAAACCGCGATGGAAACCGTGAGGGCCGCCAGGGAGGCTACCAGGGAAGCCGCGACGGGCGCCAGGGAAGCCGTCAGGGAGGTTCCTTTGGAAACCGCGGCGGACAGGGAGGTTCCTTTGGACAGAGAGGCCAGGGAGGCTCCTTCGGCCGTCCGGGCGAGGATAAGGACAGAGATCAGAGAGGCGCAGGCCGCGATAATAACCGCCGTTCCGGAGGCCGCGATTCCAAGATGTCCTTTGACACTCCGATCCAGACAAAGCCAACCAGCAGCCGTCAGAACAAGACCGCTCATAAGAATGACCGTTTTGACAAGAGAGACCGTGTAGAGGACGGAAAGAAGAAGGCACCAAAGACAGGAAAGGGCGCATTTATCATGCCTCAGCCAAAGAAGGAGGAGGCAAAGGTAGAGGATGTTAAGACCATTACCTTACCAGAGACCCTGACCATTAAGGAACTGGCAGATAAGATGAAGCTGCAGCCGTCTGTAATCGTTAAGAAGCTGTTCTTAAAGGGACAGATGGTAACCTTAAACCAGGAGATCGACTACGAGCAGGCAGAAGAGATCGCCATGGAATTTGAGGTGCTGTGCGAGAAGGAAGAGAAGATCGACGTGATCGCAGAACTCTTAAAAGAGGATGAGGAAAATGAGGCCGATATGGTTCCGCGTTCCCCGGTTGTCTGCGTGATGGGACACGTTGACCACGGTAAAACCTCCCTGTTAGATGCCATCCGCCAGAGTAATGTGACAGCCCGTGAGGCCGGCGGCATCACACAGCATATCGGTGCGTCTGTGATTGAGATGAACGGCCGCAAGATCACCTTCCTTGATACACCGGGACATGAGGCATTTACCGCCATGCGTATGAGAGGTGCCCAGTCTACGGATATTGCGATCCTGGTTGTAGCGGCAGATGACGGCGTGATGCCTCAGACTGTAGAGGCCATCAACCACGCCAAGGCAGCCGGTGTAGAGATCATCGTTGCCATCAACAAGATTGATAAGCCAAGTGCCAATGTAGATAAGGTAAAACAGGAGCTGTCTGAGTACGAGCTGATTCCTGAGGACTGGGGCGGCAGTACCATTTTCGTTCCTGTGTCCGCTCATACCAGGGAGGGTATTACAGACCTTCTTGAAATGGTGCTCTTAACAGCTGATGTACTGGAGCTTAAGGCAAATCCAAACCGTAAGGGACGCGGTCTCGTAATCGAGGCTGAGCTTGACAAGGGCAAGGGCCCGGTTGCTACCGTCCTGGTGCAGAAGGGAACCCTTCGTGTAGGCGAGACCATTGCTGCAGGCGCATGTTACGGTAAGATCCGCGCTATGATGGATGATAAGGGACGCCGGGTAAAGGAGGCAGGTCCATCTACTCCAGTTGAGATCCTGGGCCTCAATGACGTTCCAAATGCCGGCGAGGTATTTGTGGCAACGGAAAATGAGAAGGAAGCAAGAAACTTTGCCGAGACCTTCATTTCCGAGGGTAAGAATAAGCTGATTGAAGATACTAAGGCGAAGCTGTCCTTAGACGACCTGTTCAGCCAGATCAAGGCCGGCAACGTAAAAGAGCTGCCTCTGATTGTTAAGGCGGATGTACAGGGCTCTGTAGAGGCAGTAAAGCAGAGCCTTACAAAGCTGTCCAACGAGGAGGTTGTTGTAAAGGTGATCCACGGCGGCGTAGGCGCGATCAACGAGTCCGACGTTTCCCTGGCATCTGCCTCCAACGCCATTATCATCGGCTTCAACATCCGTCCTGATGCTACCGCCAAGTCCATTGCGGAGCGAGAGAAGGTAGACATCCGCCTGTACAGAGTCATCTACCAGGCCATCGAGGATGTAGAGGCAGCCATGAAGGGTATGCTGGATCCTGTCTTTGAGGAGAAGGTGATCGGCCATGCTGTGATCCGTCAGACCTTTAAGGCCTCCGGCGTAGGAACGATCGCAGGCTCCTATGTACTGGACGGCAAGTTCCAGAGAGGCTGCAGCTGCCGCATTAAGAGAGCCGGTGAGCAGATCTTCGAGGGACCGCTGGCATCCTTAAAGCGCTTTAAGGATGACGTAAAGGAGGTAGCGGCAGGCTACGAGTGCGGTCTTGTATTTGAGAAATTCAACGACCTTCAGGAGGACGACGAGATCGAGGCATATATCATGGTAGAGGTGCCAAGATAGACTCCTGGTTTTGATAGAAAAGAGAGGGAATGAATGCGTAAAAACAGCATTAAGAACACAAGGATCAATATGGAAGTCCAGAGAGAGCTGAGCGAGATCATCCGAAACGGGATCAAGGATCCGCGGATCCATCCCATGACCACGGTAGTATCCGTTGAGGTTACTCCTGACCTTAAATACTGCAAGGCCTATATCAGCGTCCTTGGAAATGAAGAAGGCGCGAAGGCAACTCTTGAGGGCCTTAAGAGCGCGGAGGGGTATGTCCGCAGGGAGCTTGCAAGAAGGATCAACCTCCGCAACACTCCGGAGATCCGCTTCATTCTGGATCAGTCCATTGAATATGGCGTAAACATGTCAAGGCTCATTGATGAGGTTACAAAGGACCTTCACCATGAGGAGGAAGCAGAGGAGGAAAATGAATGACCATTCTGGAACAGATGCTGGAAGGAGTAAGGTCAGCCGCCATTCTGGGCCATGTGCGCCCGGATGGAGACTGTCTGGGGTCTGCTCTGGGGCTTTACAATTATCTTCAGGCAAATTATCCGGAGATAGAGGCGGTAGTTTATCTGGAAGAAGCCTCTGATAAATTTTCCTATCTGAAGGGCTTTGATGAGATCCGCCATCAGGCAGATGAAAGGGCGTATGAGCTCTGTGTCTGCCTGGACAGCGGAGACGCGGAGCGTCTGGGAGAATTTGGCTGTTATCTGAAACGGGCAGGAAAGAGCCTCTGTCTGGATCATCATGTGACCAATACACGCTATGCAGGCACCAACATTGTAGACGGGGACTGCAGCTCCACCTGTGAGCTTTTATTTGGCCAGCTGAAGGAGGAGGGGGTTAACAGAGATGCGGCAGAATGTCTGTATACCGGCATTGTCCATGATACAGGCGTGTTCAAATACTCCTGCACATCTGCCCGCACCATGGAGATTGCTGGAAAGCTGATGGCAAAGGGCATTGATTTCGGCTCCATTATCGACAACAGCTTTTATAAAAAGACCTATATCCAGAATCAGATCCTGGGCCGGGCCCTTCTTGAAAGCGTTACATTTTTTGACGGCCGCTGCATTTTCAGCGCCATCAGGAAAAATGAGATGGACTTTTACGGCGTGGACGGCAGAGATATGGACGGAATCATCGACCAGCTGCGCCTGACAGATGGCGTGGAGGTGGCGATTTTCCTGTACCAGACCGATCTCCATGAATATAAGGTCAGCCTGCGTTCCCAGAAGCTGGTGGATGTAAGCCAGATCGCGGCCTTCTTCGGAGGCGGCGGCCATGTAAGGGCAGCAGGCTGCACCATGTCCGGAAATATCCATGATGTAGTCAACAACCTGTCCTTACATATTGCAAGGCAGCTTGATCCCCACATCGAGGCAGAGGAAAAAGGACAATAAGACCATGTATCACGGAATCATAAATGTATACAAGGAGCCGGGCTATACCTCCCATGATGTGGTGGCCCGGCTCAGAGGGATTTTAAAACAGAAGAAGATCGGGCATACGGGGACTCTTGATCCGGCAGCAGAGGGGGTCCTTCCCGTGTGCCTGGGCTCAGGCACCAGGCTTTGTGATATGCTGGCGGACCGGACCAAGACCTACCAGGCGGTTATGCTTTTAGGGGTAACTACGGATACCCAGGATACCACCGGAGCAGTGCTGTCCCAGAACCGGGAAGGGGCTATGGCCCTTACCGGGGAGGAGATACGCCGGACAGTGCTTGGCTTTAAGGGAGACTATGCCCAGATCCCGCCTATGTATTCGGCCCTTAAGGTAGACGGAAAAAAACTCTATGAGCTTGCCAGGGCAGGAAAAGAGATTGAGCGGAAGGCAAGGCCGGTTCAGATCCTGGAAATCACTGTGGATAAAATAGAGCTTCCCCGGGTGGAAATGACCGTTACCTGCTCCAAAGGCACTTACATCCGTACACTCTGCCATGACATTGGCGGTCTCCTTGGCTGCGGCGGGGCTATGGAGCATCTGATAAGGACCCGGGTGGATCATTTTCACATCGGGGACAGCCTCCGCCTGGAGGAGATCGAGGCCCTTAGAGATGAGGGAAGGGTGGCAGAGGCAGTCTGCACCGTAGAGGAAGCCCTGGCAGCCTACCCGCCCCTTACGGTACTGCCATCCGGCGACAAGGCGTTAAAAAATGGCAATCCCTGCTTCAGGCAGCAGCTTAAGGAGGCGCCGTCTGTCTGCGTGGATGGCAGCCTGTACCGTATGTACAACAGCCAGGGGGAGTTTACCGGGGTATATCAGTATCAGGAAGAAAAGCACTGGTGGAAGCCCTGGAAAATGTTTCTCATGCCGGAGGCGTAGGAGAGTATACAGAATGGAGGAGCAGATATGAGATATATTACAGGCACCACAGAATTTCAGATCGAGGAACCTTCCATCGTTACTCTGGGTAAATTTGACGGCAGACACAGAGGCCACCAGAAGCTGATCGGGGTGATGAAGGAGCTTCAGAAAACGTCCGGCCTGGCAACGGCTGTCTTTACCTTTTCCATGGCCCCTCTGACCATACTGGAGGGAGAACCCCAGACCCTGATCACCACCGGCGCGGAACGGCGCTGGAACATGGAAAAGGCCGGGATCGACTATCTGGTAGAATACCCCTTTACAGAGGAGGTGCGCCGGATGGAGCCGGAAGCCTTCGTCCGGGAGATCCTGGTAAGGCAGATGCAGGCAAAGGCCATCGTCGTAGGACCGGACTGCAGCTTTGGCTACAGGGGAGCCGGAGATGCCGCTCTGTTAGAGGCCATGAAGAAGGAGCTGGGCTATGAGCTGTATGTGATCGAGAAGGAAAAGGATCACAGGCGGGACATTAGCAGCACCTATATAAGGGAGGAACTGTCCAGGGGAAATGTGGCAAAGGCCAACCTTCTTTTAGGAGAGCCCTATGCTATCCATGGCGTGGTGGTCCACGGCAACCATCTGGGAGGCCCGGTGCTGGGCTTTCCCACTGCTAATATCCTTCCCACCCCGGACAAGCATCTGCCAAGGTTTGGAGTCTATGTTTCCAGGGTCCTTCTGGAGGGCAGGTACTACCGGGGGGTTACCAATATCGGGAAAAAGCCTACAGTAGATGGCGAGAACCCGGTGGGAGTGGAAACCTATCTGTTTGACCTGGCAGAGCGCATCTACGGAAAGCGCATCGAGGTGCAGCTTCTGGAGTTTGATCGTGGGGAGGAACGGTTCGCCTCCCTTGAGGAATTAAAAGAACAGATTGCTCTGGATCAGAAATTCGCGGAGGATTATTTTGCCGCTCATCCGGAGATACAGATTGGATAAAAAAACAGTTTACAATCTGGAGCCAGTATGCTATACTGAATCGGTATGAAAAGACGCCGATGCCCGGTTACCTGGTGACTCCAGCCGGCAGCCTGGTTTACGGTAAGATTAATATTTTAAGGAGGAATACCCATGATTTCAAAGGAAAAGAAAGCAGAGATTATCGCACAGTACGGCCGTAAGGCTGGTGATACAGGTTCACCAGAGGTTCAGATCGCTATCCTTACAGCAAGGATTGCTGAGCTGACCGCTCACCTTCAGGCGAATCCAAAGGATCATCACTCCAGAAGAGGTCTTCTGATGATGGTTGGACAGAGAAGAGGTCTTCTTGATTACTTAAAGAAGACAGATCTGGAAGGATACCGTGCACTGATCGAGAAGCTTGGCATCAGAAAGTAATTCTGAAGATTAGGGTGGAGCTGATGCTCCACCCTATATTTGCATGAAAGAACTGACAGAAGAATCCCTCCGAGACCGCTGATGTAGGCCGGAACCGGCTTCCGGTCCAGATCAGTAGTTTCGGTGTCTTCTGTCAGATGGAACTAAAAAGCAGGAAAGAAAAGGAGATACCCATATGTTCAAGAGTTTCAGTATGGACCTGGCAGGCCGCAGGCTTACAGTAGAGGTAGGCAGAGTGGCAGCCCAGGCAAATGGCGCCGCATTTATGCACTACGGCGATACCGTTGTACTTTCAACTGCAACGGCATCCTCAAAGCCGAGAGAAGGCATTGATTTCTTCCCTCTCAGCGTAGAGTATGAGGAGAAATTATACGCAGTAGGAAAAATCCCAGGGGGATTTAACAAGAGAGAGGGAAAGGCATCCGAGAACGCTATTCTTACCTCCCGTGTCATTGACCGCCCTATGCGCCCCTTATTCCCCAAGGATTACCGCAACGACGTAACCCTGGACAACGTAGTTATGTCCGTTGACCCTCAGTGCAGCCCTGAACTGACTGCTATGCTGGGCTCCGCTATCGCAGCCAGCATTTCCGATATTCCCTTTGACGGCCCCTGTGCCACCACTCAGGTAGGTCTCATTGACGGTGAGTTTGTGATCAACCCCACAGCAGATCAGAAGCCGGTTTCCGATATGGCTCTGACCGTTGCCTCTACCAGAGAAAAGGTAATTATGATCGAAGCAGGAGCCAATGAGGTTCCTGAGGATAAGATGATCGAGGCTATTTTCAAGGCTCATGAGGTAAACCAGGAGATCATCAAGTTCATCGATACCATTGTTGCCGAGTGCGGCAAGGAGAAGCACACCTACGAAAGCTGCGCCGTTCCGGAAGAACTGTTTGCAGCCATTAAAGAGCTGGTTCCGGCAGAAGAGATGGAAGCAGCTGTATTTACAGATGACAAGCAGACCCGTGAAAAGAACATCGCAGAGATCACAGCGCGTCTGGAAGATGCATTTGCAGAAAATGAAGAATGGCTGGCTCTTCTGGGAGACGCTGTTTACCAGTATGAGAAAAAGACAGTCCGCAAGATGATCTTAAAGGATCACAAGCGTCCTGACGGCCGCGCCATTACAGAGATCCGTCCTCTGGCTGCAGAGATCGATCTTCTGCCAAGAGTACATGGCTCCGGTATGTTCACCCGCGGACAGACCCAGATTCTGAATGCCTGCACCCTGGCGCCTCTTTCTGAAGCACAGCGTCTGGACGGCATGGATGTAAATGAGACTACAAAGCGCTATATGCATCATTACAACTTCCCATCCTTCTCCGTTGGCGAGACAAAGCCAAGCAGAGGGCCGGGACGCCGCGAGATCGGCCATGGAGCGCTGGCAGAGAAAGCTCTTGTTCCTGTGCTTCCAAGTGAGGAGGAGTTCCCATATGCCATCCGTACCGTATCTGAGACCATGGAATCCAATGGTTCCACCTCTCAGGCAAGTATCTGCGCCTCTACTCTGTCACTGATGGCAGCAGGCGTTCCTATCAAGGAGATGGTAGCAGGTATCTCCTGCGGTCTGGTAACAGGGGACAGCGATGACGATTACATCGTCCTTACAGACATCCAGGGCCTGGAAGATTTCTTCGGCGATATGGACTTTAAGGTAGGCGGTACGAAAAATGGTATTACAGCCATCCAGATGGATATTAAGATCCACGGTCTGACCCGCCCTATCATTGAGGAGGCCATCGCAAGAACAAGAGAAGCAAGAATGTATATCCTGGACGAGGTGATGAGACCTGTGATCTCTGAACCAAGGAAGGAATTAAGCCCATATGCTCCTAAGATCAAGCAGATCATGATCGATCCTCAGAAGATCGGTGATGTAGTAGGAAAGCAGGGCAAGGTGATCAACAAGATCATCGATGAGACCGGCGTTAAGATCGATATTTCCGATGAAGGCGCTGTCAGCGTATGCGGCACCGACCAGGCTATGATCGACCGGGCCATTGCCATTATAAACGGCATTGTAACCGACATCGAGGCCGGCATGGTATTTACCGGCAAGGTAGTCCGCATTATGAACTTTGGAGCCTTCGTTGAGCTGGCACCAAACAAGGACGGTATGATCCATATCTCCAAGCTGGCAGACAAGCGTGTAGGCAAGGTTGAGGACGTGGTAAACATCGGCGACGAGGTAACGGTTAAGGTAGCCGAGGTAGACAAGATGGGCAGGATCAACCTGACCATGAGACCAAGCGATCTGGCGCCAAAGGCTGAGGAGCCGAAGGCAGAATAAGATCCGGGCCTGAATATTTTGCATACGGCACAGCCAATGCCCGGCTGTGCCGTTTTTTAACATAGGAGGTAAATGTATGTTATCCATCTGCGGTTTAGACTGCTGCAGCGAATGCGGCAGAAAAGAAGCCTGCGGCGGCTGCCGCAGTACAGAGGGACATCCCTTTGGAGGAACCTGTATCGCCGCCCAGTGCATTAAAAAAGGCGGCATGGAGGAATTTGCGAAATTAAAAAGCGCATTGATTTCGGAATTCAACGCTCTCGGAATCCCGGGACTTCAGGTTCAGGAGCTGAATCTGTTAAACGGCTTCTTTGTGAACCTGGAATACACCCTGCCAAACGGGCAGACCATCAGACTGCTTCAAGATCAGAATATATATCTGGGAAATCAGATAGAAATACCCGGCAGTGACAGATGCTATGGACTTGCGGCAGATACTGCATATCTGCTGGTATGTGAGTACGGATGCAATGGCAGCCAGCCGGAGATTATTGTATATAAAAAGCGGTGAATGGTTTAGAATTCATCAAACCGGCATTGTCTTTTTCCCGCCTTCGTTATATAATGGCATGAGATAAAAATGATAGGAGAACCAAACGCTATGAGCAAAGTAAGGACAAGATATGCTCCCAGCCCCACAGGCAGGATGCACGTAGGAAATTTAAGAACTGCATTGTACGCATACCTCATTGCAAAGCACGAGGGAGGAGACTTCCTTTTAAGAATTGAAGATACAGACCAGGAGCGCTATGTGGAAGGGGCGGTGGAGATCATCTACCGGACTCTGAAAGAGACCGGCCTGATCCATGATGAAGGTCCGGATAAGGACGGCGGCTGCGGCCCCTACGTCCAGAGCGAGCGCCAGGCTTCCGGCATTTATTTAGAGTATGCCAAAAAGCTGGTGGAAAAAGGCGAGGCCTATTACTGCTTCTGTACACCGGAGCGTCTGGCAGGCCTTAAAAAGACGGTTAACGGCGAGGAGATCATGGCTTATGACAAGCACTGCCTCCACCTGTCAAAGGAGGAGATCGAGGCCAATCTGGCAGCCGGTATGCCCTATGTAATCCGCCAGAATAACCCCACCACAGGCACCACCACCTTCAATGACGAGATTTACGGCGACATTACCGTAGATAATTCCGAGCTGGATGACATGGTACTTATTAAGTCCGACGGCTATCCAACCTACAACTTCGCCAACGTAGTAGACGACCACCTGATGGGCATTACCCATGTAGTCCGGGGAAATGAATACCTGTCCTCATCACCTAAGTACAACCGTCTCTATGCCGCCTTCGGCTGGGAGGTGCCAGTATATGTGCACTGCCCTCTGATCACAGACGAGGCCCATCACAAGCTGAGCAAGCGCAGCGGCCATTCTTCCTTTGAGGATCTGCTGGAGCAGGGCTTTATCTCAGAGGCCATTGTAAACTATGTAGCCCTTCTTGGCTGGTCTCCGGAGGGCAACCAGGAGATCTTCAGCCTGGAGGAAATGGTACGGGATTTCGACTACCGCCGTATGAGCAAATCCCCGGCTGTATTTGATATGACAAAGCTGCGCTGGATGAACAGCGAATATATGAAGGCCATGGACTTTGACCGTTTCTATGAGATGGCAGAGCCATTTATCAAAGATGTGATCAAAAAGGATCTGGATCTTAAAAAGATCGCGGCCATGGTAAAGACAAGGATCGAGGTATTCCCAGACATTGCGGGACACATTGATTTCTTTGAGGAGCTTCCTGAGTACGATACAGCCATGTACACCCACAAGAAGATGAAGACAAACGCAGAGACCTCCTTAAAGGTATTAGAGGACATTCTCCCGCTGTTAGAGGCCCAGGAGGACTTTGGCAATGACGCTCTCTACGAAATGCTGGCCGGCTATGTATCAGAAACCGGAGTAAAGACCGGCTTTGTTATGTGGCCGATCCGTACCGCCGTATCCGGCAAGCAGATGACGCCTGCAGGCGCGACAGAGATTATGGAGGTTCTTGGAAAAGAGGAATCTCTGTCAAGAATCCGCAAAGGCATTGAATTATTAAAGGGATAAAGAATGGCATTTAATGAACCGCAGAAACAGGCGATCCGCCATCATAAGGGGCCGGCACTGGTACTGGCCGGCCCCGGTTCTGGTAAAACCACAGTGATTACCAACCGGATCTGCTGTCTTACCGAACAGTACCATGCGGATCCCGGCAGCATTCTGGTGATCACCTTTACCAGAGCCGCCGCCAGGGAGATGAAGGAGCGGTATGAACAGATGACAGAGGCAGGATGCGGCAGAGTTTCCTTTGGAACCTTCCATTCTGTCTTTTTTACCATCCTGAAATTTGCCTACCGCTATCAGGCGGCCAATATCGTGAAAGAGGAACAGCGGATCTGCCTGATCCGGGAGCAGCTCAACCAGTGCGACCTGGAAATTGAGGATGAGGGAGAATTTATCTCCTCTGTATTAAGCGAGATCAGTATGATAAAGGGGGAAATGATCGACCCCAGTCATTATTATGCCAAAAGCTGCTCCCAGGATATTTTCAGACAGCTTTATAAGGGCTATGAGGCAGGTCTCAGAAAGCAGAATCTTCTGGATTTTGACGATATGCTTGTAATGTGCTATCAGCTTTTTAAGGAACGGGAGGACATTTTAAAGGCATGGCAGAATAAATACCGCTACATACTGATCGACGAGTTCCAGGACATCAACCGGATCCAGTATGAGATCATAAGGATGCTGGCCCTTCCGGAAAATAATCTGTTTATCGTAGGAGACGACGATCAGTCCATCTATCGGTTTCGGGGGGCGAAGCCGGAGCTGATGCTGGGCTTTGAGAAGGATTACCCCCAGGCCAGGCGGATCCTTTTAAGTACCAATTACCGTTCCAGCCGCCAGATTGTAGACGGGGCGGGGCGGCTGATCCGTTATAATAAAACGCGGTTCCCCAAGGAAATACTGGCGGCAAAGGGTGAGGGGCGCCCCATTCTGATCAGGGAATGGCCCACTCCGGCAGAGGAAAACATGGCCATTGCCCAGGAACTTAAGGATTACACCTATATGGGCATCCCCTACGAGGAAATGGCCGTCCTCTACCGGACTAACACAGGTCCCAGGCTTCTGGTGCAGAAGCTGATGGAGTACAATATCCCCTTCCAGATGCGGGATGCAGTGCCCAACCTTTACGATCACTGGATGGTAAAGCAGGTGCTCTGCTATATCCAGGCTGCAAGGGGTGATTTAAGCCGGGGAAACATTCTTCAGATCATAAACCGTCCCCGCCGCTACATCAGCAGAGAGGCCTTAGAAGGCCCTCATGTAAACTGGGAGGCGGTAAAATCCTTTTACCAGGACAAAAGCTGGATGCTGGACCGCATCGAGCAGCTGGAATACGATCTCTCCATGCTGCGGGATATGGCCCCGGCGGCAGCAGTAAATTACATCCGCAAGGTTGTGTCCTATGACGATTATATCAGGGAATACGCCCAGGAGCGGCGGCTGAAGCCGGAGGAGCTTTTTGAGGTGCTGGATGCCCTGATGGAGAGCGCCGCCGGCTTTAAGACCTGCGATGCCTGGTTTTTCCATATGGAAGAATACAAAGAGGAGCTTCTTTCCCAGGTAAAAAACAGGGAGGAAAAAGGCAGAGGCGTCAGCCTGATGACCATGCACAGCTCCAAGGGGCTGGAATTTAAGGTAGTCTATATCCTGGATGCCAACGAAGGGGTTACGCCCCATCACAAGGCTCTTCTGGAGGCAGATCTGGAGGAGGAACGCCGGATGTTCTATGTGGCTATGACCAGGGCCAAGGAGCGGCTTCATATCTATTATGTAAAAGAGCGCTATCATAAAAAACAGGTCGTATCACGGTTTGTAGAGGAGGCCTATAGATGACAAAAGGACGGATCCACATTTACTGCGGCGACGGAAAAGGCAAAACTACAGCCGCTCTGGGGGCGGCCCTCAGGGCAGCCGGAAATGAGCTTCCCGTCACCATTGCCCGTTTTCTGAAACATGATTCCTCCGGAGAAATAAAATCTCTTTCTCTCCTTCCGGGGGTCCGGGTGCTTCCCTGCACCAGAACCTTTGGCTTTTCCTGGACGCTTAATGAGGAGGAAAAAAAGGAGGCGGCCGCCTATTATACAGAGCAGCTGGAACTGGCCTTTCAAGAGGCGCAGCGCACCGTGAAAACACAGACAGGGGACAATGGCCCCCTGGGCCTTCTGGTGCTGGACGAAGCCATAGGAGCCTGCCGCCTCGGCTTTATCCCGGAGGATAGGCTTCTGGCCTGCTTAAAAGGCCGTTCTGAGGGGCTGGAGGTGATCCTTACTGGCCGCAGCCCCTCAGAGGCCCTGTGCAGCCAGGCAGATTATATAACCGAGATGAAGGCCGTAAGACACCCTTATGAAAATGGCCTTGGAGCAAGAAAAGGGATCGAATACTAAATGGAAGCCCTGCTTAAGGGGCAAATATTACTTGCAATTTCTGGCAGAGTCTGCTACAGTGTAGACATAGCCTGGAGCCTGTCTCATACAGGCTACCATCATCAAAGAATTGAGAGGATATTATATGGCAGACGAGAAAAACTTAAACGAAGAAGAGCAGGAGATGACCGTCACTCTGACTCTGGACGATGATTCCGAGGTAGAGTGCGTGGTCCTTACCATCTTTACAGCAGGTGAACGCGAATATATCGCCCTTCTCCCTATGGAAGGCGCAGAGTCAGAAGAAGGAGAGGTATTCCTGTACCGCTACAGCGAGACAGAGGACGGAACTCCTGAGCTGGACAACATCGTAGATGATGACGAGTACGAGATCGTAGCAGACGCCTTCGACGAGCTCCTTGATTCCCAGGAATATGACGAGCTGATCGGTGAAGATGAGCTGGATGAGGAAGAATAAAATAAGTAAAAGCATATAATAAACCGCTCCCAAAAGCAGTGTATCAGGCTGTATGGGAGCGGTTTTTTATGGCAGCTGTCCCCGCATATGGTCCGCGGCCAGGGCAATAAAGCACTTTTCCGCCCGGCTCAGATAGGCATCCCTTAAAAAGGCGGCGCAGCGCATCCATTTGAGTCTGGAGGGAACGGTAAAAAAAACCATGGTATCACTGGGTTTGGCATAGGACTGAGGAAAAAGGGCGGGGGCAATCTGTTCTTCTACCATACTTACGGCTGTGTGGGTGCTGATGGATTCAAACAGAATCCTGGGAGAAAAGCCTGCCTGGGAAAAAGCCAGATCAATCATATCCCGCATCCGGGTTTCGCGGCTTAAAAGGACAAAAGAATCCTCGCGGAACAGAGAAAGATCTGCAACAGGCAGCCGTTCCCAGCTGTTTTCACCGGCCAGCCTGGCCAGAGGATGGCTGATTGGTACGCCAAGGACCATATATTCTGGGCTTATATCCATATATTCCAGCTCCGGCCTCCGGCTGAATTCATAATAGGTCGTAAAAGCGAAGGTTACCACCTTTTGAAGGATCAGCTTTTCCATTTCCTTTACCCGGCTTTCATGGATGCGGAAGGTCACATCCGGGTAAATATTCCGGAATAGGGGATAGACCTTGGAAAACATCCGGGAGCCGCTTTCCGGCGTATACGCCAGCGCAATCTCCCCTGCCGCCTCATCTGAAATATCATGCAGTATCTTATAGGTTTTCCGCTTCATATCAAGCATCTTTCCTGCCGTATCCAGATACACCTTCCCTGCCGGTGTAGGGATCATTTTCCGATTCCGCCTTTCAAATAAGGCCAGTCCCAGCTCTGCCTCCAGCTTCAGCAGCTGCTGATTCAAAGCTGACTGGGTAAGAAACAGCTTCTCTGCTGCTCCCGATATACTCCCTTCCTGCCAGATAGCCACTATATTTTCAATCTGATGAAGATCCATAAAAACACCTCTTAAACTTTCTAAGTTATAACCTAAAATCCTATAAGTTGTAATAAGCCAGTATCAAGATTATAATCAAATCATACAAAAAAATCAAGCTTATCGATAAGAAAACATCCAAAACAACAAATACCCCAAAGAAAGAAGGAAAATTTTATGCCATTTCGATGCACACCTCCAACAAAAGATCCAGTAGCAACCCTGGCTTACCGTCCCTGGGAGCTTGCCATCCGTCCCTTCCAGGTCAGTCCCCAAACCTGGTATGTATCAGGTCAGACCTGGGTGGGCTGTTACCTGATCGATACAGGAGAAGGGCTGATCCTGATTGATACAGCCATTACAGAAAGCCTGTATCTGCTCATCGACTCCATCTACCGCCTGGGCTATCATCTGGAGGATATTAAAATGATCCTTATAAGCCATGCCCATTTTGACCACTGCGGCGCAGCCAGAGCCTTAAAGGAGCTGACCGGCGCTCCCATTTATATGTCAAAGGAGGACGCCGCTTTTATGAAGGCCTGTCCCGAGGAGACCATCATTCTTGATAAGGATGACCATCCTCAGCCCTTTGAGCCGGATCATTTCTATTCAGAGCAGGAACCCCTGCGCCTTGGAAATATCAGCCTGCGCACCCTGCTGACACCCGGCCATACACCCGGCTGCACCAGCTTTTTCTGGGAGGAGAAAAATCCGGTAAATGGAGAGATCTACACAGTGGGGATGCATGGAGGCGTAGGGGCCAATACCATGAACGACGGTTACTATAAGACCAGCCGTTACCTTACTCCTGAGCTGAGAGACCGCTTCCTGGCGGATAAGGAGACTGTGAAAAAAATCCATGTAGACATTGCCCTGCCAAGCCATCCGAATCAGATCGAGATCACAGACCGGGCCGGAAGCTATACCCACGAAAACCAGCCCTATCTGGATCCGTCCGTCTGGGCCGACTTTATCGAGGAGCGGGCGCGCCAGGTGCAGGCACTTATGAAATAGCAGGAGGAAGCAGAAATGGAAATATATATTGTATTGGCGGTTACCATTTTTATGATGGCCATGTTTGTATGGCATAAAGTGCCCTTTGGTGTTACCACCATGACCTGCTGTATCATTCTTGCGGCAGCCGGCATCACGCCGCTGCAGAATGCCTTCAGCGGCTTTGGAAATAAGATTGTAGTGCTGATTGCCCCCATGTTGGCCCTCAGCGCGGCCCTGACAAAAACCAGCCTGGTGGCCCGCATCGGCGCCTCTATGGAACGGATGAAGGGGAAAAATGGAATCGCCCTGATTCTGATGTTTTATCTGGTGGGAATTATATTTGCCCAGCTGATCCCCAGTACAGCCGTGATCAGTATTATGGTGGTATTCCTGATGACCCTTGGAAATACTGGTGATGTAACAGCAAAAAGGATCCTCCTTCCCCTTCTTGGAGTGCTCTGTGCCTGGAAATTCCGTTTCCCTATCGGTATGGGCGCCGCCACCTTTGCCACCATCAACGGCTATTATGAAGGAATCATCCCTGATGCCCAGTACGCGCTGAAGCTTCTGGACCCCTTCTTTTTTGCACTGCCCTCAATGATCGTTCTCGGCCTCTACTGCGTGCTTTTCTGGAAGCTGATGCCAAAGGACGAATCGGGAGTGGATAAAGATGCTTTAAAAGAATCAAAGAAAGCTGCCCCTCTGTCAAAGGGCCAGGAAAATTTTATCTATGGTGTGTTCGCTGTGGTTATGCTCCTTATGATCTTAAATAAATGGACTGGAAATATGCTGTATCTGGCTCCCGGAGCAGGAGTTCTGGCGCTTTTATACGCAAAGATCATGAAGCCGGAGGAAGTGATCCGGGCCATGACTGTTGACATGATCTGGATGATTGCAGGCGTTCTGGTAGTGGCAGACGCCCTTGGCTCATCCGGCGCAGGCAATGCCATTGGAAATCTGGTATTAACAATTCTGGGAGAGAACCCCAGCTCTATGATGGTCATGTTCGTCTTTTCCGCGGCCACCATTATTATGACCACCTTCCTATCCAACACAGCCACAGAAGCAGTGCTGATTCCTATTGCTGCTTCCATCTGCCTGGCAGGAAACTGGGATCCCAGAGGTGCTGTGCTGATCGTGGGCATTGCAAATATGTTTGCGCTGGGGTTCCCCTCCGGCTCTGGTGAAGCGGCTGTTGCCTTTGCGGCCGGCGGCTACAATCCGGTCAGGGTGCTTAAATTTACAGTGCCCTATATGCTCCTTGCCATCATCACCTGCGCCCTGACAGCCCAGTTTATGTATCCTCTTTATTAGAGACTGTTTGAAAAATCCTTCCACTTGTGAAACTTGTGTGAAAACATGGAAATCTCTATAAATATCTGCTAAAATGAAACCACAAAGCGCAGAATATACACAGGAAATACGGAGGAAGGAACCATGGATGGTCTTAAAATATTAGTAGTAGATGATGAAGCCAGGATGAGAAAGCTGGTAAAGGATTTTTTAGTAAATAAAGGATTCAGCGTGATTGAAGCCGCAGACGGAGAGGAGGCAGTGGACCTGTTTTTTGCCCAGAAGGACATTGCTCTGATCCTCTTAGATGTGATGATGCCTAAGATGGATGGCTGGGAGGTGCTTAAGACCATCCGGAAATATTCACAGGTGCCGGTGATCATGCTTACGGCCAGAAGTGAAGAAAGGGACGAGCTTCAGGGCTTTTCCCTGGGGGTGGACGAATACATTTCAAAGCCCTTCAGTCCCAAGATTCTGGTAGCCAGGGTAGACGCGATCCTGCGCCGGAGCAATGTAACCGCCTCCGAGGCCATTTCCGTAGGAGGAATCTCCATCGACAAGGCGGCCCATCAGGTTACCATCGACGGAAAGGATGTGGAGCTGAGCTTTAAGGAATTTGAACTCCTAAGCTACTTTGTAGAGAACCAGGGCATCGCTCTTTCCAGGGAAAAGATCCTTAATAATGTATGGAATTACGATTATTTCGGCGACGCCAGAACCATTGACACCCATGTAAAAAAGCTCCGCAGCAAGATGGGAGAGAAGGGTGAATATATCAAAACCATCTGGGGAATGGGCTACAAATTCGAGGTGAGCGAGGGATGAAGCATTCCATACGAGTCAAATTCACCATGATCTTCACCAGTCTGATGGCAGTGGCTCTGATCACGCTCTGGGCAGTGAACAGCTTCTTTCTGGAGGGCTTTTATACCAGTCAGAAGGTGAAGGTCCTGGAGCGGGCTTATCAGAAGCTGAATCAGTATGTGATGGAAAAGCGGGAGGCAGGAGAGAGCGTGTCCAGCGGACTGGAAGGCCTGTTTTCCGAGGAGGGGGAGCAAAATGATATAACCAGGCTGATCCGCATCCTGAAGGAGAAGTATAATGTCACCCTGACCATTGTGGACAGCGTGGATGATGATGTGATCATACCTAATTACTGGGATTCCAGATTTTTATCTGAACAGCTGCACCAGTATATTCTGGGGATCACAAGAACTGATACGGAGACTCTGAGGGAGGAGGAGAACTACAAGATCGAGAAGCGCTTTGATGATCGGTCTCAGAGCTTCTACCTCCAGAATTGGGGATTTTTTGATGATAACCGGACCATGTTTATTATGTCCATGCCCATTGCGAGCATCCATGACAGTGTAGAATTGTCCAACCGGTTCCTGGCCTATGTGGGCCTGGCAGTAATCGCGGCAGGAGGGATGGTCATGTACATTGTGACAAAGAAGGTTACCTCCCCCATCCTGTCTCTGGCGGCTCTTTCCGCCCGTATGTCGGACCTGGATTTTGAGGCGGCCTATACAGGGAATGCAGAAGATGAGATCGGCGTCCTGGGCCGGAGCATGAACACCCTTTCCGCCAGACTGAAGGAAAGCATCAGCGAACTGAAAACAGCCAACAATGAGCTTCAGCGGGACATTGAGGAAAAGATCCGCATCGATGAGACCAGAAAGGACTTTATCGCAAATGTGTCCCACGAGCTGAAAACTCCTATCGCTCTGATCCAGGGCTATGCGGAGGGACTCACAGAAGGCATGGCAGAGGATCCGGAAAGCAGGGACTACTACTGCGAGGTAATCATGGATGAGGCTGGGAAGATGAACCGGATGGTAAAACAGCTTCTGACCCTTACGGCCCTGGAGTTTGGAAATGATCTGCCCGTTATGGAACAGTTTGATATTGTTACCCTGATCCAGGGTGTAATCTCGTCCGTCAGCATCCTGATCCAGCAGAGAGAGGTGACAGTGGAGTTTGATCCTTCAGGCCCCGTCTATGTATGGGCAGACGAATTTAAAATAGAAGAAGTCATCACCAATTACCTTAACAATGCCATGAATCATGCCCAGGGAGAGAAACGGATCCAGATTACCTTAGAGCAGCTTGGCAAAGAGGTGAAGGTCACCGTATTTAATACAGGAGCCCAGATCCCTCAGGAGGATATAGGAAAGCTCTGGACTAAATTTTATAAGGTTGATAAAGCCAGAACCAGGGAGTACGGAGGCAGCGGCATCGGCCTTTCCATTGTAAAAGCTATTATGGATTCCCATAATAAGGCCTGTGGCGTTGAAAATCGTGAAAATGGTGTTGCTTTCTGGTTCACCTTGGATGGCAGCGCGGAAAATTAAAAAAATTGAAAAAAGTTATTGACATTCAGCGCGAGGTTTGATATTATAATCCTCGCGCTTGAGACAAGCGGCCAGGTTCCAAAAGAACTTGAAAAAAATATTAAAAAAGTTGTTGACAAACTGGAAACAACTGAGTATAATAAATAACCGTTGCTGCTGAGACAGCATGGATGAGAACCTTGAAAATTGAAGATTAAACAGTATGTAAAACCCTGAACATTCTAAAAACAAAAGGTCTGGTTTAGACCTTTGGATTTGAGAAAATTCAGAACAAAAACCAAGTAAAACGGTAAAGAATATTAGCCAAGCTAAGTAGTCTTAACCAAGAATCAAATTTGAGAGTTTGATCCTGGCTCAGGATGAACGCTGGCGGCGTGCCTAACACATGCAAG